>JAVETY010000089.1:0-7236 GCA_034005815.1 Sulfurimonadaceae bacterium | reverse complement strand
AATATCAACTCCAAGTTGAAAATACTCAAAAGGATTTTTGATACCAAATCCTAGAACTTTTTCTATATATGCAAGGTTTGCAACTATCTCTTTTTTGAGTTCTTTGTGTTTACCTGAGATGTCAAGAGTTTCATTTGCTTTGTTTATCATCTCATCGATAACACGTAGTGCTTCAGAGACATTTAAATCATCACTAAGAGCTTCTAGAAGTTCTGACTGGAATGGAGTGATTAAAAAATCGTTTGCTACTCCAAAAACTCTTTTTTTGAGACGATAGATTTTATCAAGTCGTTTTTTAGAATTTTGTAAGTCTTGTGTATTAAAGTTGAAATCACTGCGATAATGACTTCCCAAAAGATAAAAACGTAAAACTTCTCCATCATATTCTCTTAAAGCATCTTTTAGAAAAAAGCTATTTCCAAGACTTTTTGACATTTTTTCGCCATTAATTGTGACAAAACCATTATGTATCCAGTAGTTTGCTAGTGCGTGATTTGTTGCACATCTCGTTTGTGCTGCTTCGTTTTCATGGTGTGGAAAAAGTAAATCTGCTCCACCACCGTGGATATCTACAGCAAACTTACTATGAGGCTTGCTTAAATGCTTTTCTATCATTGCAGAACACTCTAAATGCCATCCTGGACGACCATCTCCAAAAGGTGAAGCAAAACTCACTGTTCCATCATTTACACATTTCCAAAGTGCAAAGTCTGCACTATTTTTCTTTTGTGCTCCGTTTTCGATACGTTTTATTTTTGTATCTTCTTCTTGAAATCTTTTAGAAAGTGTAAGATATTTTTCATCTTTTGATGTATCAAAATAAACATCACCATTTTCAACTTTATACGCGTGTTTTGTCTCTAAAAGCTTCTCTATCATCTCTATCATTGCATCGAGATTTTCTGTTGCTTTTGGCTCTAAATCTGGACGCGCTACTCCGAGTGCATCCATCTCTTTTGAAAAAGCATCTGTATAAAAACGTGTTATCTCACCTATAGGTTTATTTTGCTCTAATGCTTTTTTGATTATTTTGTCATCTATATCTGTGATATTTCTAGCATAGGTAAGATGCAAGCCATTTGCACGCAAAACACGACTCAGTAAGTCAAATACTAAAGCGCTCTTGGCATGCCCTAAGTGCGCATTATCATACACAGTTGGACCACATACATAAAGGGTTGCTTCTCCCTCTTTTTGGGGAATAAATTCTCTTTTTTGTTTTTGTACTGAATCATATAAAAGCATGTAAAAAATCCTTGAGTAAAAGTAATAATAGGGCGAGCAAAATGCCACCTGCAAGAAAATAGATAGTTTGTTTACATCGAAGTATAGCGAAAAATTGTTTTGCACCAAAAGCGTGAATACTTAAAGAGAAACTTACAAATCCACTAAGCGTTCCAGCAAGTGCAAGACCTCCAACACCCATAGGTGTGATAAGTGTCAGAGCAAAAATGATATATGTAAGAAGTGAGATAGTTGCTATTTTTGCAGCACGAAGTTGTCTCTGTTTGGCATAAATCCAAAGTAAAAATAATTTTTGTAAACCAAAAGGCAAAAGACCAAGCATATACATCTGAAGCACAAAAGTAGTTTGTGCAGTATCTTCTGCACTAAAAGCACCACGCTGAAATAAAAGCCAAGTAATCTCGTGTGCTAAGATAAATCCACCTAAGGTACTCGCTCCAAGTAAATAGGCAAGAAACCAAAATGCTTTTGTAAGGTAAGCAAGTGCTTTCTTGTCATCATTATTTTTTAAAAAACGGGAAATTTTTGGAAAGAGAGCAATTGCTGCTGCAATTGCAAAAAGCGCAAGCGGAAGCTGAAAAATACGGTTGGCATAGTAGAGATAACTAATCGATCCTGCTACCAAAAAAGAGGCTAAAATCGTATCCAGAAAAGCACTTACTTGTGACGTGGAATTACCCCACATTGCGGGAAAAAACTCTTGTCGAAATTTTTTTGTATCTTTTTTAATTATCTTTGCTTTTGTACCAAGGTATTTTACTCCACCGAAGAGTATTTTTGTAAGCCCTAATCTTTGTATCGCCATAACATGTACAAGAAGTTGTAAAATTCCACCAATAACGACACCAAAGCTTAGATAGTACACTATCTCCTCGTGTGATTTATCAGTAGAGAAGTAAATTGCTAAGATAAGTGAAAGATTTAAAAGTGCAGTGGAAAATGCAGAGGTGGCAAAATGATGTTTATATTGCAACATCGTACTTAAAAATGTTACGGCAAATATAAGTGGTAGATACCAAAAGTTTATAGCTACAAAAGGAGCTGCAAGCTCTAGTGTTGTGTTATCAAAACCAAAAGCGATAAGCTTTGTTGCGAGCTCTGGAAGAAGGTTTACTAAAAGGGTGAGGATAAGGATGATGGAGCTAAAAACAGTAAAAATATGTATAGCAAAAACACCTTTATGCGCAGAACGTGCAAAAGCAGGGATAAATACTTGAGTAAAAGCACCCTCAGCAAAGATACGACGAAAAAGATTAGGGAGTTTAAATGCGATAAAGAAGATATCACTATAGATGTTCGCACCCAAAGCAGAAGCGGTCATAAGGTCACGCACAAAGCCCAGTATTCTTGAGAATAAGATTCCAAAACTATTTGTAAATATGGCTTTAAACATGGGCTACTTTAGAAGAAAAATTTATAATTAACACCGTTTTACGCCATTTTAACAAAAGATTGATTAAAATGCACTTTTAAAGCTTGACGCGAGTGCAAGTACCTATTTTAGGATGGTTTGAGATGTCATTATTTGGTTTTAACAAAAAAGAAGAAGAAATAACATCTACTGTGAAAAAAATACGCCCAATTGCTGTACAAACTGAAAATGTAGCAAAAGAACTTATGAAAGTTGCAAGTTCCAATCATATGAAAGTGGAAAACCTCGATTTTACTCTTCTTGAAGTACAGACGTTTGTACGTAAAAATAACGAAAAAGAGGAGGTTGAGTTTGAAGAGGTTGAATATGCTTACTTTAAAGAGCTAGATCCACTCACAACACTTTTAAATCCTGACTTTCAGATAAAACAAACCTATGAAGTAGAAATTTTCTCAAAAGATAAAGACACTGATCCATTTAAAGATCTTTCATTAGCTGTTGGGGCAAATAGTACAAAATGTAAAATCTATCTCACTATTAAAGAGGGCTCCAAAATAGCTTATAGTAGCACTTTAGAGAAAGATCTTGAGATGCTGATAAACAAAGCAAAAATGAGAGCTGGAATACTTATCCATATTTTTGATGATATGGTACAAGAAGCGATAAATAAGTTAGTAGTGCATATTAGGATTGAAGAGGAGGTAGTGTACGAGGAGACTCAAACTATCCTTATAGCAGAAGCTTTAGAACCTGTTGCAACTGTTAATGATAAGCTCATTATTCATTTTGATAAAAAAGAAGAAGTGGATCTTAATGGACTTGATAAAGTAGATTACAAAGATCGCAATTTTATAAAAAATGTCAAAAAAGATGATGTACTGATAGAATATATAAAGGCAAAAGAGGGAAAACCAGGACGTAACTGCCGTGGTGAATTTTTAAAACCAAAAGAAGCAATCACAACAAATCAGCCCACTTTTAATGTTGATGCTACGATAGAGATGAAAGATACCCCAGATAAAATACTTTATATCGCTACAGAAAATGGCTATATATCTTTTGAAAATAATATCTATGGCATTAAAAAAGATGTAGATATTACAGAGATTAGTTTTAAAACAACCGGTTCTATCTCTACAGGGCTTGATTCTGACGTAGCTATAAGTGTTAAAGAGAGTGATTCACTTAAAGATGCGATAGGCAGTGGAATGTCTGTAGAGGTAAGTGAAATAAATATAGATGGAAATGTAGGCTCCAATGCGAAGGTTTCTGCGATGCGAGCAATTATAGGGGGACAAACACATAAAACTTCTTTTGTGAAAGCGGATACATTAAAGATTAATGTTCATAAAGGTAAAGCGGTTGGTAAAGAGATACATATCACACGTCTTGAACATGGAGAGGTGGAAGGGGAAATTGTACGCATAAGCCAAGCCGTGGGTGGAGTGATACATGCCAAAGAGATTTATATAGAAAACTGTAGCTCTTATGTCAAAGCTACGGCTTCTAAAAAGATAGAGATACAAAAAATTCACGGGAATGAAAATATCTTTACAATAAATCCTCTCCTTAAAGCAGAAGATGGATTTTCTGAACATAAAGATACTATTAAAAAGCTAGAGATAGAGATTAAAGATTTAACAAAAGAGATAGAAACGTATACAAGAATCATAAAAACGAACACTCCTGCTTTTAATGATGTGAAAAAAAAGCTTATGCATTATAAAGAAAATGGGATTAAAATGCCGGAGTCATTTGTAAATAAATTTAAACAATTTCAACAAGCAGCGCAACATCTCCAAAAAATAAAAGAGGAACAGGAGCAAAAAACAGCGCAACATGCCATGTTAACAACACGTACAGCATCGTTTCAAGATAATATTTTTGATGCAAGGATTATCAACAGAGGTCCTTGGAGTGGACATAATGAAGTGAGAGTTCAAATGGTAGAGCCACCCATGTTACTATCAATCACTCCTAATGAAGGCAGTATTGAGCATATATTTGGGCTTGTAGAAGATAAATATGGAATATATGAGATAAGGACGGTACAAGAGTGATAGTAGGTTTAAAAGGAGATGTAGTATATAAGGAACCATCCTTTGCACATCTAGAGGTTCAGGGAGTTATTTACGAGGTTTTTATATCATTGCACTCGTTTTCTGCTTTACCAAAAGAAAAAGTGCACCTTTATACGACACATATAGTACGAGAAGATGCAGATTTACTTTATGGTTTTATAGATATGAGTGAGAAAAAACTCTTCGAAAGACTTATAAAAATCAGTGGTGTAGGACCAAAGGTTGCTATGGCGATATGTTCTACATACTCTCCTGCACAGTTTGCAACTGCTATAAATACAAACGATATAAAAGCAATACAAAAAGTTCCAGGTATTGGACCAAAGAGTGCAGGGCGGATTTTGGTAGAACTTAATGGTTTTGATGTAGAATTAGTTGCTGCATCGACTCCAGAGAGTGCTTCTTATTCACAAGCGTTTGAAGCACTAGAGAGCTTAGGCTTTAAAAAAGAAAAAATTTCAAAAGTTCTGAGTGAGTGTAGCAGTAGCGATACAGCAGCACTTGTCAAAGAAGCTTTAAAACTTTTACAAAAACTGTAACAAAGGACAACATTGAAGTTAAATATATTATTTGGTGGCGCTAGTTTTGAACATGAAATTAGCATTGTAAGTGCTATAACACTGAGAGAAAAACTTTCAGGATTTAAATTAGAGTTTATTTTTTGTGATCAAGATCATAGTTTTTATCTTATTGAACCTTCACTTATGAAATCAAGCACTTTTGCAAATGGCTCTTATAGAAAAATGCCTCAGCTTTATATAGCACAAGGTGGTTTTATGAAAAAATCACTTTTTAGTACAAACCAAATTAAGGGTACAGTGCTTAATCTCATCCATGGTGCAGATGGTGAAGATGGTACTGTTGCCGCACTTTTAGATTTTTATAGTATCAAGTATATTGGACCTCGCATGGATGCGAGTGTCTTCTCTTATGATAAGCGTTATACAAAATATCTCTGTAAAGCAATTGGTGTGAAATCTTTAGAGTATGAGATACTGCGCTCTAATGAACATAAAAATATACAACTCACATATCCTATCATCGTAAAACCTGCACGCCTTGGAAGCTCTATTGGTGTGAGTATCGTAAAAGAAGAAAACGAACTTGATTATGCACTTGATATTGCATATGAGTATGATAAAAGTGTTCTAGTTGAGCCATTTATACAAGGTGTCAAAGAGTATAACCTTGCGGGATGTATGATTGAAGGAAAAATGGTTTTTTCTATCGTAGAAGAGCCACAAAAAGATGAATTTTTAGATTTTGAAAAAAAATATATGGATTTTTCAAGAAGTGAGCAGGCTTCAAAAGCAGATATTTCTGAAGAAATAATCAAGAAACTCAAAGTTAATTTTGAAAAAATCTATAAAAACCTTTTTGAAGGTGCATTGATACGTTGTGATTTTTTTGTTATTAACAATGAAGTGTATCTTAATGAAATCAACCCAATTCCAGGTTCTATGGCAAACTATCTTTTTGAAGACTTTGAAGGTTTGATAGAAAAACTAAGTAACTCTTTACCACAATCAAAAAGAGCACGTGTCAAATATGACTACATCGAATCGATTGCTAGAGCAAAAGGGAAATAATGGCGATTAAGTCTATACAATACCTTCAACACACTCTAGATATAAGCTATGAGATTCTTAACCCACATGCCAAGATAGATATGATAATACTTCATGGCTGGGGTAGTAATAAAGAGCTTATGAAGAAATCTTTTAGCCCATATATGGATAGTTTTAGACATATTTATATAGATTTACCAGGTTTTGGAAACTCTACCTGTAATATCGCTTTAAAAACAACAGATGTAGCACGCATAGTAGAGCTTATGATGATTCATATCAACGCACAAAAAGATATTATCGTGGGGCACTCTTTTGGTGGCAAAGTTGCAACTATTTTAAACCCATCTGTACTTGTTCTCCTCTCTAGTGCAGGTGTACTTGTTCCAAAACCTCTCAAAATAAAACTTAAAATTGCTCTTTATAAAAGTTTGAGATTTTTAGGATTTGCCAAACTACGTAGTTTTTTTGTAGCAGATGATGCGAAGGCTCTAAGTGAGCCAATGTATCAAACTTTTAAAAATGTAGTTGATGAAGATTTTACACAGACTTTTAGTGAATTTTCTAAAAAAGCACTTCTTTGTTGGGGTGATAAAGATACGGCAACTCCACTCTATACGGGTGAGAAGATCGCAGAACTTATAAAAGATTCAAAGCTTGTTACGTATGATGGAGACCACTACTTTTTTATCAAACATGCCAAAGATATTTCTAAAAATATTGAAGAAACTTTTTTAAAAACTTTGGAGCATTAGATGGAAAATTATGAGCTTTTAGTTGCTTTTATTGTCAATGTATTATTTGTTGTAGCACTTGGTTGGTATCTTATTACGAACTTGCAGTGGTATGACTATAAACTCTCTCGTGTTGTCTTAAAACACCATAAACCCCATTGGCATGTTATATATTTTTTCATACCTTTTATAGCGTATTACACAACAGGACACTTTTTTATAATATTCTTCCTTTT
>JAVETY010000088.1:0-7355 GCA_034005815.1 Sulfurimonadaceae bacterium | reverse complement strand
AAGTTGCCTTCTATCAGTTTCATTATTGTATCTCCTCAATTTTTTTAATTTTAGCTATAAGTTTTTCTAACGTCTCAAGTCTTATCATATTTGGTCCATCACTAAGAGCGATACTTGGATCAAAATGCGTTTCAAAAAAGTATCCATCCACCCCAATAGCAGCAGCTGCACTTGAGAGATATGGAACCATAGAACTATCTCCACCTGTTTTTCCACCAAGTGCACCTGGAGCTTGCACAGAGTGTGTTGCATCAAAAATCGTAGGTGCAAACTCTCTCATAATAACAAGAGAGCGCATATCTACTACGATATTTCCATATCCAAAAGAGCTTCCACGCTCACATAGATAGACACCATGTTTTTTGGAGTTTTCGTAGCTAACCTCATCACAACCTCTTGTTTTGAGTACTTTTGCTACCGAGTATTTCATATCAGGCGGGTTTATAAACTGCCCTTTTTTGATATTTACCTCTTTTGTTGTTTTTGCACATGCCACAAGTAGATCTGTTTGACGGCATAAAAATGCAGGGATTTGTAACATATCAACCACTTCTGCAACGATGGGTACTTGGTACGATTCATGTACATCTGTGACTACTTTATAGCCAAAATCATTTTTGACTTTTTCGAGTATTCGTAACCCCTCATCTATTCCAAGCCCTCTAAAGCTATCAAGTGATGTACGATTTGGTTTATCAAAACTTGATTTAAAATAAAAATCTATCGTAGGATCATTTTGGTATATCTCTAATGCTTTTGCAATTTTAAAAATATTTATTTCACTCTCAATAACACAAGGGCCAGCAAGTAATTTCATAGTTTATACCTTCTTAAAAATCAGTCAATAATTATAGCGGATTGGGCTAAGATTTTACTTAGCTTTAGCAACCATAACTCCGGCAATAATAATGAGAACTATCCCACTTGTAGTGATAAGTGTTGGAAGTGCATCTCCGAGCATCGTGCCCACTAAAACAGCAAAGATTATATTTGTATAACTCACCGCTCCTACGATTCCCGCTTTTGTATGGCTATATGCTTTTGTCATAAGCATCTGCGAAGCCGTAGCAAGAAGCCCCATTCCCACGAGATAAACCCAAACAATTCCCGTTGGCATCACAAACACACCAAGCAAAAAATCTAGCGAAGGGATAGTATAAAATTCTGACATGCCAAAGAGAAGTAAAGGTCCCACAGTCCCTACTCCCATAAATGAAAGTACAATTGCACGTGTATCATAATAATTTTTGAGTTCACGTATAGAAGTGTACGCTAAAGCAGCACCCACACCACTAAAAAGCCCCAACATGTCATACTTACTAAACCCAAGTCCGCTAGGTTGTGTGATAAGGACAATCCCCACAAACCCTAAAGCAACTGCGCCCCACGCTTTTATACTCAGTCGCTCTTGCAAAAACATCCACGCAAATATAGCTGTAAATATAGGAGAAGTTTTCGACCATGTAATAGCGTCACCCAAAGGGATATTTGCGATATTGTAAAAGAATGCTAAAAGAGCTAAAAATCCCATAGTCCCACGAAAAAGCAAAAGCCAAGGTTTACCACCTTTTTGTACCATTGGTTTTTTATAAAGTGCGTAGGCGATGATTATCACTCCAAAAACATTTCTAAAAAAAACTACTTCCAAAGAGCTCATATGCTCGCTTGCAAGCTTTGCAAAAGCACCCATAATCGCAAATAAAAAAGAAGCGATTATCATATATTTAACACCGGTATCGATTGATTTAAAGTAATTCATACTTGCAATTGTACATGAAAATAATTTGTTTCTTAAGGCAAATAGACTTTACCCTTTTGTATAATCATAAAATTTTTATCACCAAGGCGCATTAATGAAAAAACTTTTTTTCGCAACTTCTTTCTTCGTTGCAACCTCTCTTTTTGGGTTTGAAGCGTGTGGAGCAACAAAAGAGGAAGCACTTTATGATTTATCAACCAATATCAAAGCAGATATTTCCAATGAAATAACACAAGCACAATCTGTAGTAAAAAACAATGACAATGAAGATATAGAAAATAGAATTGATACTATTTTAAGAGTCTCAAGCAATCTTTCGTTAACCAATATCAAAACATTTACAAAAGAGAATCAAATCTGTGTATCAATAATCCCAAGTGAACAGATAGAAAATACAGAGATACTTCTTACAAAAGCACTCAGTTTTACAGTAGATACACTTCCAAATGAGATAAACGAAAAAGTAAAAACTCTCAAAAGCTGGATAGAGCAGATACAACAAGCAAACAATCTTGTAGTGGCATTTTTAAAACCCTCTTTTGGTGCAACACAAACTTCAATCGAGATTGCAGATATATTAAACAAGCTTCATCTACAAGAGAAAACATTTAATGACATCTATAGCGATAGTATCCTTCAAGCGGAAGCTTTAATTTTTAAAAGTTGTGCATCAACAAAAGATAAAGCATATCAAGATCTCAATCAGCAACTTTTTAAAAGCAAAACAAAACAAAAAGATAGTGAAGGCTTTTTTGATAAGCTATTCTCTGCTGTTACCTTTGATATTTGGTCTAAAGATGATGTACTCATCCTTGATCTTTTTCAAAAGCAAGTAACTTATATAAAAGATAAAGATAAAGAGTGTGCAATCATCAAAAAAGAGGAACTTTTTAATGTTGCAGCGCACCTTATTCAAGATGTAGAAAGATTTTCCACGAATACATTAAGCAAAGACCAAAAAGAGCGCTATTTTCAAATCAAAGACTACCAAGAGCACCTCAATGTTACAAAAGCACTTCTAGAGATATTTCCAAATAAATTTCAAAAAAATAATTTTAATACTATCACAACACTGCAAAAAGAGCTTGCTGAAATTTTAGAAAATACACACCCTCAATATGTTCTCTTTGAGATTATAGGAGATGCTCAAAATGTACAAGTGATGCTAGGAGATAAGGTTATTGAAACAAATAAAAAGTACCACCTTAAAGAGGGAAATTACATATATACGATAAGTGCAAAAGAGAGATGTCCTATCAAGGGTGAGTTTAAACTAAACTTGCTTGATGAGACACGTATTAGCAAAGATTTTAGCTCTATGAACCTTCCGATTGTTAATTTTTATACTAACGATGGTACGCGTATTGTAATCGATGGTAGAACTATTACTCCAAATGTTGAGACAACACTTCCTAAATGTGAGGGTGAAGTACGCTATATCGCAAGCTTCGCAAATCAAGAGAAATCAGCAACTTTAAAACTCTCACCAAACTTTTCAAAAACGATAGAACTCTCTTTTTTGACTCCCGCGGAACTTGCAATTTTAAGTGATGCAAAGACTAAACACTATACAACAAGTTCGGGCCTTAGTTTTTCAGAATCTCTTACACCTTTAAGTAATCCAAAAATAAAATTTTCTATCAAAAAAAACAGTAGTAATGGTGATTTAGATTTACATGAAAGTGGTAGTTTCACATACACATCCAAAAAAGATTTTGTGGGAATTGATAGTTTTTTATACGTGGTAAAAATAAATGGGGAAACTTCTGCGCCTAAGGTAGTCAACATCACTATCAATGTGGCAAATGCACCAGTAGCTCCAAAGCCTGAAGAAAAACCTGCAGAAAAAGTAGAAGAGAAAAAAGAGGAAACTAAAGTTACAGAAGAGAAAAAACCAGAGGATGAAGAACGTTACCAAAAGTTTAAAACCTATGTCGAATCACAAGAGCAAGATATAGAGAAGCTTCAAAAACTTCAAAAAACATATCCAGATTTATTTAACCGTCTTTTACAAGAAAAAACTGCAACAGGGCTTTAATAAAAAGGGTGCAAAGTCGCACCCTCAAATAACTATATAAACTTCGTAGCCAAAGTTCTTAGTATTGTTTCACTCTTCATATCATCACCACTATATTTTATAATATTGACACCACTTGCTTTCATTGCATTAGCTGTGTTTTTACATGCACGTTTTACCACTAAATAGTTACAGTCTTCTAAAACCATACCCATTTTATTATGCTCTGCGATATGTTCTGCATCTTCGTGTCCGTGTGAACATTCGTGATCTTCATCATCATGTTCATGGTCTAAATCTGTACGTGGATTTGCACGCACTTCACTTAATTTAAAAGACAAAAACATCCCATTTCCACTCATCTCATAGATTGCGAAATTGGGTGTATGCCCAGCATTACCAAAAAATGTTAAACTCTCGTCTTTTACAGGAATCGCTATTTTCATATATATACCTTTTTATTTTATGCGAAATTATACCACTTTAAAGAAACGCATAAATTCTATTGTTTTTGTGTAGGTATAATTTGCTAATTTTTCTAAAGGCAACATGCATGGGTAGTATCATTATTTTCATCATCATCTCTACAGTTTTTTATTATATTTTTAAAAGTTATGCGCGCTACACAGTCTATACGCAACAAACCTACAAAAATTTTGTAGTTACAAAAGGAGCACTCCAAAATAGCGAACTAGGTCTCTTTGTAGCCCTCGTAGCAAAAGTAGCAAAAGCAGATGGAAGAGTTGATGCACTTGAAGCTGAACTTGTAGGAATTATGTTTGATGATATAGCTGCAATATTTCCAGAATCAGCCAAAACAAAAGAGATTTTAAAAGAGATTTTTAATGAAGAAAAAGACAGAACAGATAATCTTTACATCGTTGCACAAACTCTAGCAGATGCTTTAAAAAAAGACAAACAAAAGCAATACCATTTTATGGGGTTTTTAATCCAGCTTGCATTTATTGATGGTGAGGTGAGCAAAAGTGAGGAGGATATACTATCCACAATTGCTGAGATTTTTAGAATTGACCCAAAAGTCTACCACGGTATATTTGATCAATTTGAGAAGATGTCACAAAGAGCACAACCAAAAGAGAATATCGAAGATGCGTACAAGCTTTTGGGTGTATCACGTACTGATGATATAAACACCATCAAAAAAGCATACAGAGCACTAGTGAGACAATACCATCCAGATATTATAAAATCTCAAGACAAAGATGATACATATCTTCAAGAAGCAACACAAAAAACACAAGAGATAAATCGTGCCTATGAGATGATAAAAGCAGATAAAAAATAGACTAATTTTTATGGCTGTTATAGTTTAGCTACTACTTGATTCAGGGTCTCTTAGATACGTTTAAAAACATGGCATGTCCTAATAAATAGATTCCGTATCAAGTACGGAATGACGATTTTCTTTGTCACTTCCAAGTTATTTCAAAATCTTAGAACGTATTAATAAAATATCTTACTTAAAATCTTTTTCCCAAAAAAAATCTATCCATTCATCATTATTATCAATCCAAAAGTCTGGTTCGTAACACGATGTTGGCTTATAAAAAAGTGTTGCTGATTTAAAAGTAACTTGAGGGAAATTCTCTTTGAGATAGTGCATCACAAAAGAGAGTGTTTCCCCGCTATCAGAGATATCATCCACGACTAAAACTTTTGTTCCTTCTTTATAATCACAACTTCCAAAAAGAGTAATGACATCCCTTTTTTCGCTCTTATCATAAAGTTCTGTTCTTAGAGATTGTAAATCTCTTATCCCTAGTCCTTCAGCCATCGCATGCCCAAGCGTAAAACCACCTCGTGCGATTGCCAGAATTGCTGTAGGAGCAAAGGAGTGCACTTGTGTTATAAGCTTATTTGTATCGTTTTTAAATATCTCGTATGCATAGTATTTCATGGACGAAATTATACACATAAAGTATTATTTAAAACCCAATCGGTATAATTTAATCTATCACTTTATAAAAGGAAAAATATGGTAAAAAATCTTTTACTCACATTTATATTTATCTTCTTTGCCGCATGTAGCAAATCTCCTGAGCCAGAGACAGTCCCTCATTGGTACACTTCTCCTCCTGTTGATTATGAGTATTTTTATGCCGTTGGTATTGGAAATGATGCCAGTGAAGCAAAAAACAATGCACTTTCTAACTTTAGAACTTCACTTATAGAAACACTCGATATAGAGTTTAAAAGATCAAATCACAGATTAGGATATTTAGATGAAAACGTTCTTGCAGTCATTTCAAGAGCAAATGACGAGATTGTAAATACTCTTTTTATTCGTAACGTATCGATTGAAGCATCGACTGTTTTTAACTTTAAAACTCTGTTACTTTTAAAAATAGAGCGTCAAGATATTTTTAAATATGCAGATCTTGCCTCATCTTCTAAGCTTGCATCAGTAAAAAAGAGTTATGACATGCTCCATAACCTTCCTGATTTGCAAAAATATATGGAGCTAAAAATACTTATAAGTGATTTTGCAAAACTGGCTGCTTATACACAACTCAAAGAGTTAAGTATCTCAACATTTAATGCTTCAGAAGATTTTAAAAATTTACGAAATATTTATGAATCACTCATGGATCTACGTGCCAATATTACTTTTTATGTTTTAAGCGATGCGAACTCTATTGGTTTCGTAAATTTTATTAAAGAGGGAATCGCTAAAGAGAGCCTCGCACTTCATAGTAAAATGAGAGATGATAATAGTTATAAAGTTCTTATCACATCAGCAAGTGAAAATTCGATTGATTACAGCTTTATGCAATCAAAAACAGTGCTGCAAGCAAAACTTTATAATGCAAAAGGGGAACAAGTAGCCCAAAAGCAACATACTTTTATAGGCAAATCACGCAAAAGTCACAAAGATGCAAAAGAACAAGCAACACTCAGTCTTAAATCAAAAATTACTAAAATTGGATTTTTTGATTTTGTAGGTCTAAATCCGAGAGAACGTTAGAGGATAATAAATATTGTTTAAGATTATATACGTATAATTAAACATTAAAATCACAAGGAGATCAAATCATGATCAAAACAATTACGTCATTAGCATTTGCAGGGCTTATCGCTGCATCAATTACAGGATGTGGTGGTGCTAAACCAGAAGCAAAAGAAGAAGCAGATTTTCGTTGTAAACAAGAGGGTGTTTTAGCTCCTTCATGGACTTGTGTTCCTATGGTTGAAGGCGCATATGCTGGTGTTGGTATTGCTCCTAAAAGTGCTGCTGGCATGGGCTTGATGAGAAGAGAAGCAACGTCTGCTGGTCGTTCTGATCTTGTACAACAAATCAAATCACAAATCAAAGACAAAGTAGAAGCGTTTACTCGTACTACTGGTGTAGGCGATAACGAAACTGTAGATAAAGTAACTACATCTGTAACAAAACAAGTAGCTAAAATGGATCTTCAAGGTTCAAAAGCAGTTGACGCTTGGACAGCTCCATCAGGTGCGCTTTATCTTTTAGTAACAGTTCCTGAAGCTGTAGTAAATGGTGAAGTTAAAAATGCTGTTAAAACAAGCTTTAAAAATGACCAAGCTTTATGGCAACAA
>JAVETY010000087.1:0-7366 GCA_034005815.1 Sulfurimonadaceae bacterium | reverse complement strand
AAAGCTTCAAGAGCTAGAATAAATTCTAGCCTTTGAGTTTATTTTTAAGGATGATTTTACCAGATTCTACACCTGGTTGATCGTACGCATTTATCGCCATAAACTTCGCAGTTACAGAAGTTAATAGTTCATACTCATACATCAAGCTTGCAATCGACTCTTCATCGATAGTATCTATTACAGTCACATCACATGGAACATCCACAAGGTCATTGATAGCTTCAATCGTCGCATCTGCTTGCATATTGATAAGTTTTGAGAACTCTAAGCCATTGAGATAATCAAGTTCTTCAAGTCCTGCAAGCGTGATATTTGGAATCTTTACATTATTATCAAAATCTTTTACTTTTACTACTGTTATTGTTTTATCACGTTTTCCTTCCATGATAAGTTGTAAAAAAGAGTGTTGATCTATTGGCCCAGTAATACCGATTGGAGTGAGCCCTTGGCTTACTTGATTTTTATCTATCTTACCTAATGACTCTCCCCAAAGTTGCACGTACCATTTGTTAAACCCTTCCATGCGTGAAGAGTAAGTAAAGACCACGTTAATATTGTAACGCTCTTTATTTTCTACTAAAAAATGTCCTTTTTTCATAATAGTTTCATAACTCTCTTTTTTATCAAAAAATGAATCATGTACCTCTTTTGCTCCCGCCAAAAGTGCATCTATATCAAGCCCTACGATAGCTAAAGGTACAAGCCCTACAGCGCAAAATACGGAGAAACGTCCACCCACATTTTTTGGTACTTCAAACGATTGCATCCCATGTGTTTTTGCATAAGTATTGAGTTTTGAATCTGATTCTGTGATAACCACTGTATTTGATTTATCACATGTTACAAGTGAGTTTAAATATTTGAAAATTGAGATAGTCTCAACTGTTGTTCCTGATTTAGAGATTACAATAAAAAGAGTATCGTTGATATCAATCAAATCAAGCTTTGATTTAATATCAATTGGATCTGTTGTTTCTAAAAAGAAAAGATTTTTAGTTAATTTTCTAGAATGTTTTAAAAATTTGTATATCGCATAAGTTCCTAAGGTACTTCCACCAATACCAATGACGACTATATGCTTTTGTTTTACTGTTTTTGCAAACTCTTTAAATGATGTTGTATCTTGATTAACAAGCTCATAATAGCCAATTTCTTGACTTACTTTTTCTTCTAAAATATCATTAAAAACACTCTCAACTGAGATGGCCGCATTTGTACTATTTGTGTGCTTCATAGGATGACTCGCTTGTGTTGATTTATACTTAATTGTATTGTTTTATAGCTTCTTTTAATCTTAGAAGAGTCGCTATTGTAATACTAAAAACCACTTCACCATAAATCTACCAAACTTTAATCTCATTATAGATTGAATCACGCTCCACAGGGATAAATCCTGAGTTCTTTATAAGCCCAACAAACTCTTCTAAATCAACACCATTTGCACTTGCTGCTCCTGCTGCAGAGTTGATTGATTCTCTCTCAATCGTTCCATCTAAATCATTTGCACCAAACTCTTGAGCAACAAGAGCAAGGTTTACAGTTGAAGTAACCCAATATGCTTTTATATTTGGAACATTATCAAGTACGATGCGACTAATTGCCATAGTACGAAGTATCTCATTTGCTGTGATTGGTGCTTTGATTTTTAAGTAATTGTTTTCTGTTTGATATACAAGAGGGATAAAACTGTTAAAGCCGTTTGTTTTCTCTTGCAATTCACGAATACGCATCATATGGTCAATTCTATGTGCTCTACTTTCTACATGTCCAAAGAGCATTGTGACGTTACTCGCTCGTCCACGTTCATGCCATTTTTGATGTATTTTGAGCCAATCATCTGAGCTAACTTTACCCTTACAGATATAATCTCGCACCTCTTCATCAAAAATCTCAGCACCACCACCTGGCATAGAATCAACTCCATATTCCACCATCAAGTCTAAAATCTCATCATAGCTTTTATGGTAATGACGTGCTAAAAAGTCCACCTCTGCAGCAGTAAGCGCTTTAACATGAACATCTGGGAAATTTGATTTAATTTTTTTAAATATATCTAAGTACCACTCGAGTCCAGTATCAGGATTATGTGCGGAAACGATATGCACCTCTTTTATCCCTCTTTGCGTTGTTTCTTTGACAATACTCAAAATCTCTTCATGACTCATCGTATAAGGATTTGGATTTTTGCGGTTTGCACTATAGGCACAAAATTTACAAACATCGGCACAGATATTAGTTGGATTGATATGGCGATTGATATTGAAATATGTTTTTTTGCCATGTCGCGCTTGACGCATAGCATCTGCTATCTCGCCTAGTTCAAAAAGATCAAGGTCATAAAGTGTGAGTGCTTCATCAAAACTCACACGATGCCCTGCTAAAATTTTCTCTTTTAATTGCATTTCTAACCTTTTAAAAAACTCTTTATTTTAAGTGGTGGATTATAACAAAAAAACCTACTTTAATCGAAAAACAAAACCATCTATGCAATAATTGCGCACAAATTTTATAGATTATTTAGAGACAAAGGGTTTACATGTGCGGAATCGTAGGATACATAGGAACTAAAAATACAAAAGAGATTTTATTAGATGGATTAAAAGAGATGGAATACCGTGGATACGACTCTGCGGGTATAGCAGTTTTACAAAACCATACATTTCATAATTATAAAGCAGTTGGTAAACTTGTAAACTTAGAAGATAAAATAAAAGATTTCGAGACAAAAGGCTTTGCAGTTGGCATCGGTCATACAAGATGGGCAACCCATGGAAAGCCAACAGAGCTCAATGCACATCCTCACTTAGGCGAATACTCTTATGTTGTACACAACGGAATCATCGAAAACTACGCAAAGATAAAACAAGAACTCATACAAGATGGAGTGACATTTTTAAGCCAAACAGATACAGAAGTGATAGTACATCTTTTTGAGAAAAATTTTAAAGTGATGCAAAATGCATTTGAAGCATTTAAAAAAACCACGACACAACTCGAAGGCGCGTTTGCTATTTTGCTTGTTACCAAATCAGAATCAGAAACAATCTTTTTTGCAAAACAGGGTTCTCCTATGATAGTGGGAATAAATCGTGAAAATGAAAAATATTTTGCTTCTTCAGATACTCCACTTATAGGACATTGTACAGATGTACACTATTTTGAAGATGGAGATTATGGATACGTAAATCCAAATGAGATTGCGATTTTCACTAAAATGGATGAAAAGATAAAACCAACATTTAGAAAACTCTCAACAAATAAACTCTCAGCACAAAAAGATGGCTTTCGCTTTTTTATGGAAAAAGAGATTTATGAGCAAGGCGTAGTTATTGCTGATACTTTGATGGGACGGATTCAAGAGAGTTCAGTACATTTTGAAGAGCTTCCACACGACTTGCTTGATGGTATCAATGAGATTAAACTTTGTGCATGTGGAACATCGTATCACAGCGCACTTACAGCTTCATATATGTTTGAGCGATATGCAAAAATAAGAGCCTCTGTAGAGATTGCAAGTGAGTTTCGTTACCGTGATCCGATTATGAGTAAAGATACACTTTTTGTAGTTATCTCTCAAAGTGGCGAAACAGCAGATACACTAGAAACACTCAAAATGGCAAAAGCAGCAGGTCTTAAAACTCTTGTCGTATGTAATGTGGATAACTCTTCTATGGTACGTCTTGCAGATGCATTTATACTTACTCGTGCGGGAATAGAAAAAGGTGTTGCTTCTACAAAAGCATTTGCTACACAGGTAGTAGTTTTTTGGATGCTAAGTCTTTATGTGGCAGGTAAAAAAGCTACTATGACAAAAGAGGAGATTGCAAAACAGATTACACTTTTGCGTGAAGTCCCAGCTGCTACAAAAGTAAGTGATGCGACACATGAGAGAATAAAACGATTATCTAAACGCTATCTTCATGGGCATGGTTTTTTCTTTATAGGTCGTGATATATTTTTCCCTCTTGCACTCGAAGGGGCACTCAAACTCAAAGAGATAAGTTATCTTCATGCAGAAGGATATCCATCAGGTGAGATGAAACATGGTCCTATAGCTCTTGCTGATCCAGAGCTTTTTACAATTGCGCTTATGCCACAACATCTCTTGTATGACAAAATAAAAAGTAACGTCGAAGAGCTCAGCGCAAGAGACTCTACTATCTGTACAATTAGCGCATTAGAGTTTGATAAATCAGATGATTTTATACCAATATCTACATGTAGGGATTATATGTTAGAGTTTTTTGAGATGATGGTTGTTTTACAACTTTTTGCACTCGAGATATCTATTCGTTTAGGTAATGATGTGGACATGCCAAGAAACTTAGCAAAAAGCGTCACTGTCGAATAAATTACCTATTTTTTCATAATGGTTTAATTTTTTATTAGCTAATATGAGTTTCTATTTTTTTTAATATAATGGATACAAATGAAAACCAAACAAAAGCTCCTTCTTATAGTTACAATTATGCTTCTGGGGCTTACTGCCGCTACGATTGTGAATATCTCTCTTAACTTTAGGGAGTATAGTATTAAAAGTGCCGTAGATAAGTCTAGACTCACTGCCAACATCGTCAAAGATGGGCTCACTGCGCACATGGTTAATGGTACTATGGATCAACGACAGTATTTCTTAGATCAAATCTCTCAACATGATGATGTTAAATCTCTTTGGATTATCCGTTCGGCACATGTTATAGAACAATATGGTAAAGGTTTCAACCACGAAACAGCACGAGATGTGATTGATCAAAAGGTTCTAGATTCTGGTGAGATGGTGCAAAATATCACTGAAAAAGCAGATGAAATAGTGCTACGTGTCACTATCCCCTACAAAGCAACAACAACTGGTACTCCAAACTGCTTGAGCTGTCATGATGTGGCTCGTGGCGATACTCTTGGTGCTATTAGCATGGAGTTCAATATCAGTAGCATGCGCACTACTGGAATGCTCACAATTATAAAAATATTATCTATTAATCTCCTCTTTTTGATTGTGGTGCTTTTTCTTATCAACCATTACATTACCCCATATACACAACTTTTCTCCAACCTACAAGAGGGGATAAAAAAAGCACATCGTGGTGACTTTACCCATACATTCACCTCAAAAGTGGGTGGCGATGCTCAAAAAGTGGTCACGCAAATGGATACTCTTTTCGGGAAAATGCAAGAGACCTTCGGTGATTTAAAATACAATCTTGAAACTTTTATACCAAAAGGGTGTGGTTCTTCAAATGATCCGCTCTATGAAGCCAAAGGGATTATCGGGGAGCTTTCAGATATCTATAAATTTAAAAAAACCATAGAGCTTGATGCTTCAAAAGATGAGATATATACTCGTATCATCGATATACTAAAACTAAAATTTCATCTAGAAAATTTTGCACTCTATGAAGTAAACAACGTAATATCAGAGCGTAAACTTATATATATTAGCGAGGGTGAAAGTATCTGCATAAGTTCACTTGTCGATAATAATCCTATCAACTGTCGGGCCTATAGAACTGCAAGCGATGTAATCTCTACAGAGTTTGCAAACCTTTGCCGTACATGTGAAGCAGGAGAGCTTAAATATGTTTGTATTCCATTTAGTATCAATGCAGAAGCTTCGCTTATCATCTCTATCACAGCAAAAACGCAGGATGAGATGAGCCTAGTCAATTCTCATATACTAAGTATCAAAAACTATCTCGAAGCTGCAAAACCAGTAATAGAGAGCCGTATACTCACTGATAAGCTAAGAGATACATCACTCAAAGATGGAATGACAGGACTTTATAATAGACGCTTTTTAGAGGAATTTATCGATAAGCTGATGGGACAGGCTTCACGCCTTAGCCAAACATATCATGTTTTAATGCTTGATGTAGACTTCTTTAAGATGGTGAACGATACCTATGGACATGATGTAGGAGATAAAGTGATTGTAGCTCTTGCAAATATCATCCGCGATAGTATAAGAGAGTCTGATTTAGCTATCCGTTATGGTGGGGAAGAGTTTTTAGTGATGCTTCACAATGCAACCGATGAGGGTGCTTTAAAAATTGCAAGAAACATCCATGAAAGATTTGGTGCTATTGTTTTTGAAGTTGGTGTAGGTGAGAGTATTCAAAAAACGATTAGTATAGGAATAGCGAAATTCCCTACTGATGGAGATACTATTTGGAAATGTATAAAATATGCTGATACAGCCCTCTACGCGGCAAAAAATACGGGAAGAAATAAGATAGTGCCATTTGAGGCACAAATGTTTAAGGGGGAGGATTTTTAACTCCTCGCTTAGTTACTCTATAAAAGGATTTGAGTTACCTTGAATCTTTGCAATTTTTAGATTTCTCTTTCTTTCCCATTCATTGGGTGGATAGAGTTTATTCCATGCCTCATATTTTTGTAACTCTTGTTTTGAAATTTTCATAGTATATTGCTTATGAAAATAGAGATAATCACGAGCGATAATACCTCTAATCTCTTCTCTTACTTTTACCCGTTTATTTTTAAAATCAACTTCAAACTGACACATGCCATACTGTGTAGGAGATGCAATATCAAAATCAAATCTAAAGTTACTTCTATCAGCATTTAACTCACCGATTGCTGGAAAAAGGTTATGCATATCTGCTTGCATGATTCTATACTCTTGACTCACCTTCTCGCAACACTTACGCCCTTTATATGCTTTACCTTTACTATCTATACAATTTGTATCTCCATCTCTCCAGCAGCTAAATTGACGACCAAAATTTTCTGCAGGTATAACATGTTCCCACTCTATACGTCTCGCTCTTATATTAACCTTACCTTTTTTCGTAAACTCATTTCGAGGCACATAGCCACACGAAGTTCTATCAATCATATTGTCTTTATCTTTGTAGTTATATTTACAATTGCAATAGAGTGTATTTTGATTCTCCTTATAAATTTTACGAAGCTCTTGTTTTGATTTAGAAAAAGATTCATTTGCTCCAAAAAGAGATAGTGTAATATATATTATAATTAATAATATTTTCAATTGTTTCCTTATATTATATTAATTATAATACATCATTATAATGATGACTTATATCTTGTTATAGTAAATAAAGTTTGTTTTTGGAGGTTAATTATCAAAATTGTGTGATAAAAATAGATTGCGAAGCATGGCATGTCATAAAAGAGATAGCATGTTCATCATAGCTTTATACAGAAAAGATATTAAAATTATGTTTGAATAGTAATAAGGAGGTGTTTAGAAGAAAGAAAGTTGCAACCATTATAAAAATGGTTGCAAAAAGTGGAATTAACCGTTACGTTTTTTGATAATCTCTTCAGAAACATTTTTTGGAACTTCAGCGTAGTGGTCAAACTCCATAGAGTATGTCGCACG
>JAVETY010000086.1:5623-7398 GCA_034005815.1 Sulfurimonadaceae bacterium | reverse complement strand
AGGGATAGAACCAATCGAACATAAGGGGATGAAAATCGTTCCTATGGAGTTTTTAAAGACTCTATTACCAGATCCAGCAAGCCTTGGTCCTCGTACAAAGGGAAAAACAAATATCGGGATCCTCGCAGAAGGTATCAAAGATGGTAAAAAAATAAAGATATATATTTATCAAGTAAAAGACCATGAAGATTGTTTCAAAGAGACAAACTCACAAGGTGTTTCTTATACAACAGGTGTGCCTGCGATGATTGGTGCAAAACTAATGCTCGAGGGCAAGTGGAGTGGGGTAGGTGTCTTTAATATGGAGCAGTTTGATCCAGATCCGTTTATGGATGAGATGAATAAACAAGGTCTTCCTTGGAACGTAAAAGAGATGGAAGTATAACCACATGGATTATAGTACTATTCCTTCTCCTTGCTATGTATGTGAAGAGGCTCTTTTAGAGAAAAACTTAAAACTTCTTGATTATGTACAGCAAAAAAGTGGGGCGAAGATTATTCTCGCTCTGAAGGGTTTTGCTATGTGGAGTACATTTCCTTTGGTACAGAAATACCTCAAAGGTTGCACTTCAAGCGGACTTCACGAAGCACGTTTAGCACGAGAAAATTTTGATGGCGAAGTACATACCTATTCACCCGCTTTTAAAGATGAAGATATAGAAGAGATTGCACGTATCAGTGATCATATAGTTTTTAACTCTCCCAACCAACTTTTTCGATTTAAAGAGAGAGTCAAAGAGATAAATCCAAAGTGTGAACTCTCTATACGTATCAATCCAGAAGTATCCTCTTCGCCAAAAGATATCTATAATCCTTGTGGGATTTATAGCCGTTTGGGTACGACGTTTGCAAACTTTGATGAGAGTGTATTAGAGCATATCGATGGGCTCAATTTTCACGCACTGTGTGAGCAAAATGTAGATGCGCTAGAAGAGGTACTTGTTGCTTTTGAAGAAAAATTTTCAAAGTACTTTAAAGGTCTCAAATACATCAACTTTGGTGGAGGACATCATATAACAAGAGAAGGGTATGATGTTGAAAAACTGATACAAATCATCAAAGATTTTAAAGCAAAATATGATGTGGATGTGTACCTTGAACCTGGTGAAGCTGTGGGTTGGCAAACAGGATATTTACTCACAACTGTGCTAGATACATTTCACAATGGAATGAACCTCGCAATCCTTGATAGCTCCGCAGAAGCACACATGCCAGACACTTTAGCAATGCCATACCGAGCAGATGTACGAGGTGCTGGTGAAGCGGGTGAAAAAGCCCATACATATCGTTTTGGTGGCAATACTTGCCTCGCAGGAGATATCATGGGAGATTACTCTTTTGATGCACCTCTCGAGATTGGTGATAAAGTGATTTTTGAAGACCAAATACATTATACCTTTGTAAAAAATACTACATTTAATGGTATAAAACTCCCATCTCTTGCAATTTTGCGCAAAGATGGCACACTCGAAACTGTACGTAACTTTGGTTATGAAGACTACAAAATGAGACTCTCTTAACACCTCTTTTTATGGCATGTTATAATTTTTGACATGCCATAACTTTCAACTTTAATTTTTTGGAATACAAAATGCTATAGATGCCTTATATATACTAAAGGCGTTGAATGAGAGTTGATGGAAGTTCCAACCTAGGGATGTTTGATACAAAACATCTACAAACAAATACCCAGTTACAAGGGCAAACACAACCTACACAAGAGATTTCCAAAGAGAATCCATTTATAGCAACGAGTGCAGAACTCAGTACTGAAA
>JAVETY010000086.1:4982-5613 GCA_034005815.1 Sulfurimonadaceae bacterium | reverse complement strand
AAAAACGACTAACTCAAATCAAATGAATCAAACTCTCCAAGAGAATCTCTCAGCAAGCCAAACAGTAGAAACATATCTACACACACCAACAAATGCAAGATTTTATTTACAAGAATTGATGGCATAAATTACAATTTTCATAACATCTTATACGATTATCTTTTGTTGCTGAAAATTTGCAATGATGGGGTTATGGTCTGAGATGTTTTTCGTATCAATTGCTTTGGCATGGAGAAGTTCTATATTTTTATAAAAAATATGATCGATTGGTTTGTTTAAAAAATGTTTGATATGTTGTGCATCTTGTACCACGGCTCTTTGGAGTTGTAAAGAGTGTTCAAACGCTACAAGTGCACGAAGTCTCTTAGGTCCCCAGTTGTTAAAATCCCCACTTACAATCACCGCACAATGCGCATCATAAAGAAGATGATAAAGCATATCTAGCTCTTTGATAAACATCTTTGCACTTACAAAGTTTATGGCATGGAGGTTGA
The DNA here is from genome assembly GCA_034005815.1 of Sulfurimonadaceae bacterium. Classification (GTDB taxonomy): domain Bacteria; phylum Campylobacterota; class Campylobacteria; order Campylobacterales; family Sulfurimonadaceae; genus Sulfurimonas. Next base: position 5,119 of record JAVETY010000086.1, on the reverse strand, counting down.
CTATGATGAGCAAAGAGCCATCTTCAAAGTGGTGATGGGTGATAAGGTTTGCCTTTTTAGTTGCAAGGAAGAACTCTTTTGTTTTTGATAGATGGGTTTTGTGGTGTGCTATAGTCGCTCTTGAAGCGGTAAGTAGT
>JAVETY010000086.1:0-4972 GCA_034005815.1 Sulfurimonadaceae bacterium | reverse complement strand
GTAGTCCATAGAGATGGCTTTTTGTTTCTATATTCGGAGCTGTTGTGTAGTTAAATTGGTCTATGATGATATCGTAGGATTTGTTGATTTTATACTCTTGAAAAAGTAAAAAATCTATCGAGTGTTCCTCTAAAATATCTTTGAGTGTAAGCTTGAAATCTGGGTTTAGGTTTTCTTTGTGGATATTCCAACTAAGAAGTGAAAAGCTCTCAGAAAGTGATGCTTCTTGGTAAAATCCCCTTAAGGGCATACTCTTTGGATAAAACATATTTTACAACTGTGAAGCAAAAATACGAGCAGAGTTTTCAAGTATACGACCGATTCTACCCGCTGGTTTGAGTTTGGTATGGTGTGTGTTTATAAGCGATTCCATCCACGTTTGCATCTCTAATATATGCTCTTGTGCATAGGAGATAGTAACGATTTCATAATTAAGAAGTAAGCTTCTATAGTCAAGATTACTTGAACCAAGTATAAGCATTTCATCATCAAAGAGCATCGCTTTTGCATGAATCATTTTGCCCTCATACAAAACTACATCGATATCATACTCATAGATGTTTCTGATATAGCTACTACGTGCAAAATCAGCGATAGCATGATCTGAATTTCTAGGTGTGATTATCTTGATAGAGACACCTTTGTGTGATGCAATCTTGAGCGCTTGCAAGATAAACTCATCAGGAATAAAATAAGGTGTAATGATCCAAATTCTCTTTTTGGCTGTATAAATAGAGTTTAAAATCACTTCAAGGAGTGGATCTCCCACCACATCAGGACCACTAGGAAGTGCTTGGAGTGTATGATTACCGGCTTTGCTTTGAGAACACTCAGGAAATATTGTTATTTCATTATTTATATATGCTTTATCAGAGTTAAAAACATCTACATAACTTTGAACAATTAAACCGCGTGCTTCAAACATCAAATCAAGCCAACGATCTTGTTCAAATGTGCCACCTATATATTCACTACTTAGATTCATACCACCACTAAAGAGGATTTCATTATCAATGATAAATATTTTTCTATGGTAGCGAAGATTGAGTTTCGTAATATTGCTCAAAGAGAAAATAGGCGCAAAAAAATCTATCTCAATGCCAGCACGTCTTAGCTCTCGTAAAGGTCTTTGCCAAAGATAGAGCGGGTAAGAACCTAGTGCATCGATAATAAAACGTATTTTCACCCCTTCTTTTGCTTTTTTTATAAGGATTTCAAAAATCACCTTTGTGACTTGATCGCTCTTCACCACAAAAGATGCCAAATCGATAGAGCTTTTTGCACCCTCTAACGCCTGTATAAATGCAAAATAAGCCTTTTGAGAATCTGTATAGAGGATAAGGTGATTGTTATCAGTAGCGGGAGTAATATTGTGTGCATAGGTGAGTTTATTTATAGGATGAGAAGATGGAATTTTAGAGCGTGGTTCTAGATTTATGGTATTTTTTTCATTTTTCTTCGAGTGTTTTCGTACTCCAAAGAAATAATAAAAGATGATAAAAATATAGGGAAGAATAATCATAAGCAAAAGCCAGACAGTCATCGAAGTAGGGGAACGTCTCTTGTGAAGCATATGCAAAAGTGTAATAAGAAGCATAAATCCACTCAAAAGATAAAAAATATAGGAAAATAATAGATGTTGAAATTCGATAATAAAGCCTTTCTAGAAGAAGTAAAAGGAGATAATTATAGCGTGTTTAGGATATCTCTAGAAGTTTTTTTAATTGTTATAGGGATTGATTTTAAAGTGTATACAAAAATGAAAGAAGTGAGAAAATAATAATATTTTTCATAATCTGATGATTGTAACAAACCAAAGTGAAATTCACTTCATAAGCGAGCTATAAAAGCTCCGCTCTAAGTTCTTCAGGAGATTTAATAGATAAAAGTCCAGGTGCAACGTCAAATGCTGTTTTCGCTCCAAAATCCCCTTTTTGAGAGAGTCTATATGTAGCTCTTGCATATGCAACTATTACACTTGCTGTAAACTCAGGATTGCTCTCTAGGGCGAGTGAATACTCAATCACTTGATTATTTTCTGCACTTGAACTTCCACTTCTGATTACAAATCCACCGTGAGGCATTTTATTGTGATTTTTTAGTAATTCCTCTTCGCTTATGAAATGTATAGTGGTATCATAATCAGCAAAATAGTTTGGCATGTTCTTAATCTCTAATTCTACGCTTTTTGCATCTGCTCCATCTTCTAGTACAACATAACACTCTCTTGTATGTTTCTCTTTTGTAGTGAGTGTTGGTCTTATACCACTTCGTACTTTCTCTATAGCATCCACAGAAGGAATAGTGTATTGTACACCATTTTTGACGCCATTTACACGTCTCACTGCATCAGAATGCCCTTGGCTTAAGCCTTTTCCCCAAAATGTATATGTATCTCCATCTGGTAGAAGTGCTTCTCCATAAAGTCTGTTGATAGAAAACATCCCCGGATCCCAACCGATAGAGATCATCGCAACTTTATTGTTTTGGCGTGATGGTGTATCTACACTTGCAAAGTATTCTGGAATCTTGGCATGTGTATCAAAACTATCTACGATATTGAAATGTTTTGAAAACTCTGGACCTTGAAGAGGTAAATCATCTTTAGAGCCACCGCAAAGGATTAAAACATCGATTGTATCTTTGAACTCTAAGAGAGCATCCATAGAAAAAACTTTTGTATCTTCAAATAATGTTTGAACACTTTTTGGATCACGTCTTGAAAAAACTCCAACGAGTTGCATATCAAGGTTTTTAGAGATAGAGAGCTCTACGCCTCTACCTAGGTTTCCATATCCTGCGATTGCGATTTTAATTTTGTTTTCCATGAAGAATGCTCCAGTAGTAAAATATAGTTTTTGTATGATATAGAGGACAAAAAATAGATGAGTATTCTACAATTTAGAATGTTTTATAGCACTTAAGGGGATATTTTTATACCTTTGAGAATTCTATGGCATGTGGAGCTAAGAATCTAGAAACCCTAGATTAAGTCAAAAATACTATAATAATTTTTCATTTTTCATATAAAAATCAACTAATAATCAACGAGGCACTATTTTATGAGCAAATTACCTTTTACACATCTCCATCTTCATACGGAGTATTCACTGCTTGATGGAGCGAATAAAATTAGTAACCTTGTTTCTCGTGCTAAAGAGCTTGGGATGACGAGTGTGGCGATGACCGATCATGGCAATATGTTTGGAGCGATTGATTTTTACCAACAGATGAAAAAAGCGGGACTCAAACCTATTATAGGGATGGAAGGGTATCTGCATAATGGCACAGAGATAGATGATAAAACTACAAGACAACGTTTTCATATCTGCTTATTTGCCAAAAACTTTGCAGGGTATAAAAACCTGATGTATCTCTCTTCAAAAGCATTTATAGATGGGTTTTACTATTTCCCACGTATCAACAAAAAAGAGCTTCGTGAACACTCTGAGGGACTTATCTGTACCAGTGCATGTTTGCAAGGGGAAGTGAACTGGCACCTCAATCTTAGTGAGCGCAATGTTAAAAATGGCGCACTTGGATACGAAGCAGCAAAAGCTGTGGCACAAGAATACAAAGATATTTTTGGGGATGATTTCTACTTAGAGATTATGCGACATGGGATAGGTGACCAATTAAACATCGATACGCAAATATTACAAATTGCCAAAGAGACAGGGATTAAAGTAGTAGCAACAAATGACACACACTACACCTATCCAGGTGATGCACAGTATCATGAAGCGTTTATGTGTATTGGGATGAATAAACTCTACGATGACCCAAACCGTATGCGTCACTCTGTGCATGAGTTTTATCTCAAAAGCCCAGAGCAGATGGCACGCCTCTTTGCTGATATCCCAGAAGCACTTCATAATACACAAGAGATAGTAGAGAAGTGTAACTTAGAGTTAAAGTTAGGGGATCCAACTCCACCAAACTTTAAATTTACTCCAGAGTATGCAAAAAACGATGGGCTTGATATAAACAATACAGATGATGCGCCCGTAGCATCTGATGCATCCAAAGATGAAAGAAGAGCGTGGAAGAGTAAAGAGGATAAAAACGATGCAGAGTATTTTATCTATCGTTGTGAACAAGGACTAGAAAAACGTCTTATACATGTTGCACCTGAGAAACATGCGGAGTATAAAGAGCGTTTAGCTTTTGAGATGAAGATTATCAACTCTATGAAGTTTCCAGGGTATATGCTTATCGTTTGGGACTTTGTGAAAGTAGCTAAGGAGATGGATATAGCAGTGGGGCCAGGACGTGGTTCTGCGGCGGGAAGTTTAGTTGCGTATTCGTTAGAGATTACAGATATCGATCCTATGAAGTACGATTTACTTTTTGAGAGATTTCTCAATCCTGAGCGTGTAAGTATGCCCGATATCGATATGGACTTTATGCAAGCAAGACGTGGTGAGATTATAGATTATGTTGTAGAGAAGTATGGACGTAATCAAGTAGCCCAAATCATCACTTTTGGTTCACTCTTAGCAAAAGGGGTTATCCGAGATGTTGCCCGTGTTCTTGACATGCCATTATCACAAGCGGATAAAATGGCGAAGCTTATTCCTGATGAGCTTGGTATCACACTTGCGGGACGTGAGAAAAACGGTAAGTTTGAAGAGGGTGCATTTCAAAAAGAACCTAAGCTTGTAGAGTATATAGAGAGTGATCCATCTGTAGCTCGTGTATGGGAATTTGCAAAAAAGCTTGAAGGTCTTAAACGAAATGCAGGGATGCACGCAGCGGGTGTGGTTATCTCAAATGAAGAGCTTTGGCATAAAACCCCTATCTATAAACCATCTGGTGAGACAGCCTTTGTTACACAGTATTCACTTAGTTTTCTCGAAGATGTAGATTTAATAAAGTTTGACTTCTTGGGTCTTAAAACTTTGGATGTTATCTATAACGCTATCAAGCTTGTAAAGCACCGCTATAACAAAACGATAGATTGGCATGCCAT
>JAVETY010000085.1:0-7434 GCA_034005815.1 Sulfurimonadaceae bacterium | reverse complement strand
CTCCAAAAAGAGAGATTGTAATAAATATTATAATCAATAATATTTTCAATTGTTTCCTTATGTTATATTAATTATAATAGATAATTATAATATTGATTTATATCTTGTTATTGTAAATAAAGTTGATTTATGGAGGTTAATTATCAAAATTGTGTGATAAAGGTAGATTGCGAAGTATGGCATGCCATAAAAGAGATAGCATATGCATCATATCTTTATAAAGAAAAGATACTAAGATTTATATTGAAAGAATGGTGATAAGTGTTTGGGAAAGAAAGTTGCAACCATTATAAAAATGGTTGCAAACAGTGGAAATTAACCGTTACGTTTTTTGATAATCTCTTCAGAAACATTTTTTGGAACTTCAGCATAGTGGTCAAACTCCATAGAGTATGTCGCACGGCCTTGAGTTGCAGAACGTAAGTCTGTTGAGTATCCGAACATCTCAGCAAGTGGAACAAAGGCATCAACAATTTTGCTTCCTGCGCGATCTCCCATATTATTGATTTGTCCACGACGACGGTTAAGGTCACCGATAACATCACCCATAAAGTCTTCAGGAACTTCTACTTCAACTTTCATAATAGGTTCTAGAATCGCAGGTGATGCTTTTCTAGCAGCCTCTTTGAATCCCATTGAAGCAGCAAGTTTAAATGCCATCTCACTCGAGTCAACATCATGGTAAGAACCATCATAAAGAGCTACATCGATATCTTCGATAGGGTAACCTGCAAGAACACCATTTTGCATAGCTTCTTTACACCCTTTCTCAACAGCTGGAATAAACTCTCTTGGAACAGTTCCACCTTTGATCTCGTTATGGAATACATAACCAGTTCCAGCTTCACCTGGCTTAACTCTAAGGAATACGTGACCAAATTGTCCACGTCCACCTGATTGTTTTGCGTATTTGTACTCTTGTTCAACTTCTTTTTTGATTGTTTCACGGTAAGAAACTTGTGGCGCACCAACTTCAGCTTCTACTTTAAACTCACGTTTCATACGGTCAACAAGAATCTCAAGGTGGAGTTCACCCATACCTGAAATAATAGTTTGACCTGTTTCTTCATCTGTATGAACTCTAAAAGATGGATCTTCTGCAGCTAGTTTACCTAGCGCGATACCCATTTTCTCTTGGTCAGCTTTTGTTTTTGGCTCAACTGCAACAGAGATAACAGGATCTGGAAAAACCATACGCTCTAGGATAACTTTATCAGCTTCACCACAAAGTGTATCTCCTGTAGTTGTATCTTTAAGACCAACAACAGCAGCGATTTCACCTGAATAGATCTCTTTTACTTCTTCACGTTTTACCGCGTGCATTTTCATGATACGACCAATACGCTCTTTTTTGTTTTTAGTAGAGTTAATTGCGTATGTACCTGATTCTAATCTACCACGGTAAACACGTACAAATGTCAACTGCCCAACAAATGGGTCAGTCATAATTTTAAACGCGAGTGCAGCAAATACACCAGTATCAGAAGATTCTACAATTACTTCTTTTGTTTCATCATCCATCATGGTACCACGAATAGCTGGAACTTCTGTTGGATTTGGAAGGTAATCAACTACAGCATCAAGTAATGTTTGTACACCTTTGTTTTTAAACGATGTACCACATACCATAGGAACCATGTGCATTCCTATAGTTGCTGCTTTGATACCTGCTTTAATCTCTTCTTCTGTAAGGGCTTCACCTTCAAGGAATTTTTCCATTAAAGCGTCATTGCCCTCAACACCTGAGATAGCTTCGATTAGTTTTTCACGGTATTCATTTGCTTGGTCGATTAAAGAAGCACGGATTGGTTGCTCATGGTAATTTGAACCCATTGCAGCATCTTTATCCCATACCATTTCAATCATTTTAACGAGGTCAACAATACCTTCAAAGTTATCTTCAGCACCAATTGGTAATTGAATAGGAACTGGGTTCCCTTTTAATCTCTCTGCAATTTGTCTCTCAACATTAAAAAAGTCAGAACCTGTTCTGTCCATTTTATTAACATAAACGAGTGATGGAACACCATAACGATTTCTTTGTCTCCAAACTGTCTCAGATTGTGGTTGTACACCACCAACTGCACAGAAAACAGAAACTGCACCATCAAGAACACGCATAGAACGTTCAACTTCGATAGTAAAGTCAACGTGACCCGGAGTATCGATAATGTTGATTTGTTTCCCTTGCCATTCACAAGTTGTTGCAGCAGAGGTAATTGTAATACCTCTTTCTTGCTCTTGCTCCATCCAGTCCATTGTAGCGGTACCTTCGTGAGTTTCACCAATCTTATGCTCAACACCAGTATAGAAAAGAATTCTTTCTGTTGTTGTTGTTTTACCAGCATCGATATGTGCAGCAATTCCTATGTTTCTTACATCTTCTAGTTTATGAGATCTTGCCATAATTTTTCCCTATTACCAACGATAGTGAGCAAATGCTTTATTTGCTTCAGCCATCTTATAAGTATCTTCTTTTTTCTTGAATGCTGAACCTTTTTGTGATGCAGCGTCCATTAATTCATTTGCTAATCTCTCAGCCATGGTTCTTTCATTTCTCTTACGAGAAGCATCAACTAACCATCTTATAGCAAGTGAGAGTTGACGTACAGGGCGTACTTCTACTGGAACTTGGTATGTAGCACCACCAACACGACGACTTTTAACTTCGATAACTGGCATGATGTTTTCAATAGCACTATTGAAAGTATCGATTCCAGATTTCTCGCCTCTTGTACCGATGATATCTATCGCGCTGTAAATAATTTTTTCAGCTGTAGATTTTTTTCCATCGAACATAACTTTGTTAATAAACTTTGTTAAAATTTTGCTTCCGTAAATCGGGTCAGGCATAATTTCACGGACAGGAGCTTTTCTTCTTCTCATTGTAATTTCCTTTTCTTCAATTTTTTCAAATTTACTCAAAACTTTGCTAATTATGCAAAGTCCTGTGCTCGCTTGAATAATTATTTAGTTATTTTTTAACTTTTGGTTTTTTCGTCCCGTATTTAGAACGAGATACAGTACGGTTAGCAACCCCAGCAGTATCTAAAGCACCACGAACGATATGGTATTTAACCCCTGGTAAGTCTTTAATACGACCTCCACGAACTAGAACGATAGAGTGTTCTTGAAGGTTGTGACCTTCCCCCATAATATATGAAATAACTTCAAATCCAGAAGTTAAACGAACTTTTGCAACTTTTCTCAAAGCCGAGTTAGGTTTTTTAGGTGTTGTTGTGTAAACACGTGTACATACACCACGACGTTGTGGGCATGAAACTAGAGCTGGTGATTTTGATTTTTTAATCACTTTCTTACGCTCTTTACGAATCAATTGGTTAATTGTTGGCATACAATTCCTTTCTTAGGTTGTCCAGTAGAATTTAATTCCCTATAATTTAGAGAATTATAAACGCGTAATAATATAGAAAAAGGTATTAAAGTTTGCTTATTTTAAGGATTTATTAATATTATAAGAGGGTTTTGTAGATAAAGGGTTTATCCAGCAAGGAAAATCCTTGCTGGATAAGAGGAAAACTATTCTTTTGTTTTAGCGAAAGATATCTCTTGATCTTTATAGATACCTGTTCCAACTGGAATAGTGCGGCCGATAATAACGTTCTCTTTAAGATCGTTAAGATCATCGATTTTTGCAGATACTGCCGCTTCTGTAAGAACTTTTGTAGTATCTTGGAACGATGCAGCAGAGATAATCGAGTCGGCAGAAACTGCCGCACGAGTAATACCAACAAGGAATGGTTCTGCAATCGCAGGACGCCCTCCAAGACGTGTGATTTTTTCATTTTCTTGAGCGAATTTATTTTTAGAAATTAAATCACCCTCGATAAATTTCGTATCACCCGATTTTATAATTTTCACCTGACGTAACATTTGAGTAAAGATTACCTCAATATGTTTATCTGAAATATTTACCCCTTGAGAACGATAGACTTGTTGTACTTCACTAATAAGGTAATTATAAAGTGTTCTTACACCCATAATTCTTAAAAGTTCATGCGATGAAAGTATACCTGTAGTTAATCTCTCACCCGCGTGAACAAAGTCTCCCACATTTACAACTGCGCTATGAGATTTATCAACAAAATACTCTTTAATGATACCTTGCTCTGAGGCTACAATAATTCTTACTTTTCCACGTAGTGGTTTTCCAAAGCTCACAATACCATCAATCTCTGAGATAAGTGCAGTTGCTTTAGGACGACGACCCTCAAAAAGTTCAGATACACGTGGAAGACCTCCCGTGATATCGCTTGATTTTTGAAGTGCTTTTGGTGTTCTAGCTAGAACATCTGCAATTTTTACCGTTGCGCCATTTTGTACAAAGATAGAAGACTTAGAATCAATACTATAACGTAGTATCTCTCCATCATCTGTTGCGAGTACAATTGTTGGTTTATACTCTCCAGGAATATGGTCGTTTATCATTAAACGTGTTTTTCCTGTAAGCTCATCTAACTGTTCTGTTGCTGTTGTACCTGGGATAATATCTTCATATTGTACCGTACCACTTGACTCAGAAATAATTGGATTAGAGTATGGATCCCACTCAGCTATTACAGTTGATTCATCTGTTATAGGTTTTGCAATAAGTGTTTTATTAGCTACCACTTCATCATCACTAACAACTAAAACTGAACCACGTGCAATATAGTGACGTACCGCTTCACGGTTATTCTCATCTACAACTGTTGCAAAAAGACCTTTTTCTACAACTGTATATCCAGCTTTAAGCCCCTCGAATCTTTCAAGGTAATCTCCACGAAGTAAGAAGAACTTAACAGTACCTTCCTCTTTTGAATAGATTTTTTGTGTTACAGGATCACCATTATGAACCAAAATCTCAGAAGCGTATGGAATACGACTTGGAACATTCCAACCATCTTTAATAGTTTCAACAATTGATTCATGCTCTTGTACCATTGCACCATTTTCATATGGGAAGTAGTACTTACCTTCGATTTGTCCGCCAACACCAGCGAGTTCATTTGGTTTAGCAATCTCATTTTTACGAAGTGTATAGCGTATTGTTTCTTTTTCAGAAATAACACTAATGATAACTTCATCATGTACTGTTTGCACTTCAAATCTTCCAGTAAATGGAGCTTTGATTTTTGGCTCTACTAATAAAACTGCTGCATTTCTACGGTTAGCTACAATATTTTTACCCTCTTTTGAAGCGTAAGTTTTTAAATTGTAGTATCTAATAAACCCTTCTTTTTCTGCAATAACTTGTCTCTCTTGCGCAGTTGAAGATGCCGTACCACCCACGTGGAATGTTCTAAGTGTTAGCTGTGTTCCAGGTTCACCAATTGATTGTGCTGCAATAATTCCAACTGCCTCACCTCTTCGTACAATATTGCCAGTCGCAAGGTTTACACCATAACATAAAGCACATATACCACCTTCACTTTTACATGTTGTTGGTGTTCTTATGAATGCTGATTTGATACCTGCTTCTGCAATAGTTTTTGCACTGATTTCATCAAGAAGTGTTCCTTCTGCAAAAAGTATCTCATTACTAATTGGATCAATAATATCATCTGCTAAAACACGTCCATTGAGTCTCTCTTCGAGTGATTCAATAAGTGTATTTTGTTCAGAAATATCACTAATTTCAATTCCTTCGTGCGTGTGACAGTCATGCTCAACAATTTTTACGTTTTGTGCAACGTCTACAAGTTTACGAGTCAAATATCCAGCATTTGCTGTTTTTAGCGCCGTATCCGCAAGACCTTTTCTAGCACCGTGAGTAGAAATAAAGTACTCAATAACGTTTAGACCCTCTTTAAAGTTAGAGATAATTGGTGTTTCAATAATCTCTCCACTTGGTTTTGCCATAAGTCCACGCATACCAGCTAGCTGACGGATTTGTGCAGCAGAACCACGTGCACCAGAATCTGCCATCATATGGATAGAGTTAAACCCTTGTTTATCAGTTTGAACTAATTCCATCATTTGTGATGCAAGTGTGTTATTTGTATCTGTCCAAACGTCAATAATTTTGTTATATCTTTCTTGTTCAGTTAATAGACCCGCTTCATATTGCTTTTGAATCTCAATAACTCTATTTGTAGAATCAGCAATTTTTGCTTTCTTCTCTTTTGGAACAATAATATCTGCAATAGAGATAGAGATACCAGACTCTGTCGCATGTTTAAAACCTAAATCTTTTAAATGGTCCAAAAACTTAGATGTAATACCGATTCCACCATACTTTTGAACATAATCAACAAGCTCATTGATAGCTTTTTTCTTCATTATTTTATTCCAAAGGTCTGTTGGTACAAAATCAGGTACAACAGCTTTTAGAAGTAAACGTCCAGCAGTTGTATGGATAATACGTCCATCAATTTTCGTACGCACTTTTGCATGGATATCAAGCGCTTTATTTTCTATAGCAATTCTAATCTCATCTACGTTTGCAAAAAGTTTATTAGAACCTTTTACACCATTTTTTTCTAATGTCATGTAATAGATTCCAAGAACCATATCTTGTGATGGTGTTGCAATCGCTTTCCCAGATGCTGGTAAAAGGATATTCATAGATGCAAGCATCAAAACCTTCGCTTCAGCAATAGCTTCTGAGCTCAGTGGAATATGAACCGCCATTTGGTCACCGTCGAAGTCCGCATTAAATGCAGCACAAACAAGTGGGTGCAATTGGATAGCTTTACCATCTATAAGCTTTGGATGGAACGCTTGAATAGAAAGTTTGTGAAGTGTAGGAGCACGGTTTAATAGTATTGGGTATCCATCAACTATTTCTGCAAGACATTCCCAAACTTCATTGGTTTTTTCTTCAATCATATTTTTAGCAGCTTTAACAGTTGTTGCATAACCTTTTTCTTCAAGTTTTGCTATCAAATGTGGTTTGAAAAGCTCTATTGCCATAATTTTTGGAAGTCCACACTCATCCATTCTAAGTGATGGTCCTACAACGATAACAGAACGTCCTGAGAAGTCAACACGCTTACCAAGAAGGTTTTGACGGAAACGTCCTTGCTTCCCTTTGATGATTTCACTTAAAGATTTAAGTGGACGTTTGTTTGCACCTTTTACAGCGTTCGCACGACGACCATTATCAAAAAGAGCATCTACTGATTCTTGTAACATACGTTTTTCGTTTCTTACAATAATCTCAGGTGCTTCAAGCTCTACAAGACGTTTAAGACGTTGGTTACGGTTGATAACACGACGGTATAAGTCATTTACGTCAGAAACTGCGAACTTTCCACCATCAAGTGATACCAATGGACGTAAGTCTGGTGGTAAAACAGGAAGTACTGTTAGCATCATCCACGCAGGGTTATTTCCTGAATTTAAGAATGATTCAATAACTTTTAATCTTTTAGCAATAATTTTTGTTTTTGCTTCAGAATTTGTTTTTTCCATAGCCTCTTTTAGTTGTGT
>JAVETY010000084.1:0-7572 GCA_034005815.1 Sulfurimonadaceae bacterium | reverse complement strand
CTTTATCTTTCATCTCAAGATACAAAAGTTTAAAAGCGATATCAAATCTAGCATATGTTAAAAGTTTTGTAGCTTTTATGGTTTTAACTTCATAGCTATCTTGAGTTAAATCTTTTTCAAAATGTTGTTCTAGAAGTTTTAATAAATTATTTTTATTTATCATAAATTTTTTCTATCTCTTTCATAAACTCTACAATTCTATTTTTAAATGTATGCTCATTTCTAGCTTTTTTAACACCTGCTAATTTTATACTTTCTCTTTCATCTTCATGTGTTAGATAATGGTTAATTAAAAGCTCTGCTTCATCAATATCTCTATAACAAGCTATCTCTTTACCAATAGCAAAATAATCTTCTAAACTAGGCACATACTCTGTAAGCTCAAAACCACCTTGAACTGGAATCTCAAATATCCGAGCTTTTGTTTGGCTTTTATTTTTTTTACTTCTTATTGTGCTTAATATATTCCTAGGATTTGCAAGTAAATATCTCATGTCATATTGTGTACTATTTGAGATATTAAGATTTATTTTAGAAGTGGCAAATATCTCTTCCATCTCTTCATAGCTCACTCTCCCATTTTCCCAACCACTCCCAAAGCAATGAACTTTTATATCTCTTTTATTAAGCTCTTTTACAAACCATCTTCTAAAAGCATTTGCTCCACCTATAAAACTTACATCATATTTGTATTTAATATTTTTATATTCTTTATTTGAAAACAAAGAAGCCCATTGACTTCGTATGATATTTTTTTGTCCTATAGCTTTATACTTTGTCACGCTAAACTTATCCGTAGTCATACAAGCATCAAAATAGTTAGCATATTGGCTACTAAAATCATCAAATCTCCATTGGTCATCCCCAAACCAGTTGACTATAAAATGTCCATCAGCGCTTAATTTTTGAAGTGTTTTTTTTTCGATTTGGTTTAACTGTAAAATGAAAAATATAAAGTCTGGCTTGATTTCATTTGCTTGATTGATTATCTCTTGTTGTAAATCTTCATATTCTATATCATACCAAATAGGTGTTATTTCATATCCCAAACCAATAAAATTATCATAAAAAGCTTTTTTATTTAAAGAATCACCATTTTCTTTTTTACTATACTCATAGTGTGAACCTATATATAATATTTTTTTAATCATTTTTTATTTTCCTCAAATCAAAAATACCACATCCATAATGACAGGAACAATTCTTTTGTATCAATTCTTGTGTTAAAACAACCTCTTTGTGCAATTCTCCTCTATCATCTACATAAGAAAAGGAAAGTATTTCAAATTTATCTTGAAACATCTCAAGTAGATAGGATAAAGAAAAAACTCTATGAGCATTGAATTCTATTCTTTGTTCTCCAATAGGAACAGCCAAATAAAAAAACCCATCTGATTTTAAAATATTATACATATTTAGAAAACCTTTTACATGCCCCTCATAATCTATAGGGTCGCCATATCTACCAAGTCCAAAATGTTCTAAGGCATGAAGACTAGAGAGTGAGTCACAACTCTCATAAAGTTCTTTTTTCATATCTATCATATTCGCTTGGATAAACTCTATATTGTCAATATTGCTATCTATTTGTCTTATATCAATAATTTCAACTTTACGAAAAGTCGCAAGATGTGCTATAAAACCATCCACTCTACTACCAATATCTACATGTATAATTGGGTTAGCTTGATATATCTTTCGAGCAACTAATAAATCTTGATGAAAATAGTGTCCGCTAGCTGTGCCACCTTGTTTATATTTATCATCAAAAATAGGATAAAGCTTCATTGGAAATCTATCATCAGTAATACTCTTTTTTAGAGTTATATAATCCTTTATAAAAAAAGGAAGCCCTCTAAATGTATATCCCATTTTCACAACATCAATACCCATAAGGCGTAAATATCGAACAAAGGCTTTTAAGATAGTTTTCATGAGTGTTTTACTACTTTCATATTATTTTTGTAAAATTTTGAAAAAAGATTCTGCATTATATGCTGCACTAAATTTATACCCTTGTTCACTATTTAAAAAGATTTCAATTTTATTTAAATAATCTATATATGTAGCTTCATCCATGTTTCTCATAAACAAAAACAACTCTTCATAGGTTTTAAAATCTCTTTTGTCTATAAAACATTCTTTTGGGATATGTTCTGTTACATTGTCTGCACCCCAGTAAATAGGAACACATCCAGCAAACATCGCATCAAGCATTTTTTCTGTTATATACCCTGAAATATCTTTTATATTTTCATAGCAAATAGCAAATCTATAGTTTTGCATTGTTTCAAATTTATTTACTACTTTTCCTTTATAAGATGGGAATTTTCCTCCAAAGCACCTAAACATAATATTTGTAATAAATGGGACTCTGTTTAAAACTCTTATTGGTTTAATTCCTTTAAATCTATATTCATTCCATCCAACACCATAAAGATCAAAATCTTTTGGCTCATTTTCTTCAAACCATCTTATAAGCTTTTTTCTTTCACTATAAAGTTCATTTTGATAACTAGAGTCTTTATTTCCTACAATCAAACAACATAGCTTAGGTTTGTTGAAATTTTTAGGAATCTCTTTTGGAATAATAAAAGAGTAATTAAACTTAAAATACTTTATGTTATCTACTAATTCATCATTCCATGTGAAAATTTTATTAAAATATTTATGTTTTGAGATGTCAAAGTTATCTGCACGAACCAATGGACTTTCATTCATTATCAAATATGATTTATATATATCTTTTTCTTGAGGTAATTTTTTTGGCATATCTTGATAGATAACTATCTCAGATGTTTCTATAGTGTGCATATCATTTGTAGCAATCTCGTATCCATTTTCTTTGAACATGTTATATAATGTGTAATATTTAGCAAATGCATCATCTCTTATAAATAATTTAGTTTGTTCTCTATCAAATAAAAGATTGTCATAATAGAGTTTCTCCACTACAAATGCTACTTTTATCATTTGCATTATTCTACTTCTTTTGCTAAAAAATCTTTATGCACATAAATATCATCAAGGCCTATGATTCTGCCCCATAAAACATAATCGTTTTTTATCATCAGGTCTCTTATATTTGTATCGCCATATAAAATATGAGAAGGTGGATTATTTTCGATTGTAAGTACGTTAATTCTCACTTTATCAAAATCAATTCCTTGTAAAACATTGAGTTCATGCCCTTCTACGTCCAAAGAGAGATAATCTATCACTTTTATATTTTCTTGTTCTACAATATCTTGTAGTCTTTTTGTTTGTACTTCTATCTCTTGTGTTTCGTATCCATAATCAACATCTCTTGTCTCTTTAACAAAAGAGAGCATATCTTCCCACCCTGTTGTGTCTTTGACTATAGTAAAGATTGCTTTGTCATTACTATTAGAAAGTGCCACGGAAAATAACTTTGCTTTTCTATGTTCTTTCCACAATATATTCATATGTTGAAGTGGCTCAAATGCTATACCACTCCATCCTTGTTCTTCAAAATAAAGTGTATTATTAAGCTTTTGTGGATGGTTCCCTCCTATATCACAAAAAAAACCATCTTTTTTATTCTTAAAAAAATTCTCATACACTATAAAATCTTGATTATCTTGACTATAAAATTTTCTTTTTTCTTTATCAACTGGATAAAACAGTTGCGTTTGTGGAAACTCTTTTTGAAACTTTTTTATACTTTGTGCTCTTTTTATAGTTCTTAATCGTTGGTATATTTTTGGCAAAAATTTACTTGCTGTTATTTTAATACGATTTATCATTTACTTCCTTTGAACTCAGTTTTGGAATAAAACCTGCTATTTTTAAATAATAAAATCTATGCAAGTCTTTATCAAAAATATCATAAATATAGTAGATTGTAAAAAGTGTTATCAGTGTACTTATAGCTGCACCTTGTGCTCCGTAAAGTGGAATAAAATAAAAATTTAATCCTATATTTACAAACACGCCCAAGATACTTCTGTATAAATATTTTCTCTCAAAATGTTCTACATAAAGAACTTTTGTAGTAATCGTACCTATGGCATGTAAGATAATAGCAAACGCTAAGATACAAAGCACTGATGAAGCTTGTATATACTGCTCTCCATAGAGTAAAAGTACTATAGAATCACTCCAAAAAAAGAGTCCTATAGCGATAGGAATCGCGCTCCAGACAAGTAATCTATAGAGTTTTTCTAATAAAATAAAATATTCTTTTTCTGATTTCTCTTTCATTTGTACTATTTTCGGAAAAAGAGATTGAGTGATAAGGAGTGGTATAAAATAAAAAAGTTCACTCACTTTTATAGCTGCTGCGTAATGACCTACGGCTTCATTATTTAGGAGATGTTTTAACATCACTTGATCAGTTCTAGTGTAGATAAATGCAGCTAAAGCTACAAACATCAAAGGCCATCCTGTTTTTAAAAAATATATAGCTGTTGGCATGTCATAACGCCAATATAATAAAGATTGTTTTTGTTGGATGTAAATATAAATATACCCGATAGCTATAAAAAAGCTATCTAGAACAAGAGCGTATGCAAAATATACCAAATCAGCTTCATTAAAAATCAATGTAAATTTAAGAGCAGATGAAAAAATAAAAGCAATAGTATTGGCTAGAGCACTATATTTGGAAATTATATTTGCTTGAAAAAATGTATCGATGATATTGATGCTTTGAAAAAGCAAACTAAACGCAATAATATTAGTAAGCAAAACTGCTTCATTATCTTCCATAAAAAGGTTGATACTAAATATGATACCTATCGTTCCTAAAGAGGCAAAGATTTTTAAAAAAAATGCTGTACCAAGGATTTTTGTACTATTTGCTTGATTTTTTGTGAGTTCTCGTACAACTATTACATCAATCCCCAAAGTAGCAAAAGCAATAAAAATACTCACAAAGCTTTGAGAATACGAGAGTAAACCATAATTTTCTGGACCTAAATAACGTGTAAGTAAAATAACGATAAAAAAACCAATGAACATCTTAATGATTCGTTCAAAAAATAGCCATGAAGTGTTTTTAAAATATCTCATAAAACCAGGGTACTTTTTTAGGTTTTGAATCAAATTTTTTCTCCAACATTTAAATGTTCACTACCCATCACACACCTGCTGTTTCGCCATAAAGTTGAGCTCTTTGCAACTAAATCCTGCTGCTTTTCTTGCCTCTACATTTATCTTTTTGGGTTTTAAAAATCCTCTTGGATAGTATTCTTCTATGATTTCAAAGTATACATCTTTATCTTTTCCCTCTTTTTCGCATGCCCATAAAAACCAATCATCGCCTTTTTTGACATGTGATACTTCTTCTTCTAGGATTATCTCTAGGTTTTGTGTGATTTTTTCTAGCATTGGGCTTGGACTTAAACGTGCAATCTTCTCTAGTATCATAGGTGTAGCGTCAAGTCCATTTGCTTCAAGGTAGCGTGGAACGACTGCCATACGCTCTAGTAAAGTTTGTGATTTTTGGCTTGTTTCAAAAAGAGCATTGTGTACAGCTACATCTCCATATTTTGCATCAAGCTCACCTAGTAGCACTTCAAGCATAAGAAAGTGTCGCACCTCATCATCTGCCACTTCGAGCCAATCATCATAGTAAGCTTTTGGCATATCACGAAATCTATAAGCCGCGTCAAGTGCTAAATCTACAGCAGAGTATTCTATATGCGCTATGGCATGGATGAGATATATCTGTCCCTCTTTTGTTGTGAGGTTATTTCTCTTTGGTACTGTTTGTGGTGGCACAACTGCGCATATATCTTTATAGGATGGTTCATTAAATTCTACGGGCGATGTTTCTGCTTGCATATCGCAAAATCCATTTTTATAATTTATATAAAATGTTTCAAACATCGCAAACTTCTCTTTTGGAGTTTTTGCACGAATAATAAGTTCTAATTGGTTATAAAAATTCATAATCTTATGATAAACCAAAAATGCTATAATTGCGCTAAAAAAGGTGCTTTATGCAGATAAAAGTGATGCCTATGGGCGATTATCAAACCAATTGCTATATTGTAACGGTGGATGACAAAGACTTTATCATAGACCCAGGTATGGGTGCTACACCTTGGATTCTCGCCAATGTTACAAACCCTATTGCAATTTTTAATACCCATGGACACTTTGACCATGTATGGAGCAATGCAGAGCTACAAGAAACTCTAAATATTCCCCTTTATACTCCAAAAGGGGATGTGATGCTTCTTAGCTCTAGTAGTTGGATGCCTAATTTGCCTCCATCGGTTCCTGATATAGAAGTAGATGGTGACGAAGTGTTTGACTTTGATGGAGTGAGTGTATCGTTTCGTCACTTTCCAGGGCATTGTCCAGGGTGCTCTACTATAGAGATAGGTGATGCTATGTTTAGTGGGGATTTTATCTTTGAGCGCTCTATTGGGCGTACTGATTTTCCTTATTCAAGCCCTACGGATATGATTGATAGTTTACAAAGATTTAAAAAAATCCCTTATGATAAAACGGTCTATCCTGGACACGGAAAAACCACAACAATAAAACAAGAGCAACAGTATGTTGATTATTGGATTGAAAATTTAAGCTAGGAAAATAGATGTTAAAAGATAACTTTAAAGATAAAGCAAAAAATTGGGATAACAAAAGCAATACAAATACAAATACAAAAACAATAAGCGAAGCTATATTAGAGAGATTCGCACTTCATAGTGAGATGGAACTTATAGACTTTGGTTCGGGAACAGGACTTTTGGGCTTTGAGATAGCGCGACATGTCAAAAAAGTCTATGGCGTCGATACCTCGTTTAGTATGCTAGAAGCGCTTATAGCTAAAAATACACTCGAACTTAGTATCGAACCAATCCACCAAGATATAATTACCCACCCACTAGAGAGAAGTTTCAATGGGCTTATCAGCTCTATGACTCTGCACCATATAGAAGATTTACACCGTTTCTTCTCTACAATATATACAAATATAGAGGATGATGGATTTATCGCTATTGCAGACCTTGAACTTGAAGATGGAAGCTTTCACTCTGATAATACTGGAGTGTTCCACTACGGCTTTGATACGGATAGACTATGTCATATAGCAACACGTTGTGGATTTAAAGATATTGAGTGCAATCAAGTAAATACTATCAAAAAACCTCATCAAGAGTATGGTGTCTTTTTACTTACTGCGACTAAATAATGTATAAACATATAAATCTCATTACAAGTTCACTAGAAGAGAGTGAAGAGTTTGGGTCCATTGTAGAACATCTAAAAGCACATTACAAAATAACTCCAACTCTTATAAGTCATAATGAGATTTTTGAGAGTTCACAAGAGAATACACTTTTTCTTTTATATTTATCAGATAATGAGATTAAACTCTTTTTTATAAATCATCTTACCGAAAATCTACATATCGGGATAATCCCAAACAAAAAATGCCCGCTTTGTATCAAAAAATACGCTTTAGCAAAAGATATATTTGAAGCAATTGACGATGCATTTGATAAAGAGCTTCTAAGTCGTGTTGATATTTTGATGTGTAATGAGCTTGTAGCATTTAATCGTATCACTATCGGGAGTATGCGTTGGATGGAT
>JAVETY010000083.1:0-7601 GCA_034005815.1 Sulfurimonadaceae bacterium | reverse complement strand
CATGACCACTAGATGCTAAAGCATAAGTTGATATCAATAGCATAAATACTAAAATTCTACTCATCTTAACATCCTTATATCTGACTAAATTTAGCTTTTACAGCTTGTTTAAACATTGGAACTTGCGTAATCAACTCTTGTTGTAACACTTCTTTTGATTTTGCAAGAGATTGTTTAAACTCTAAATACTCACTCGCCAATTCAGCTCGTTTTGCTTCTAACTTACTTTCTGCTAACTCTTTTGCATCAACGATAACTTTCTCTCTTAGGGCCGAAGCTTCTAGTTTAGCATTCGCAATTATTAATTGTGCTTTGGCATGTAACTCTTTGATTTCATCATCATTGGAATTTACTTTTTGTAAATCTTTTCTAATGTCCTCATCACGTTTATTCATGTAAGCAAATAATGGATTGTAAAGCCAACTGTTTAGAACGGCAATAAGCGTAAGAAATACGACTAATGTAGCTACAAGTAGTGTTGGATCTATATCTAACATAGCACCTCCTAAAAGTTGCGTGATTATACTACGAGAAAATTGAAAGGATAGTTAAATGAAAGGAAAAAAATTGATTTTTTCTAAATTAAATGCAATTTTTTTCTTAAGAAATATTTATTTTTGTAAAAGAAAGAGAAAAGCTTCCGCCTCTGCTGTGTCATTAAATTCAATTGTACATCGATTATTCGTGAATTTTGCTTTAAACCCGAGTGTATCGAACCTATCTTTTATCGTACTAAAGTCATAATCAAAAGAGCTAACCTTTTTTTCTACCGTCTCTTTATTCTTGATATTTTTTATCATAGTTTCCACTTCACGTACACTTAGTTTTTGACCAATAATAGAGTCAACCATAAGTTGTTGCTCTTTCTCATCAAAACCTACAAGAACTTTTGCATGTCCTGCTGTTATTTTCCCTTCCAGGAGGGCTTTTTGTGTTTTTTGAGAAAGTTGCAAAAGACGGATAGTATTTGTTATATGGGCTCTACTTTTATAAATCATATTAGAAAGCTCATCATGTGTTATCTCATGAATCTTTAAAAGTTCATTATATGCAAGAGCAAGTTCTATAGCATTAAGTTCATCTCTTTGTATATTTTCAATAAGAGCGAGCTGGCGCATCTTTTCATCATTGCTATGCATT
This sequence comes from Sulfurimonadaceae bacterium, assembly GCA_034005815.1. GTDB lineage: Bacteria > Campylobacterota > Campylobacteria > Campylobacterales > Sulfurimonadaceae > Sulfurimonas. The sequence goes on along the minus strand of JAVETY010000083.1, from coordinate 6,461 downwards.
ATAATTGCACGAATAGTTTTTAACTTCGCTAGTTTTGAAGCACGAAATCTTCTCTCGCCAGCTATGATGATATATCCATCCATATCCTCTTTTACAACGATAGGTTGCAAAAGTCCATTGTTTTTTATAGAATCTGCAAGTTCTGCTAGAGACACTTCATCAAAAGTTTTTCTAGGTTGGAATGGATTAGGACGAATATCTTTGAGTGATATTTCCATAACACTATCTCTGTGTGGCATCTCATTATCATACGCTTCATCGATTTCACTCAGAAGTGCACCTAGTCCACGGCCTAATGCTTGCGTTTTCATTATCTTATAATCGCCTGCGCTAAACTTTGGTATGCCATTGAACCACTCGATTTTACATCATAGAGTATAACTGGTTTTCCAAATGATGGAGATTCTGCTAATTTTACGTTTCTTGGAACCACTATAAACTCCTCTGCTTCATCTTTAAAAAGCTTCCCTTTAAAATGTTGTTTCAAATCTGCATACACCTGTTTTGAAAGGTTATTTTGCGGACTAAACATAGTTGGAAGAAACCCTTTTACTACTAGCTTTGGATTAATAGATTTTCTCACAAGCTTTACTGTATTTAAAAGTTGCGCTAATCCTTCAAGTGCAAAAAATTCACATTGAATTGGAATAATCACAGAGTTTGATGCGGAAAGCGCATTGATTGTCATCGGTCCAAGTGCTGGAGGAGAATCGATAATGATATAGTCATAATCCTTACGAATAGTTTCTATCGCACGTTTTAATACGAGCTCTCTTCCTTTTGTATTATTTGCATCGTAGTACTCTTTTTCAATCCCTACTAGTCCAATATTGGATGGTACTAAATGCAAGGTTGGAAGATCTGATTTTAAAATAACATCTTTTATTTTTTTTGTTCCAATAAGAACATGATATATATTAAATTCATAGTCATTTCTATGAAATCCAAGAGATGTTGTTGCATTTGCTTGGGGATCTGAGTCTATTAAGAGAACTTTTTTTTCGGCTACTGCCAATGAAGCTGCTAGGTTCACTGCGGTCGTTGTTTTACCAACACCACCTTTTTGATTTGCTATTACTATTACTTCACTCATCTTAAACTGAATATCCTCTCGCCGTTACTTATTATCGAACCATCACTTTGCAGTGCAACATTATTTAAAGAAATTTTTTTATCTTGACTATGTGTAAAAAAGTTTTTATTACAATTGAATTCTAACTCATATTTACTAAAAACTTGCTTCCATGAAACAAGTTTTTGTAGTTTACTAAAATAATGCTCTAAGAGCTCATCTCTGCTTATATCTCTATCAAGTCTTGCAAATCCACTAGGAGATGTTTTAAGATTAAGCCCTACTCCACATACTAATGTATCTTTTATAGCATGTGTTATCATCCCACCTATTTTTTTATCTTCTATGTAAAAATCATTAGGCCATTTAAGCCATACTTTGGAGCCAAGCTCAGTTAATGTCTCTTTTAAAAGATACCCAAAATAGATAGAAGAAGATTCTATTTTCAAATCGGATGGCAAATCGTTGATTGAAATAGCAAAAGATAAAAAGAGGTTTCCCTCTAAACCCATCCAACTATTTCCACGACTCCCAATCCCTGCGGTTTGTATATCTGCCACAACTGCATAAGGAGTTCTTACTCTGTTTTCTCGTAGAAGTTCTTTGAGATAGTTTTGCGTTGATTCTACACTTTTAAGAGAGAGTATCTGCAAGAGCGAGTCTTTTGCCACGAATATAAGAGGTGCTATCTGTCTCTTTTTTTGAAGGGGCTTGAAGTGTAAAAATTTCTAATGACCCTTTTACACATCCTACTATAATACTATTTTCTTTTATCTCCAAGATGACACCTTGTCTATTTTCACTTGTCGTTTCACAAAGTGCAAGCTCTTTTAGTTTTAACCCATTTTCTAAAAATATTCCTGGCCATGGTGTAAATGCTCTGTATTTATTATATATATTTTGTGCATCTAGAAAATCTATCAAACCATCATTTTTAGTGATTTTTGTGCAATGTGTTGCTTTCGTATCATCTTGATTTATTGGTGCAAAGTTTGCAAAGTTCTCTAACACATCAATAATAAGTTTTGTAGCAGTTTTTGTAAGTTTATCAAATAATGGTTCTGCCATCTCAGTGCTACTTACATCAATTTCACTTATCTTTAGTATCGCACCAGTATCAAGTCCAACATCCATAAGCATCGCTGTAACACCAGTTTTTGTATCATTACTAAGAAGGGTTTGTTGGATTGGGCTTGCACCTCTATATGCTGGCAATATCGAAGCGTGTAAATTTATACAAGGAGCATGTTCTAAAATAGCTTTTGGCAGTATCTGTCCATATGCTGCCACAACAATATAATCATATGCCATACTTAAAAGGTTTTTTACAACTTCTGTATCACGTAATTTTACTGGCTGAAAAACTGGAATATTATATTTTTCTGCGAGTTCTTTTACCGGTGGAGGTGTAAGAATCATTTTTCTCCCAACTGGTTTGTCAGGTTGGGTATAGACAGCTACCACTTCCATTTTAGGATTATTAAGTATCTCTTCTAAAATTTCTTTTGCGTAGCTAGGTGTTCCCATAAAAATAATTTTCACTTTTGCTTTCCTTTTGTAAAATATGTTCCACCTTTATGCTTTTTCTCTAACATAAAACTTTTTACACTTGCTAAATCAAATCCACTTGCAAGAAACATCTCTAAGTTATTATCCAATAAATATGCCGCAGCTTTGAGTTTTGTCACTATCCCACCTGTTGCAAAGATATTATTTGGATTTAGTTCTTTACAAAGTTCTGCTTCACTTATCTCTTCTACTATTTTCAAAACCTTGGCATGTTCATTTGCTCTTGGATCACTATCATAATAGGCATCTATATCAGAGAGAATTATCAAGATATCAGAGGAAGTATGTTTTGTAATATATGCGGAGAGTTGATCGTTATCCCCAACTATAAGCTCTTCTGTTGCAGTTGCATCATTTTCATTAAAAATAGGGATGACACCATTTTGCAAAAGTGTATCTATCGTATTTTTGATTTTTTTTGTCTCTTCTATCTTGTTAAAGTTTGCTGCACTTACTAAGACTTGTGCTGTGAGGATATCATGCTCTGCAAATTTCTTTGCATATTTTTTCATAAGTATTGGTTGCCCAATCGATGCAAGAGCTTGTTTGTTTTTTAGAATACTTCGATCAAGTTTGAGCTCTGTATAGCCAGCTGCCACAGCACCTGAAGAGACTAAAATCACCTCATACTGTTTTTGAAGCTCTACTAAAAAAGCAACAAGTGCTCTCATACGTTCTAGTGCGATTGCACCTTTTTCAGTAAGGACAGCACTGCCAACTTTTACAACAACTCTTTTCATAGAACACTCACTTTAGGCGAAAAATGATTATTTAGTTTCTCTATCAACTTGCACAAGATTAAAAAGTGCATATTTTAACGCTTCAATATTTTTATGTGTCGCAGAAGATATAGGCATCACAAAATAAGGTAATGCACGGTTATATCCTAAAGTCTCATCTGCATTTGGTTGTATGAAATAAGGTAACTCTTCATCAAAATCAAAATCACTTTTTGATGTTGCTTCAAGTCCTAAAAGTTCCAAAAAGTTTAGAATAAGTCCATCAACCTCTTCAAGTGGAACAATATCAACACGAGTAAGAGCAATAGCATATTTGCTTACTTTTAATATCTCTGAAAATGCTGCTATCTCATCTTTTAATACTTCTATCTGTTCTTTTAACTCTCTATAAGAAGCTAAATCCACCATATATAAAAGTATTTTAGTACGTTCAATGTGACGTAAGAATTGCAGTCCAAGACCCTTACCCTCGTGTGCACCACCAATAATCCCAGGGATATCAGCCATGACAAATGATTCGAAATCTCCAATATTTACTTGACCTAACTTTGGTGTAAGGGTTGTAAACTCATAGTTAGCAATCTCTGGACGAGCATTGGATACTGTAGAGATAAGTGTTGATTTTCCAACATTTGGAAATCCTACAAGTCCCACATCTGCTATAAGCTTTAGCTCAAGACGAAGGTTTCTTGTGAGCCCTTTTTCACCAGGTTGTGCATAGGTTGGTCGTTGGTTCGTAGAAGATTTAAAGTGAGTATTTCCAAGTCCACCTTTTCCGCCCTCTATGAAAAGAGCTTCTTGTCCATCTTCTAACATGTCAAGTAACACTGCGCCTGTATCTGTATCTATTATTTGTGTTCCTGGTGGCACAATAATCACTTTCTTTTCACCTGAGCGCCCTGTCATATTACGACCTTCACCCTGAACGCCATTTTCTGCTTTTATATGCATTTTTCTTTGAAAATGGGAAAGTGTATGGGTGTTGTTATCACATTTGAACCAAATGTCACCACCTTTTCCGCCATCGCCACCATTTGGACCACCGTTTAAAACAAACTTTTCACGACGAAAAGCCACACATCCTTGTCCACCTTTGCCCGATGAAACTGTTAATTCGACACTATCTGTAAACATGTGTATAGTCCTTCTGGTAATACTTAAAAATTTACTAACACTAAAAAAGTAAACTGTTAAATATTTATAGATTTGGGGTCAATCCCAAGAGTAGAGATATTTGGGCAATGCCCAAATATTGTGTAGAGTTACGCAGCAGGTACGATTGAAACTTGTTGACGTTTTTTGTCTTTTCTTTCAAACTTAACAACACCATCTACTAATGCATAGATAGTATGATCTTTACCAAGACCAACGTTTGATCCTGGATGTACTTTTGTTCCTCTTTGGCGGATAATAATATTTCCAGCTACAACAGCCTCACCACCAAATTTTTTAACGCCTAGTCTTCTACCCGCTGAATCGCGGTTATTCTGTGTACTACCTTGACCTTTTTTATGTGCCATGACATGTCTCCTTGTGTTTGATTAAGCTTACGCTGTAATTTTCGTGATTCTTACACGAGTAAAGTCTCTTCTGAAACCTCTTTTAGTTTTACTATCTTTACGACGACGCTTTTTAAAAGTAATAACTTTTCTAGCACGACCCTCGTTGATAACCTCAGCAGTTACTACAGCACCTTTTACAAAAGGTGTTCCCATTTTAAGTTCTCCTGCATTTACAGCTAGAACTTCTGTTATTTCGATAGTAGCTTTTGGCTCAAGTGACATTTTATCAAATAATAAAATATCTCCCTCTTGAACTTTATACTGCTTACCACCATTTTTAATTATTGCGTACATCTACGGTTCCTTCAATATTATGACTTACAAACCCATGGACAAATCAAAATCGATACATCGGTTTATTTCTACAAAAAGTTCGCAATTATATCCATAGAAGCTTTAAGTTTTATTGAATTAATATCTTAAAATAGCTTTTTCTCTAAAGATATTACTCATTTTCCTCTAACTCGAGTTGCATAAGATACATCTCTTCGCCATCTACTATATCTAACTCGATACTTTTACAATGCCCACAAAGATATTCAAATTTCTCTAAGGTTGATTCTTTATGACATGTTTTACACATAACCAACACTTTTTGTACATTCAAAACAAGCTCTGCATCATGGCAAATAGTTTCTTCCTTGAATGTATCAAATGCTGTTTGTAAAAGTTGGGGTTCTATCCCACTCATCACACCTATCTTCAGTACTACCTTCGTTACTCTTTTTGCATTATTTTCTTTGGCATGTGCTTCACAAGTATCTATAAGAGATTGTACAATTGAATATTCATGCATTAACAAATCCTCGGTAAAAGCTCACCCGTAGGAATTTCCAGAAATCTTGAAGTTCCCCATGGGCTTTTTAGTACCACTTTTTTAGAGCGCTCTTGTGAAACTCTACCTATAATATTGGCATTATTATGAAAACGCTTCAAGATTTCAAGGGCCTTTTGGGCTTGAGTCTCTTTTACTGCCAAAAGAAATGTTCCCTCATTTGCAAGATCAAGTGGTTCAAAGCCCAACATCTCACAAATTCCTCGCACCTCATCACGAATAGCTATTGCACTCTCTTCTATCTCTATAGATATATTAGACGCCTTTGCCCATTCACCCAAAGTCGCACTGACACCGCCGCGCGTTGCATCACGCATCGCAGTAATTTGTACGCCCTCTTCTATGAGTACTTTGACAGTGCTAAAGAGTGAAGTACAGTCACTTTGTAATGATGAACTAAGTTCCATCCCTTCTCTTGCAGCAAAGATAGATGCTCCATGCGCACCAATATCACGACTTATAAGGATTACATCATCTGTTGTAATATTATTTGCACTTATCCCTTTTTGGAGCAGTTTGCCTATCCCTGAAGTATTTATAAAAATCTTATCTACACTCCCTTTTGGAACCACTTTTGTATCTCCACTCACAACAATTGCACCATTTTTCTCTAATTCTATCCGCATACTCTCAACTATACGCTCAAGCTCACTTGTAGCAAATCCCTCTTCTATAATGACGCT
>JAVETY010000082.1:4939-7602 GCA_034005815.1 Sulfurimonadaceae bacterium | reverse complement strand
CTATTGGTTCATGGCAAAACTATACAAAAGATAGTGCAAATAGTGCTGTTAATTGTTTTGAATTTACCACTACAGATGATGGAAATGTAACTATTACACCAATTGGTACTGCTTCTGATAAATGTTCACAAATCATTTTAGATGGTGTAAAAGATGTTACATCCAAAAATGGTCTTTTAAATAGTGACGCAACAGCAAAAACATATCGATTTGGTGGTTCAGAGGTAAAAAACTAAAGCTAATATGATATAATATTTAGATTTATTAAACATTACTTCGAGGATATATAATGAGAAATTTTAAAACTGGTTTTACTATGATAGAACTTATATTTGTTATAGTTGTTTTAGGTATTTTAGCAGCTGTGGCTGTACCCAAATTTGCTGCAACAAGAGTTGATGCGCAAATATCTAAAGGGATTGCAGATGTTGCGTCTATTCGTTCTGGAATTGTTTCTGAGAGACAAAGTCGTCTTATTATAGGCTCTACTGGTTATATACCAAATGGAATAGGTACTTATACATACCAAGGTAGAACTTTTAAACAGTTAGACAATGGAGGTTTATTCGGTGGTGTGCTTATGTATGGAGTAGCAAATGACTCTAATAAAGATGGCGCATGGTCAGCAATTGCTGGGAGTGGTACTTATGTTTATAGAGCAGGTGGAATAAGCACTACATTTACATATACTCCAGCAGATGGAAAATTTGATTGTACAAAAGATAGTGGATATTGTAACGAATTAACAAATAAATAATTTGTATTTTTACAATCTTGCACTTCTTGCTTCTCCTCTAAAACCTTTAACATATAGGGTTTTAGAGCCTCTTTTAATTGGCTCTATTGTTAGCGTAGTTATGCGTGGCAGAACTATGAATGGCGTTGTTATAGAACAAATAAACGAACCTACATTTAAAACTTCACTTATAGATAATATTAGTGATAGCTATTTCTCAACCAAACAAATAAAACTAGCCAAATTTATATCTACTTATTATATTTGCTCACTTGGTGATGCACTCTCACTTATGATACCTTTTATTAAAGATGAAGAGATATTTATCAACTGTGAAAAAGAAGATATAAATACAAAAGAATCATCTACTTTAGTTTTATCAGAAAAACAAAATAATGCTTTATTGTTTTTACAACAACACAAAGTTTCTCTTTTGTTTGGTGATACAGGCAGTGGAAAAACAGAAATATATATGAAATATTTTGAAGAGATTTTAAATCTCAATAAACGTGCCATATTTTTACTTCCAGAAATATCTCTAACACCACAAATGGAGCAAAGACTTACACACCATTTTGGCAAGCAAGTACTTTTATGGCACTCAAAACTCACTAAAAAGCAAAAAGAGATAGCACTAACACGTTTGCATGATAGAAGTGCTAAAATCATCGCTGGACCTCGTTCTGCTCTATTTTTACCTATCAAAGATTTGGGACTTATTGTTGTAGATGAAGAGCATGATGATAGTTACAAATCATCTTCTCGTCCACGTTATAATGCTAGAGATTTGGCTATTTATATGGGTAAATTATATGATATTCCTGTTGTTTTAGGCAGCGCTACTCCTTCTCTTGGCTCTTTTGTAAAGTTTCCACATACTCGTTTAAAAGGTGGATATTTTATCTCTCAAAAAGAGTTTGTATATGAACAAAATATAGAATCTCTCTCCCCTTTGATACTTCATCATCTTTCAAATACTTTAGCAGCAAAAGAACAAGCTATAGTTTTTATCCCAACTAGAGCAAACTTTAAACATCTTTTATGTGGAGATTGTGGATACCATCATAAATGTACATTTTGTAGCGTAGGGATGAGTGTTCACCAAAAAATGCGTGCACTTAAATGCCATTATTGCGGTTTTACACAAGCTATTCCCCAAATATGTAGTGAGTGTGGAAGTGGCAATCTAACAAGTTCACGTCTTGGAACTGCCGAAGCGGTACTAAATCTAGTTGAACTTTTGCCACATGCCAAGATAGAACAATTTGATCGTGATGTAATTACAACGCAAAATAAACTAAAACTAGCACTCAATAGATTTAACAATAAAAAAACCGATATTTTGGTTGGTACACAAATGCTTAGCAAAGGGCATGATTATCATGATGTTACCTTAGCGGTGATTTTAGGGATGGATAATATGCTTGGCATGAGTGATTATAGAGCAAGGGAAAAGGCTCTTTCTATGTTACTGCAAGTAGCAGGAAGAAGTGGACGCAAAAAAAGTGCAAAGGTAGTTGTACAAACATTTCATGATGATTTTTTCCGTGCTTACATAGATAGATATGAAACGTTTTTAGAAGATGAAAAAGAGTTTAGAAAAGATCTCTATCCACCCTATAAAAAACTTTGTCGTCTACTTTTTTCCCATAAAAATGGTGCAAAAGCAAGAGATGCTATGCAAGAAATGGTGCAACAATTACGTAGTTGTAAAGGTGTAGAAGTGGTAGGTTCTGGCAAGTGTGCAATAGAGCGTGTCGCAGATAAATACCGTTTTGAAATTTTACTTCGAAGTGACAAGAGTACAGATATACTTCAAGCAATCATGGCATGTCAGAATGATTTAGTAGAAGTAGACATGGACCCAATAGAGTTTGGATAAAAATTCGTCATTCCGTGCTCGACACGGAATCTCTTTTGTCTTGTC
>JAVETY010000082.1:0-4839 GCA_034005815.1 Sulfurimonadaceae bacterium | reverse complement strand
ATGTCTCATCATAGATAAAGTTTTTTGCATCTTTATAATAGAGATAGATAACTTCTATATTTTCCTCTTCTATACCACCACCCTCACTGAGCTTCATCGATTCATCGCACTCTGCATAATAGAGAGTTTGTTTTGCACCTGAAATCCCTACACTTGTATAAAATGAAGTGACTCTCTGGATATTTTCAAGTGGAATGTCATATCCACACTCTTCGATTATCTCTTCTCTTGCTATCTCTTTATCCGTTAAATCTTTATCGATTATTCCTGCGCATAGCTCATAAGTGTATCCATTTTCTTTGTTAGTATTGAGTATTGCGGGGCGAAATTGTTTTACTATCACAAACGCTTTTTTTTCTACATGCCATAACAAAATAGAAACGCTATCATGGTTTATCACCGCTTCCCACTCTTTGTGAATTCCTCTTTGGGTGTAGTTTATCTTGATAGGTTTGACAAACTTTGGCTCTGTAAGAGGAGTTACTTGAACTATTTCACCCATCAATTCTTTCCGAATTTTGTGGTTTGTAATGAAAATAGCACACTTTTGTTTTTGCCATAACTTTTGTATGTCTCGTTTTATTTTCGAGGTGGAGCGCAATAGATTGGTCATAATTCTCTTTGACTTTTACAAATGCGTTGTATTCTTTCCCTTTTAGCTTTTTGGTTGCTACTTGCACAACTCGCAAAGGATTCATCGCTTGCCCATGTTTACGAAGTTCAAAGTGTAGATGTGGTCCAGTGGAGCGCCCTGTAGTTCCCACATATCCTATCACTTGCCCTTTTTTAACAGTTTTACCTCTTTGCACACCTTTGCGAAATGATTTCATATGTGCATAGCGTGTCTCATATCCATCATCATGCGTGATTTTAATGAGGTTTCCATAGGCTCCCATCTTTCCAACATACGCTACTCTTCCACTTCCTGCTGCCATAATAGGAGTCCCAGGGGGTGCTGCGTAATCCACACCTAAGTGTGCTTTCCATTTTTTAAGAATCGGATGAAATCTACGTTTTGTAAATGTAGAGGAGATACGTGAATGTGTTACGGGTTTTGCTAGTAAAAATCCTTCCACTTCGTGCCCATTTATATCGTAATAACGGTCATCATCATTGAGATAGATATAGTGTGTTTTTTTTCCCATCTGAATCATAGCGGCTTTGAGTATCGGCATAGAGAAGGTCTCTCCCAAGCGATACTTTTGATCATAAATCATCACAAGGGTATCCCCTTTTTGGATATCATTTTTAAAATTAAGTGAGTTTTTAAATGCAGCTACAAAACTTCCCGCTAAACGAACCGAGCCTGTTTCTTTTAGAATATCTTGATAAGGTGAGTGTGTTATCTGTATAGTAAATGCTTCTGTACGTGTTTCGCTAATGATGGGTATAACCTCAAAAGCATAATTTTTCTCTGTTTTATAAATATGGATTTGTAACTCATCATTCAATGGTAAAAGTGCTTGGATAATTTTTTTCTCTTTGTCGCGTAGGACTTGGCAATTTACACCTGCACGCATCTCTTCTGCTAAAACTTGATCATCCTTATCAAGGTTGTAATAAAGCTCTCTCAAAGGGAGCTGATTGCGTTCTAAAAATTGTAAATATGTTTCACTATTTGCCCAACGAAAATGTTCTAATTCAGTTGCACTAAGAGATGTTATAAAAAGTAAAAGAAGTAGAAAACGTTTCATAAAAAAACCTATTGTAGAAAATTTTTTACGAAACCTTATCAAAATTTGGCTTAGTTTGATATAATCGCACTCATTAAATAGATGAAAGAAGTGATGATGAAATATATATTTTTTATGGCAATTTTTACAGCGACGCTCTTTGGTGCAATGTTAAAATCTCCTATTATTAGTTTAGATACAGACAAAGCGATTATAGAGATAGAAAAGATTGATGTAGGTATGAGTGGCTATATTGTGCGTGAACTCAATGATGAGCACAGCACTATATTACAATTGGCAGTGGTTGAAAGCTTTGATGCTACAACAAAACAAGCAGTTTTGAAACTAAGTAAAATTGATACATTTTCAAGTAATAATCTTCCAAAAGGTTTATGGAAAACACAAGCGGGTGATATAGCAGTTTTTGCAAGTGGATACAAAAGAGCTTTACTTCTAGCACCCACGGAAGAGATTTACTACCGCATAACAAAGGCTGTTCCCGCTTTACAGTGGATCCATCCAGATCTTTTTGCAACATTTTTATCTTATGAGGGGCATCCAACACCACTCAAAAAAGATTTTGACCTTTTTGGTGAAGATCTAGAAGTGGGACTTTTATATCTCTATATAGATGAAAAACTCTACACTCTTGATAGAAGTAGCTTTACAATTTTAGATATAGTTGATGCACCACTTATACAAGAGATAGATGCTCTAAAACTCCCTTTTTACTCTAGAGTTGAAGAGATCTCTGCAAACTGGTTTGGTGAAGGTAGTAGTCATTTAGAGATGTATGAACCATATTATTATAAACTTATGGCAAAACATAACCCTTATAATAAACAACTCTATACTATTATAAAAGATTTACAACTCCCAAAAATTTTGAATGAGTTTAAGATAAAGGATTAATAATGTTAGAACAAAAACATAAAGATCATTTTGCCTCCATTGTGGGTGCTGAAAATATCTATAGCGACAAAGCACACTTAATAGCATATTCATACGATGCAACACGTGAACGTTTTGAGCCTGATGCAGTTGTGTTCCCAAAAAATGAAGAGGATATCAGTAAGATACTTCATTATTGTAATGAAAATCGCATCATCATTGTTCCTCGTGGAGCAGGCAGTGGTTTTACCGGTGGTGCACTTCCAAGTAGTGGTGGAATCGTTCTCGCTATGGAAAAACATATGAATAAAATCCTAGAGATTGATATGAAAAACATGGTAGCAGTTGTGCAACCAGGTGTTATCAATATGGACCTGCAACGTGCTGTGGAAGAGGTAGGACTTTTTTATCCGCCAGATCCAGCAAGCCAAGAATACTCTACAATAGGCGGAAATGTAAGTGAAAACGCAGGTGGAATGCGCGCTGCAAAATATGGAATCACAAAAGATTACGTGATGGCAACACGTGCAGTTCTTCCAAATGGTGACATCATCAAAGCGGGAAAACGTACCATTAAAGATGTTGCAGGATATAACATCAGCGGGATATTAATAGCAAGTGAAGGAACCTTAGCAGTTCTCACGGAAATCACTCTCAAACTTATCCCTAAACCAAAGCTTACAAAAACAGCAATGGGAATCTTTGCAACTGTCAATGATGCGATGAATGCAGTTTATAAAACTATGGCAAGTGGAATTACACCTGTTGCGATGGAATTTTTGGACAATCTTACTATCCGCGCGGTAGAAAAAACCTTTAACAAAGGGCTTCCTGTTGATGCTGGCGCTCTTTTAGTAACAGATGTCGATGGAAACCTTGAAGAGGATTTAAACTTCCAACTCGCACAGATAGAAAAAGTATTTCGTGAAAATGGATGTAGTGATTTTAAAATCGCAAAAGATGACAAAGAAGCAAAAGATATCTGGTTTGCACGCAGAAATGCTTCTCAATCTTTAAGCATCTATGGAAGCAAAAAAATCAATGAAGATATCACAGTTCCACGTGCAGTTTTACCAGAACTACTCGAGAGATTTGATGCTATTGCTAAAAAATATAATATTAATATCCCTTGTTTTGGTCACACAGGCGATGGTAATGTACATACAAACGTAATGGTAGATGGCAAAGACCCAGAGCAAGTAAAAATCGGCTACAAAGCTATCGAAGAGGTATTTCAAACAACTATCGATTTGGGTGGAACTCTCAGCGGTGAACACGGTATTGGACTTTCAAAAGCGCCTTATATGTCGATGGCATTTACACCAGAAGAGATGGCACTTTTCAAATCAATTAAAAAAGCATTTGATCCAAATAATATTTTAAATCCTGCAAAGATGGGCTTGAACTAAGCGAGTCCGTCATTTTGTGCTTGACACAAACCGTCATTCCGTGCTTGACACGGAATCTCTTTCATCATGTCGTACTTGAGATCCTGAATCAAGTTCAGGATGACGTTAGTGCTTGACACGGAATCTCTTGTGTTATGACATGCCATAGATTTTAAGGGTGTAGTATCTTTTGATACGCTTTAAAATTTCTCTCTATCTTTTGCTGTTCTTTATTTGGATAGAACTTACTTAAAACTACAATCACAATCCACGAAGCGATAAATCCAGGAACAATCTCAAAGAGATCAAATATCCCCCCTTCTAATTGTTTATACACAATCACTACAACTGTACCCGTAATCATCCCCCACATAGCTCCAACTCGAGAGATATTTTTGTTATATAAAGAGAGGATTATAAGTGGACCAAATGCCGCACCAAACCCTGCCCATGCATAAGACACGAGTGCAAGCACACTTGCATTTTGATCCGTACTTATCGCCCATGCTATAAATGCGATAAGGATAACAGTCGCGCGCCCTACCCAAACAAGCTCTGTGTTTGAAGCATTTTTGCGTAGTACTTTGTTATATATATCTTGTGTGAGCACGGATGATGAGACAAGAAGTTGAGAATCAACAGTACTCATAATAGCCGCAAGAATGGCAGCAAGTAAAAATCCTGCTATCCATGGATTAAATAGAAGCTGACTTAGAGTGATAAAAATCTTTTCACTATCTTGTAAATCAATCCCTGATGCCATCACATACGCATATCCAAAAAATCCAACTGCCAAAGAACCAAGCACGGAGAGTCCCATCCAGCTCATGCCAATAAACTTTGCTTTTTCCATATCATTCTCGTGACGAATCGACATAAAACGCACT
>JAVETY010000081.1:0-7627 GCA_034005815.1 Sulfurimonadaceae bacterium | reverse complement strand
CCAGAACGCAAAGGCAATCGTATGACTGCGGATGTGATGAGTGCTAAAACAGAGGCTTTGGGATGGAAGCCTAAGAAGAAGTTAAAAGAGTATATAGATAAGTTAAATATGGATGGTTGGAGAAAATGAAAGTAAGTGGTGACCGTAACGAATTCTGTATCAATAATACAAAATATTAAACACTATCGGCTAATAAATGTTTTACGAAATAATCTGATATTGTTTTTTATACCAGAAATTATTTCATATTTAATTATTCCTTTTCTTAATTTATACTTTAGCAAAAATGGCAACTTTGTATAAGTTTTATTCAATGTTACCATACCCATAATTATTTTATTTATGTGGTTGTTATAATCTACATTTGAGCTCTTTGGTTTAAAAGAATATAGATTGTGTATTTTTGTATTATAATCAAATATATTTTTTAAATTTTTTAACCATTTTTCTTGAAAATGATTTGATAAATCGATTGATGATTTTAGGTCATTTTGTATTAATAAATCTATGGCTCTTTTTTCTATCTCTTTAACAGTATTAGTTAATATGTTATTTTCTTTTAATACATCTAGCGTAAATATAGGCGTGTTAAGACTAAGCATATTAACATTATACAAGGCGACATCTAAAAATGCAGTATAAGATGAGAACGGGTAGCTTTCAATATATAAATCACAGGATGCTATATAATATGAGAGTAGTTCTCTTTCTTGTAATCCTAATGGAATAATTTTATGATTGCTCTTTTCGTAAGCTTCATTCCAAATTATATTATTTTTACTTGGGCCTATTAAAATAAATATAGAATTTTCAACATTATTTAAAATATTCATAGACATATTTATAAATTTAGATATATCTTCTTTTTTTCTACCATATTTGTATTCACTAGCAATAGATAAAATAATTTTACTTTTTTTATCAAGATGCAAATAGTTTCTAGCATCATTTTTACTTATATTTTTTTTTTCATCTTTGATTGGAATTGGTAACACATAGCTTTTATTAACTCCTCTTTGTGTTTTTGAAAACTCACTACCTTCAGTACTGAGGTCTAATACATAGTCTGAAATGGAAACTCCACACCAAAACATATGATCAGCATGATTTAAAAAAAACACTGGTCTTTTAAAGTTTTTATTACCAAAAGCCAAATTAGTTATGATTTCATTTTGATGAATATGAAGCACAATAAATTCATAACTTGAAGCTAAATTAGCTAATTTTATAGCTTTATTGATAATATTATCTTCTTCTAATATAAATATTTCACCAGTTTTATTAGCTATAGACTTTAAAGTACTAGGTAAATCAACTTTTTGATTTAGTAAGACTATACTTTGCTTTTTAAAATATGAAGATGTGTTTTCAATAAACATTTCTAATAATTTAGTATGTCCACCAGTAGAATAGCTTTCAGTAACAACGTGCAATACACTATTTTTAGTAAATGATTCACTTAAATTAAAAGCTAATGATTGACTAATATCATTTAATTTTTCTTCTATAAAATCATCACTAAAATAGACAGTTACATTGCTTATTAGGAAATCAACCATATACGTGATATAGGCTATCTTTATACTGATTTTCCAGCTGTCATCGTATAATGTTTTACAATAATCAATGTAATTGCTATTGTTGATAATATTGATGTCTAAAATACTATCTTTATTTCCAACCATTCAAAACTTTCACTATCTTCATCGTATCTTCCAAACTTTGCACCCCACTTAGAGGCAAGCTCATAATTTCTGTATGTATCCTCTCGCTTATCGGAAAACTTTCATCATTCCACTCTGAATAAGCATTTTGCTTATGTGGTGGGATAGGGTAATGAATAAGAGTTTGAACACCATTGTCTAATAGATATTTTTGTAACCCTTCTCTTTTTTTGGTTCTTATAACAAACACATGCCATACATGGTTTTGGCAATTTTGAATGTTTAATTTTGAATTTTGAATTGGAAGAATTATATTTTCATTTTTAATATTTTTTATATAGTAGTTGGCTATTTCTCTTCTCTTTTCTATTTCTTTATCAAGGTGTTTGAGTTTTATTCTTAGCATTGCAGCTTGCATCTCATCGAGGCGACTATTTACACCTTTGTAGAGATTCTCATACTTTTTATGGCTTCCATAGTTTGCTAGTGCTCTTATAGTACTTGCTAACTCATCATCGTTTGTAGTCACTGCTCCGCCATCGCCAAGTGCTCCTAGGTTTTTTCCAGGGTAGAAGCTAAAACCACTTGCATCTCCTAGATTTCCACTTCGTTTATCACCAAAGTATGCACCGTGTGATTGGGCTGAGTCTTCTATCACTTTGAGATTGTATTTTTTGGCTATTGTATTTATTACATCCATCTCACATGTCATGCCATATAGATGTACTGGCATTATCGCTTTTGTTTTTGGAGTGATTTTTTCTTCTATCTTATTTGTATCTAGTAGATATGTATCTAAATCAGGTTCTACTAAAACTGGTACAAGATTGTTTTCTGAAATAGCAAGTATCGAAGCTATATATGTGTTCGATGGCACTATCACTTCATCGCCATCGTTTATGATTCCCATCTCTTTATATGCGCGTAGTATCAAGATAAGAGCATCAAGACCATTTGCCACGCCTATGGCATATTTTGTACCACAATACTCTGCAAACTCTATGTCAAATGCTTTGCATTCGTTTCCTTGGATATACCAGCCACTATCTATTACTCTTGTGCAAGCTTCTATCAGCTCAGTTCTATACTGAGTATTTATGCTCTTTAAATCTAAAAATGGAATCATCTTATAAGTACCTCTTATATTTTTCTTTGGTTATTTCATAGTCATTTTTTTCATAGTTAAAATAATAATCTAACTCATCTTTATCTACTATAGTAGCACCAAATCTTTTATGAAAAGCTATCACTTTATCATTTCCTTTTCGTACGTCAAAATGGGACCTTTTAAATCCTAAATCATAAAATCCAAACTCATATATTTGCAGAGCTGATTCTATAGCTGTAGTTTTTGGAGCATCTTCTTTTATAAGCCAACTTCCCCAGCAAAATGAATCATCTTTAAAATCGTACATTCTTACAAGTCCTAGCTTCTCATTCTTTTTTGATTCTATTACAAAGTAAAACTCTTGTTTTTCTAATTCTCTTTTTTTATAATTCACTATCCACTCTTTTTGAGATTCAATAGTGCCACTTACTTTTGAGAGATATTTGGTTTTTGCTTCATCTTGTCTCATGTAGTAAATAAAATCAGCGTCTTTTGTTTCTACTGTTCTCATATTTATATTTTTTCCATTAATGAGCATTGTTTACTTCTTCTAAAAACTTATCATAGTCACGTATATAATCACTTTCATCATAATGCTCACTTGCCAATACTACAAGAACACAATCAGGAGTAAAATCTTTCATCTCTCGCCAAATAAGACCTTTTATATGAAGTCCTTGATTTGGTGAATTGAGTTTTATCTCTTCTCTTTTTGCTCCATCATCAAGCACAAAAGTACAAGAGCCTTTTACCACTATTGCTATTTGTTCAAGATTTATATGAGCATGGAAACCTCTCTCAACACCTTGCTTCGTATCAAAGATATAGTAAACTCTTTTTATATCAAAAGGAGCATTGTAGCCTTCTTCTATAGCTATGAGGGAACCACGTTCATCGCCTAGTGTTTTGAAATTTAATAATTTATAACTTGACATATGTAATCCTACTATTTTTTCTTTTATTGTAAAATACCTACAATGTAACTAATTATAATAAAAAGACAATAAATTATTATTGTTTTCTTATTAATGATTGGACTTCTATCCAATATCTCTTTATTTATTGTAGATATAATCACTAATAGTGTTAGTAGATGAGTAAAATATATTGAAAATGTAGCTACACAACCTAAATATATAATGGAAATTAACATTATATTTTTTACTAGATACTGATTTTCTGTTATTCTAATATCATTAAATTTAAAAATTTTATATATTAAATGTAAATATATCAATAAACCTATCAATCCAAATTGAAGAATAAGGTCAATATATTGGTTATGAACATCTCTTACTATTTGAATCTCAGTATTTTTATTCTCTTCTTTATTTCTTAGATGAGATAAAGCTTCTCCTGTACCTTGCCCAAATAAAAAGTTGTCTTTAGTTGCTTTTATTCCTTGTATAAGTAGTTTTACCCTAGGTTCAGCCTCGATATCTCCATTTATTGTAGAGTATATTCCATCTAAAGTTACTTGAACTCTATGCTTAAAGATACCATCACTATTATACATTGCTATAGATACTATGGTTGAAATACTTAATATTCCCAGTATAAGGTAAGTGTAGAATCTATTTGAATATTTTTTATAAAAATGATACAAAATATACATTAATAAAATAATATATAAAAGATACCCTGCTCTTCCACCAATAAAAAATAAATTTATTGTAATAGAAGTGAAAAAGAGAGTATAAATTAGAATTTTAATTTTATTGTTTCTAAAATCAAATAATCTAATCAATATAAGTGAACCAACAATTGCAAGTAGTGCACTATAATAAGAACGGTCCATAAATGGAGTAGGCTCTCCTTTAACTGCTTCATATAATATTTTAGTCTTATAATGGGAAAACATATCAATAGATATATCAATAGTAGCTTTCCATGGTATCAAATTAAAATTCATTAGATAAGACAGAACTTCGCTAAAAAAAGCCCCCAAAATAAAACTACTTATATAAATATTAAAAAATCTCTTATCTAAAAAAGAGAAGAATAACAATGGGTACAAATTGTGATATGAATATTTTAACCAAAGATTAATATCAGTATTTTCTGAAGTACCAATCATCCATATAAAATGTATTGACATAAAATATAAGTAAGGTTTTGTCAATGGATGAGATAATGAAATTTTCAAATACTTTAAATAATTACCTCTGATTACTATAAGAATATATAGCAATGTAAATAAAAAACTTACTGTTCTGCTATCAGGAAAACTAAAAGTAATTGGAGTGAAAAATAAAAATACTACTGTTAAATGATTTAGTAATAAATTAATATTATTTTTATTCTTATCTTGAAATAAATTGATTTTACTAATACAGTTATTAATTGATGTCATAATTTACTTTTCATTTATTAATATATTATTAAATTTATTTAAGAACATAAGTTTTATAGTTATCATCTGCATAAAGATCCATTCTTTATGGTATAGAAGAGTTTATCTTTTGATATAGCTTCACTCGCTTTATAACTCCAATGAGTGTCATCAATATGATAAACATCTTGAATTCCATTTTCAAGTAAAGAAGATAATATTTGCTTAGTGTTCACAAAAATATAGTCTTTTTCTAACGGATCAATTAGATCAAAAAAAGGATTATTTCCATATGACTTATCATTTATATATTTGGAATATAAATCATATTTGTCCGGTGCTGGCATAAATAATAGATTAATATTGATTTCTTTTAACAATTTTGCAACATTATTGAAATTATTATTAATTTTAATAATATTTTCATGTGTAAATTTAGGAATATTTTTTACATCATCATCAAGAATCAATATCTTTGTACCATTCCCTACACTAAATAGTTTCTTATTTAAATCAAATAAGTAAACATTTTTTTGTGCATTATTTTTAAAATTATACATAAGGGTATAAAAAGGTAATTTATAATTTGCTGTATTGATGACATGAACATTTTGCTGATTTTCTGGATTTATTATTTTCTCTTCAATTACAAAACTAGTATTATTAATATCAAAATCAATCTCTTTTGAATATCTATCTGGAATGATCCGTACTACTGACTCTACAATAATATTTTTAGGTTTTATTTTTTCTAAATAGCCATTATTGTATAAACCTATTATAGTTTCTAGTGCTGTATATTCACCTGAAGGTCGTATGTTTAATACATTGGCATCTAGCTTTGTAGCAAAATAATCTTGATAGTATGGGTTTACTCCATGACCACCTCCTCTTGAAAAAGAATCTCCGATGGTTAAATAATCTATTTGTTGATTATTATAGTTGTCTTTATGTAAATGGTCTTTTGATAGATTATATTCTAGTCTTCTAGGAGAAGATAAATCAATCTGATAAGACATCCTTGCTAAGTCTCCTACAAACATGCCATCTTTAGGATTGAAAATTTTTGAAGTAAAACTAAACCAAATAAATAAATGATATAAAATAAAAAATAATATTATAGTTATTAAAGTTTTGAAATAGAATTTAGCATTAATTTGTTTATTCATATAATTTCCTTCAAATTCAAGCATTATTAAATAAAGTAGATGGGAATTTACTTATAAGCTATCATAAAATACACTATCTTTGGAGATAGCTTCACTTGCTTTATAACTCCAATGAGTATCATCTGCATAATAAATATCTTTTATACCTTTCTCTAAATATGGTAACAATATTGCTTTTGTATCAATAAATAAATACTCTTTTTTCATAGGTCTTAAAAGATCAAAAAAGTTATTTCTTTGGTGAGGATTATCTACTATGTAGTCATAATATAAATCATATTTATCAACAACTGGCATAAAAATTAATTTTATATTTAGTATTTTTAATTTTTTAGCTAGTTCGTTGAAATTATTATTTAATTTTCTAACACTATCTTCATTAATACTACTTATGACTGTTAAGTCTTCATTGTGAACGAGTATAGTATGATTATTTTGTATTGAGAATAATGGTGTATTTATTTTTAAGCTATAAACACTTTTATTTGGTTTTTTATTAAACAAAATATTTATATTAGATTTAATCCCTTTATAATTGGCTGTATTAATTGGAAGCAGTTGAGGTATAAAAAAACTTTCCCTTTTATTTTGGACTTGAGTTTCAAGAGTAATTGTATTATTTGTCATATTAAAATCAATATTTTCATTAAATCTTCTTAGTGCTAGCCTACTTACTGATTCAATTAGTATTGCTTTTGGTTGAAATTTTTCTAAGCTTCCATTATTAATCAATATAGTAATAGTTTCAATAAATTTTCCATATGTTTGTATTCCTTGTATATTTAATATATTGATAGAATGTTCAGAAGCGATATAGTCCTGATAATAGGGATTTTCACCACCTGCACCAGCATCAGAAAAAGAATCTCCCAATGTGATTAAATCGATTTTTTCTTTAGACCAATTTGATTTATTATAATGCAAAGTTTTTAAATTGTATTCTATATCTCGAGGAGATATTACATCATATTGGTATCCCATCCGAGCTAAATCTCCAATATATTTCCCATCTACTCTACCAAATATCTTTGAAGTATATAAAGACCACATTAAAGTATGAAAGAGTAAAAAAAGAGCCATAATGATTATAAGTATTTTTATATATTTAGAAGTTTGGATTTTTTTATACAATCTTATCCCTTAAAAATTAAAATATAAAAATTCAGATACTGTTGACATCATGGACATTGCTGTAAATAGCAGCACAAAAGTGAACACTAAATTTATATAATTAGGTATAAAGTTATCTCTAAAGAACATAGAGTTTTTAAATTTTAGAATCAATATAAAGGCTAAAACTAAAAAGGTTATTGTTTTATTTTTTCCATCAATATTTTCAAATACATGTCCAAAT
>JAVETY010000080.1:0-7645 GCA_034005815.1 Sulfurimonadaceae bacterium | reverse complement strand
ATTTTTTCAAATTCCTCTTTAAAAATCACCACTTCTCCACGAATCTCAATACGCTCTTTATATGCAATTTCAAGTGGAATGGAACGAATGGTTTTGACGTTCCCTGTAATAAGCTCCCCAATTTCGCCATCACCACGAGTGATACCTTGCGTTAACATGCCATCTTCGTAGATAAGATTGAGTGATGCACCATCATATTTTGGTTCACAATAAAATGTAATATTACTATCGAGTTTATATGTTTTTGTAAGCCACTTCTCTAAACCATCTGCATCAAAAATATCTTCTAAACTCCACATTCGTGAGAGGTGTGAGGCTTTTATAAATCCTTCACTTATCACATCACCCACACGTTGCGTTGGAGATATCGGGAGGATTTTTTCTTTATTTTTTGTCTCATATTCTAAGACTTGATGATAAAGGATGTCATACTCTTCATCGGTGGTTAAAGGGTCATCTAATACATAGTAGTGGTGTGAATAAAGGTTGAGTTTTTCTACTAATGCGAGATATTGTTCATACGTCATCGTTATTTTCCGTCTTAAAAGCTTTTGCAGATTTTATCT
The DNA here is from genome assembly GCA_034005815.1 of Sulfurimonadaceae bacterium. Classification (GTDB taxonomy): domain Bacteria; phylum Campylobacterota; class Campylobacteria; order Campylobacterales; family Sulfurimonadaceae; genus Sulfurimonas. The sequence continues at coordinate 7,079 of JAVETY010000080.1, read as the reverse complement.
AAAAAAGGCTAAAGGAGTTGTTTTTTTGAGATGAGTGCCTTAGTGAGAGCTGATTTTATGGAGAGATAAGATTCCTCATTTTGAGTGAGCATGCGTTGTTCTCTCTTTTTTTCACGTTCAAGCGCTTCAAAATTTTTAACGAGTTCATTATATTTTAGAAGAATATCTCTTTTGATTGCTTTTTTAGAAAAATTATTTTTTCTCTCTCTAAATCCCATAATCTGGTGTTTGATCTTATCTATCTCTACCTCTAATCGTTGTATCTTCTCTTCGTTTTTTTCCATTTCATATGCATCAAATACTTTGTCATATTTAACTGTGAGATGCGCTATGGTATCGATGAGTTTTTGCTTTTCACGCGTATATATTTCATGGTATTCAAGAGGTGAGTATTCACCTATATAGAGTGTTTCTATCTCATCATCAAGTTTTCGCATTTGTGCATCAAGTAACTTGATTCTATCAAGTGTATTGACATAAACTTTTACAACACTCAACATCGAAAGCACATTCCACCGTAAACCATCGTGTGCTTGAAGTTCAGGTACTTTATATTTCATACCCTCTACAATCACAATATTTAAAGAGTAATATTTTATAAATTCAACCATATATTTATTAGCACTTACAATCTCAGAAAGGATCAAATCAGCGATATGGGCAAATACTTCTCTAAAATGTTTACGAAAAACATACCCCGAAAATCCTTTAAAAAATGCGGTATTGTAATCATATATAGTCTCTAATTGTTCAATAATTATGAGTTGCACATATCCAAAAACAAATTTTTCATAGACAAGATTGTTTATCTGTTCTTCTATAAAATAGCGTTGTACAAAAAGCACTGCGATGGTGTAAAAAAAATCATCTTTAGCATCTTCTAAAAAGTAATCTTCATAAAATATCTCAAGCTCTTTTTCATCGATTCCATTATAGCGTGCTGCCTCGCTATTTTCTTCCTCTTTTGTAAGCTCTCGTTTTTTGGAATCATCAAAGATTTTTATAAAAATTTGGTCTGATTTTATGATAATAATATCGCTTGATTTGAGCTCAAGTGCATTACGCACCGCATATTTTAAAAGCTCTTTTGTACTTACCTCTTCTTTTGTATTTTTAGGTGTAAAATCGCAAAGTTTTTGACGTAACTCTTCACTTAAAGAGATTTGACCTTTATTTTTTTCTTCGCTTCTATCAATAAGATGTTTGTTTTTTTGAATAATACCCACGAGTGCATGAAGAGATTCACTCTCTTGTGGTTTTGTTGTGTATGGAGAAATTTTCATACGTATATGTTTATTTTTATACTGAAAGACAATCGTTCCAATAGGCTCAAAAAACTCTTCAAACTGTTGTTTCAAAAGTTCAGAAAACCCATCTTGATCTATCTCTTCTGAAAATTCCTCTTCCAAAAAAGAGAAGAACTGTTGATTCTCTTTTCTTGTCCATATAAAATCCAAAGAAGGTTTTTTAAAATGCTTGTCAAAATAGAGTTTAATGTGTGAGGTGAGCATATTTGCCTATTATTTTTATATTGATTATATCATAGTGGCTCTCATCTCGCTCTATATTTTTGTATAAAGCCAGCTTTTTTTTCTATAAAAATACCAATAAATAACACCTTTTATCAAAGTCTCTATGTTCATAATTATAAAAACCCAAATAACACTAAATCCCATAAAATAAGCAATATAAGAGGGGACGATTCTAAAAAACCAAAGACTTACCACATTAATAATCAAAATAATTTTTGTAGCTCCTGCTCCTCGGAGGGCACCCGAATATACAAAGTTAAGAGCGAGTGGAATTTGAGCAAGTCCTACTAAAATCATATAAAGAGATGCCACTGCAATTGTCTCTGCATCATCGGTAAAAAATCCAACCAAATGCTCTGAAAAAAGTATAAGACATGCTCCAACAAACCCCATAAAGATATAAGCAACACGCCCACTTATTATCCCTAGCTTATACGCTTTTTCATAATCTTTTGCACCTATGCTTTGCCCCACAAGAGCCATAGCAGCAATTGCAAATCCAATCCCTGGCATAAAGGCAATCCCCTCAATGCGAAGCCCTACTTGATATCCTGCAAGCGAAGCTGTTCCATACCATGTGATGATAGAGACAAAAAATAAAAATGAAAGACTTGAAATTGCTCTCTCAAGTGCAGCGCTATACGATACATTCAATGAACGTTTAAAATCATTAAGACGGATAATTGGTAAAATACTTAAAAGTTTTTTCTGCTTCTCTTGTATCGTACCAAAAGTTTTGAAAAGCCAAATATATGCAAAGATATTGAAAAGATAGGCGATAAGTGTTGCATATGCTGCTCCAGCTATCCCCATAGGTTCGAGCCCTAAATGTCCAAAGATAAAAATATAGTTTAAAACCCCATTTAAAAATGCTGAAAAGAGTTTGATATACAGAGAATTTTTAGTGTCTCCGGCAGCTGAAAGTGCATTATAAAAAAGTGCATCTAAAAATATTAAGCTCATACCAGCGGAGAGAATCCCAAAATAGATAGCGCCCTCTTTGATAACCTCCTCTTCAGACCCCATCAAAGCAAAAAGTTCTTCTGTATAGAAGAACCCTATAAAGGTAACAAAGAAAGATAAAACAATTGCAAAAATCCCTAAAGTATACATGAGTGATGCGGCACGACGTTTACGTCTTTGACCCACAAATCTCGCTATCATCGCGTTTCCACCCACAATATAAAGAGTCATAAGAACGTTTACAACCATCATAAACTGCATGCTCATCCCAACAGCTGCAAGCGCATAAACACTCACCATCCCAACCATTATCATATCAATTAAGATTTGAAGAATATCTACGAGATGCTTGAGTGCTGCAGGAATGGCAAGAGAGAATACCCTCCTCGTATCAGGGGAAAAGAGTCTTAAAAAAATTGTGCCACCTCTTGCATCACAACTGTTAATGCTTCTCGTGATACAAATTCTAAAACAGTACGCTCTTTTTGTTCCTCTTTTAAAGGGGTAAAGTCAAACACAAGTATGTAGGAAAGAATCTCTACTTTATCACCATAAAGCTCTGTCCACTCTAAACTCATCTCCGCAACTTCTCCTTGCATAGAAACAAGTACAGCAGGATAAAGCCTCGTAAGGCGAGAGAGATCTATTGCACCTTTGCTGGATTGATATATCATTGTTACTTACCATCACCATGAAGGGTTTTGCTCATCTGACCACCTCTCATCTTTAAAAAAGCTAAAAAAGCAAAGGCAACCCCTAAAGAGACTGAGAGCATTCCCCAATAATCATCTCTCTCATAAGCCATAAAAACCCAACACATATCAGCAAAGAGATAGGCAATGACAGACTCATAGATTTTTCCCTTAAAAGTAAGATATGCCCCAAAATTTAAAAGTATTCCACCAATTACTGCAAAGGATATCAAGCAGCCTCCTTTAATGTTATGTTTTTAAGTATCCACCAATAATAAAGTGTAGCTATAAAAAAGCCACCACCTAAAAGTGCTGTTATAAATTCTAAAGAAAATCCTAGTGTTGCTAAATATCCTATCATAAGTGAGACAGCAGCTGCCATGGTTAAAAAGAGCATATCATTATATGCAACGATGCGCCCATAATATTTCGCATCTATATTTTTTTGCAAAAGTGTATAAGTATAAGACCAAAGTGTTGTAGTAAAAAATCCCACAAAGATACTTGCTACTAAAGAAAGATAAAAATATTCTAACATGTATGCCCAAAGCCAAATAGTCATAGCTTGTGCAAGAAGCACATATAAAAGTCTGCGGTTATTTATCCACTTTCCAAGTACCATAGGACCTATGACAAGACCTAGAGCACGAAAAGTATTAATAAGTCCAAGTGCGAGTGAGGTAGCTATGATTGAAGCATAGTATTTATCTACCATAAGTGCAATCAAAGCATCAAAAGCCGTAAGTCCTACAAACGCATGCATCATCATCAAATGCACTGCTTTTGGATTTTGTTTAAAATAAACAAAAGTATCTCGCATCATTGCAAAAAACTTCTCATTTATTTCTGCTTTTGCTATATGAAGAGGAAGTGTATAAAGAAGATAAAATGCTATAACAAACATCATCGCATCAAGAAAAAATGCAACTTTTACACCAAGCCAATAGACTACGAACCCACTTAGCGCCATACCCAGAGTATAAGAGACGGACCAGATAATCGAATGTATCTCATTTGCTTTTTGGAGCTTCTCTCCTGTGAGAATTTTAGGTAGTAGAGACATTTCGGTAGTAAAATAAAAACTAGCTGCCGCCATACGTAAAAAAATCAAAACAAAAAGAAGCCATATATGAGAAACATCTGTGACGAGTAGTAGCAATAAAGTAGCACATATCTCAATAGATGTAAGCCATAGCATAAGCTTTTTGGGTGCTAGCTTATCTATTAGAGAGCCTGAAAATGGAGCCTGCAATATTCCTGCAAGAAAATGAAGTGCTGCCGTAAAAGCAATAACCGTAGCAGAGACTTTCATATCGAGTAGTAAGGTATAGATAGCTACGTTACTAAACCAAGCACCAAAGTAAGCAATGAGTTGTATTGTGGAGAGACGTCTTAGAATCGGCTCTGATTGTAAAAGAAGAACATAGTGTTTCATAAATGCAAGCGTATCATAAAATCAATAACTTTTTATATCAAAAATTAAAGTTATTTTTTCTATTGTCGATAGTGCATCATATAGAATTTTTTAGTAAAATCAAAGGAGTGGGTCATGGATGGCATTGCAAATGTAGCGAGACAACAGTCTCAAATGCATTCTTTAGAATCTCAAGGAAGAGCAACTCAGGTGCAACAGCAACAACAAGCACCAAAAGCAGATATAGTAAAAGAGATTCAACAAGAAAGTGTTCCTACAGAAAAAATAAATTCTAAAGAACAAATGGATGAGCTCGTAGATAAATTAAACAAAGCAATCTCCCCTTTTAACACAAATATAAAATTTGGTGTTGATACGGATGATATTTTCTTCGTATCAGTAATAGAGGCAGAGTCAAATAAGATGCTTCGTAGATTTCCAGCTGAAAAAGCAATGGATTTTTTACCAAAAATGGTAGAACTAACAGGGATACTGTTTGATTCAAAAGGTTAGAAATCAACCTTTTGAAATCCTCTTTTTACTTCTCTTTTCTTTCTTAACTATAAACTAATTCTTCCACACTAACCATCGTTTAATCTCATCTATAGTAAAATCGCGCCATTTATTTTGTACACAAAAGGTTTTTTACATGAAAAAAGATGTTAAAAAAGTAGTATTAGCCTACTCTGGTGGATTGGACACAAGCGTAATCTTAAAATGGCTTCAAGATGAGTATAAATGTGAAGTAGTTACATTTACAGCAGACTTAGGACAAGGTGAAGAGGTAGAGCCAGCTCGCTTAAAAGCCCTAGCCTTAGGAATCAAACCTGAAAATATCTTTATAGAAGATTTACGTGAAGAGTTTGTACGTGATTATGTTTACCCAATGTTTCGTGCGAATGCTATCTATGAGGGTGAATACCTCTTGGGAACATCGATTGCAAGACCACTTATTGCAAAAAGACAAGCTGAGATTGCAAAAGCAACTGGTGCTGACGCAGTAAGTCATGGTGCTACTGGAAAAGGAAATGACCAAGTACGTTTTGAGATGGGATATTTAAGTCAAGATTCTACACTAACTATTATTGCTCCATGGAGAGAATGGGATTTGAATTCACGTGAAAAACTCCTTTCTTATGCAGCAGAACATGGCATTGAGATTGAAAGAAAAGGGAAAAAATCTCCATACTCAATGGATGCAAACCTTTTACATATCTCTTATGAGGGTGGGATTTTAGAAGATCCAAATGCTGAGCCAGAAGATAGCATGTGGCTTTGGACTACCAAGCCTGAAGATGCTCCAGATGTACCTGAATATATCACTATTGGATATAAAAGTGGTGACCCTATCACTTTAAACGGTGAAGCACTCAGCCCTGCAACAATGCTTGCAACACTTAATAAACTCGGTGGAAAACATGGGATCGGTCGTGTAGATATCGTTGAAAACCGCTTTGTTGGGATGAAAAGTCGTGGATGCTATGAGACTCCAGGTGGAACAATCATGCTAAAAGCACACCGTGCAATTGAATCAATTACACTCGACCGTGAAGAAGCACATCTCAAAGATGAGCTTATGCCACGCTACGCAAAACTTGTTTATAATGGATTTTGGTTTGCACCAGAGCGTGAGATGCTTCAAGCTGCAATCAATACAACACAAAAGCATGTAGAGGGTGAAGTACGTTTAAAACTTTACAAAGGAAATATCACAGTTGTAGGTCGTACATCACCTCTTTCACTTTTTAATCCTGAGTATTGTACTTTTGAAGAAGATGCTGTTTATGATCAAAAAGATGCAGCAGGATTTATCAAACTCAACGCACTTCGTTTTATTATCGAGGGAAAAGCGCGTAGAAAATAATAATTATCACTTGATGTGAATACTTTACTATTCTCGAAAATGATTTTTTCGTAGCTTTAGGGGTTGGAAGGGACAGTAAGTCCCTCCCCACTTAAACGGACTTGTTCGTTTAAGTGCGTAACATTAATATTACAAAGGACATTTATAGAATGAGTATAATTAAAATTGATATGAATTCGCCAGAATTTCAAGCAGAATTCGAAAGAACTTTACAATTTACTGATAAAGTTGTAAGTCAATTTAATCTTGAATACAATCCAGAAGCTGAGATTAACGAGGGTGTACAACTCGGTCTTACGCGCAATAAATTGATGTATGGAAAACGTTTTTGTCCATGTTTTGTTGTAGAAGTTGTTGACAATGTAGCGCGTAGTGTTGAAGATAGAGTCTGCCCATGTACACCTGCTCTTGAACATGAGATACCAGCTATTGGTGCGTGTCACTGTACTCTTTTTTGTACAGCTGAGTATGTTACTGCAAAAAAAGTAGAACTTGCAATAGAAGAGGTAGTTACCACTCATTCAAGAGGACTTACAAAAGAAGAGTGCCAAAAACTTGTAGAAGAAAAAGAGCTTAGTTCTGATGAACTTATAGCACTACTCGAAGCACGTACT
>JAVETY010000079.1:0-7809 GCA_034005815.1 Sulfurimonadaceae bacterium | reverse complement strand
TCATATTTTTCACTCTTTAGTAGATGGCGTAGAAGTGGAGCACGGTTTTCACGGTTTACTAAGATAGCGCGTTGGTGGATATTTTCTACTATTGGCTCTTCATCTTCGATACTAATCTCTTTAGGATTTTGTGTAATCTTTGAAGCAATAGAGAGCATTTTTTGTGGATATGTAGCAGAAAATAGTAGGTTTTGTCGCGCAGTTGGAAGTGCTTCAAGGATAAGGTCAAGTTCTTCTGCAAATCCAAGATCAAGCATCTTATCCGCTTCATCAAGAACAAAAAATTCTACAAAAGAGAGATTCATCTGTTTTTTGCTTAAAATATCTAAAAATCTTCCCGATGTAGCGACTAAAACATCACACCCTTTTTGAATAGCAAAAAGTTGATCACCAATCCCCTCACCGCCTATGACACCTACTACTTTTGGCTTTTTGCTCATAAATGCGCCAAAGGTAGTAAAAGCTTCTGTTATTTGTTGCGTTAGTTCTCTCGTAGGAGTAAGAACAAGGACTTTTATCTTTGCTTTTCCCTCATAACTTTCACGTGATAATAACTCTAATATCGGCAAAACAAAACTAGCACTTTTTCCACTTCCCGTTTGCGCTTTTGCCATAATATCATGACGCTCTAGTACAAGTGGGATAACTTTTTCTTGAATAGGCGTTGGCTTTTTAAAGCCGCTATTTGTTATTGCTTGTAGTATATTTTGTGAAAGTCCAAGTTGTGAAAATGGCATATGATATCCTTACTCTTAGTTGCGCGTATTTTAGGGAATTTTGCCTTTAGAGGATATTTAGAACTTGAGGTATTGATAACATGCCATACTTTATTGATAGCCATATAAGCCTATTTTTTGTATAACATGCCATCTCTAAAACCAATAGCGTGGATAGTGTCTTTTTGGATTATCTGATAAGTTATTTATCACTAAAGCAATGATAAATAAGATAAAAGAGTCTAAGAGTACAGGGGAAAATGCAAACATATATCCTAGCTCATGCATCTGCTCACTTCCCACTACGGCAGCAAGCGCTGTAGCACCTCCTGGAGGATGCATCGTGTTTGTATAATACATCACGACAATAGCAAATGAAACAGCTATGGCACCTAAGATACTTATATCAAAAGGTAAAAATTTATACACGCTTATCCCTATCATTGTAGAGATAAAATGACCGCCAAGAAAATTACGAGGTTGTGAGAAATCTGCATACGGAGCCGCATAAATTAAAACAGCAGAAGCACCAAAAGAACCCAACAACAGCATCGAATCATTATGTTCTGTATGCATAAGTTCATTGACGATAGCGATACAATACACACCTATAAAAGCACCAAGCCAAGACCAAGTCATTTTAGAAAAAAGTTTTTTCTGAGGAGGTTTTTCACCACCCCTCATTTTACGAATATAGAGAAAAAACCTATTTTTCATGACACATGCCATGAAAACGAATCATATTTTGCATCCCTTGCCTACGAGTTTGTCTAAGGTTGTTTCGTTAAACATATGTTGTATCAAATTTTTGGGCTCTATCCATTGGTCGTGCAAAACACATTTGTTTTTAGAATCACAAAAACCTATTCCTAAAATACATCTCTCTTCATGGATAGAATCATTAAAAATCTCTAAAATATCAGAGATTGTAATCTTATTTGCTGGTTTATTTAAGGTATATCCACCATCCCTGCCTCGAGTCGATTGGACTATATCTGCTTTGACTAACTCGCCCATAATTTTAGTCAAAAATTTATATGAAATCTCTAGGTTCTCTGCTAGCTCTTTTGCAGTAAACGAAACCTCATCATCTCGGCTTGAAATATAACTTAAAATTCTAATAGCATATTGCGATGTATTGTGTAGTTGCACAGAAAACCTTTTGTATATTTAGTGAATTGTAATCAAGAAATATTGAATTGCTACTTAAAGGTAGAATTAAATATTTCTCGATAATATTCCAATTACTACTCGTAGGTAGAATATAATTTAGGGGCTAAAATGAAGGAGCGTATTACAAAAAATATGGCCAGAAACATCTACTTTGGTGGTGGTCTTTTTGCGATTTTGGTATTTGTTGGACTGAGTATTGATACAGTACAACAAATCCCAAAATTAAGTAACGAAGACAAAATCACAGAGTCGGTGGTACTAGGGAAAAAAGTATGGGAAAATAACAACTGTGTCGGTTGTCATACTTTGATGGGGGAAGGCGCATACTATGCTCCTGAGCTTGGAAACGTTTATAAGCGTTTTGGAGAAGGTAGCGAAGAAATATTCAAAGAATATTTAGCAACATGGATGGCAGCACAACCTCTTGATGCTCCAGATAGAAGAAAAATGCCACAGTTTCATCTCACGCCAGAGCAAGTTAATAGTCTTGCAGATTTTTTGATTTGGACTTCTCAAGTCAACAATCAAGAGTGGCCACCAAATATTCAAGGATAAGGGAATCGTATGAAATATTCATCTCAAATGGTCGCAAAGCCATATTTTATTTTTGCATTAATTTTACTCGTTGGTGAGGTTCTTTTTGGACTTAGCATGGGGATTCAGTACATCTATGGTGACTTTTTATTCCCAGCTATTCCGTTTAACGTATTGCGTATGGTGCATATTAACCTGCTTATCGTTCTTTTATTGTTTGGATTTATGGGTGCAACCTATTATCTTATCCCTGAAGAGAGTGAACGAGAACTATGGAGTCCACTCTTAGCCAAAATCACTTTTTGGGTTTTTGCAGTAGCTGGAGTACTTACTATCCTTGGGTATTTGTTTGTTCCATATGCAACATTAGCAGAGATGACTTATAATGATTTATGGCCTACAATGGGTAGAGAGTTTTTAGAACAGCCTACTATCACGAAGATAGGTATCGTTTTTGTCGTTTTATCGTATATCTTAAATGTGACGATGACAGTTATCAAAGGGCGTAAAACAACTATCTCTGTCATCTTACTTACAGGTTTATTTGGTTTAGCATTTTTCTTTTTGTTTGCTTTTTATCTTCCTGATAATCTTGTTATGGATAAATTTTTCTGGTGGTTCGTTGTCCATTTATGGGTTGAAGCAACGTGGGAGCTTATCCTCGGTGCTCTTTTAGCTTTTGTACTTATCAAAACAACAGGTGTAGACCGTGAGCATATTGATAAATGGCTCTACCTCATTGTTGCTATGACACTTATCGCAGGACTTGCTGGAACTGGACATCACTTTTTCTTTATCGGTACTCCTGGGTATTGGTTATGGATTGGGTCTATCGCTTCTGCCGCGGAACCGATTCCATTTTTCTTGATGATACTTTTTGCTTGGAATATGGTAAAAAATCGTCGTATCCAACATAACAATAAAATAGCACTCACATGGGCTAAAGGTACAGCGGTTATGGGCTTTTTAGGAGCTGGTGTTTGGGGCTTTATGCATACACTTGCACCGATTAACTACTACACACATGGGACACAGCTCACAGCAGCGCACGGTCACTTGGCATTTTTTGGTGCGTATGTGATGATATGTTTTACAATCATCTCGTATGCGATGCCTATCCTTCGTAACCGTCCTTATGGAAATGGAGCTAAAGCACAAAAAGTAGAACGTACAAGTTTTTGGTTGATGGTTATTGGCATGTTAGGACTTACATTGGCTCTTACAGTTGCTGGTATTATACAAATCCAAATGCAAAGATTTCCTGATTCTTCAGCAGCGCTAAGCTTTATGGATACGCAAGCACAGCTCACTACTATTTATGCTATTCGTTTAGCATTTGGATTTATGGTATTTGCCGGACTTCTTACATACCTTTATAGTTTCTTTGTAAAAGAAGAGAAAGTAAGCGCATAAGATGGATGAAAAAGTCGGTAAATTATGGGATAAGTTTGTAACAAAAAAAACATCCCATTTATATAAAGAAGAACAGATACTTTTTAGTGATAAAAGTAAAATGCTCAAAATATTTTATCATCTCCTTGGAGGTGATAAAGGCAAAGAGCTTCATATTACCGACAAACGTTCTATCCATACTTCACGTACATTACTTGAGAAAATCTCGGGTGCTGGAACTACTTTTTTCCTTGCATGGCAAGATGAGAAAAGTCTCTATCTTCCAGCATCTCTTGGATATTTTCCTTTGAAAAAACACAATGAGATGCACTACTATTGGCTCGTTGCTATGCTTACAAAAGTGGATTTAAATAGTGCAACGATAGAAGAATCAAATATAAAAGCAACTGCATTACTACAAGAGACATATATCGGATTTAAAGAGTTTTATAACTATGCGCAAACATTTCTGCATACCAATTTCTTATCAGAAAAAGATTCTGTAAACCCCTTATGGATTTATCCATCTCTTTCAAGTACCAATAAACTTCTTGATTTTGATGAAGAAAATGAACCAAAGAGAGAGCCACAAAAAGAGAATAAAACTGAAACGCTCAAAATGAAGAAAAAAGCAAATCAGATTGATGATAAAAAAGAGACCGATGGGTTTTTACTCTTTTTACCAGAATCACTTATGAGCTTTATGGAACAGGTCAATGTGGACAGACAAGAAAATGATGCTTTTGATGAAGATGCACTTTACAATGCTGAGGATTTAGATGAAATCACTCTAGGACAAAGAGATGCGAACCTCTCTTCAAGACTCAAGATGGATTTAGATATCTCTGCAAATAGTGTAGAAGAGTATCCACTTGGAAAAGGGCATTTTATAGATGAATGGGATTATAAAAAAGGAAGATACCTCAAAAACTATGTTTGTATACAACCTTTTATCTCACTTCACACAGAACCTATAAAACTACCAAAACATCTTGTAACCATGATGAAACAGATACAACACCAACTCGATGTCATCCAACTCGACCGTATCAAAAGAGACAACCTCCCCTATGGAGATGAGTTAAATATAAACGCGTGGATAGAGTATAAAGGGCACAAAGACCACTCCAACCATACGCAGAATTTTTTTGAGAGCTATGAGCGTAAAGAAAGAGATATCGCAACACTTATCTTAGCTGACATTTCACTCTCCACAGAAGCTGGAATCACACAAGAGATACGTGTCATTGATATGATAAAAGAGTCTCTTATGGTGTTTTCAGAATCACTCCATAGACTTCAAGAAAGATTTGCACTTTATACGTTTTCTTCTATAAAAAATACAAAAGTAAACTTTCACATCATCAAAAATTTCAATGAAAAATATAGTGATAATGTACGTGGTCGCATCGATGCAATCAAGCCAGGGTATTACACCAGAATGGGCGCCGCTATAAGGGAGAGTGCCAAGATACTAGAGAAACAACCAAATAAAAATAAACTCCTTCTTATCCTGAGCGATGGAAAACCCAATGATGTGGATAGATACGATGGACGCTATGGTATAGAAGATACAAAAAAAGCGATTGAAGAGGTAAAACAAAAGGGAATCACTCCATTTTGTATCACTATCGATATGGATGCAAAAGAGTACCTGCCCTATCTCTTTGGTAAAAATGCATATGCACTTATCAGAGACCCAAAAAAACTCCCAAAAGTTCTACCAGAAATTTATATGAATCTCACAAAAGGAAATTAACATGTCAAAATCTTTCTACCTCCCACAAGCAAATGAAGTAGAGCTTTTTAAAGCCGCTGCATCTATGAATCTCCCTATTCTTATCAAAGGTCCCACAGGTTGTGGAAAAACAAGGTTTATAGAAACCATGGGCGAAGAGCTCGGACGAGATGTTTATACAGTTGTATGTCACGATGACCTCAGCGCATCTGATCTCATAGGTCGCCATCTTATAGATGAAAACGGTACTTATTGGCAAGATGGACCACTTACAAAAGCTGTAAGAAATGGCGGAATCTGTTATCTTGATGAGATTATAGAAGCGAGAAAAGACACCACTGTTATCTTGCATTCACTTGCTGATTATCGTCGTGTTTTACCCATTGATCGCACGGGAGAGCTTATAGAAGCGCATCCTGATTTTATGTTAGTGGTATCGTATAATCCTGGGTATCAAAATGTTTTAAAAGGGATGAAACCTAGTACAAAACAGCGTTTTATCTCTCTTAGTTTTGATTACCCAAAAGCGGAGATAGAGACAAAAATCATAATGAAAGAAAGCAATGTAGATGAGAAAATTGCGCAAAAACTAGTCACTATTGCAGGAGAGATTCGCAAGCTCAGCGATAGTGAGATTCAAGAAGCAGTTTCTACAAGACTTCTTATCTATGCTGCAAAATTAATCACCAAAGGGTTTGACCCTTACCAAGCATCTATCCACTCGATTGTAGAGTCTTTAAGTGATGAAGAAGATGTGTTAGAAGTGCTTGAGAAACTTATATCTTTGCATTTTACTAAGAGCTAACATGCCAAGAAGTGTAGCTATAAAACATCCCTATCCTCCAGGGGATTTTGCGATTTGGATTATTATCTATATAGAACTCCTTACTTTTGGATTGTTTTTTGTAGGGTATGCATTTTCTAGACGTGCTGATGTTGAACTTTTTAATAATTCGCAACTCCTACTTGATACAACAGCGGGATTTATAGATACATTTATCTTAATCACAAGCAGCTTTTTTATCGTCAAAGCTATACAAATCATCAAGAGCATAACGAAGAAAAAAGAAAAAAAGAAGCATATTATCGCTTCACGATGGATTTTAGCAGCAATATTTTTTGGTGGCATGTTTCTCATCAATAAGATATTGGAATTTTCCAATATCTTTGAACAGGGAATCAATCTTAGCACGAACACCTTTTTTATGTTTTATCTTCTTCTCACTATGTTTCATTTTATGCATGTACTCTTAGGTACCCTTATTTTATTTAATATCTATCAAAACACAACACGTCACGCTTATACGAGAGATGATTGCAGAGGCATTGAGACGGGCGCATCGTATTGGCATTTAGTAGATTTATTATGGATAGTGCTTTTTGCACTTATCTATATCATCAGGTAAGTGGGAAAATTATGAAAAAAACAATAGAAATTGTATGGGCAACTTTGATTTTGCTCTCTCTTTTTGCTTTTTTATTAGGCTATTTGGAGTTTATCGGAACTATTTTGGTGGGATTTCTCCTTCTCAGTACTTTTATAAAAGGTGTTTTGGTCATTGATTATTTTATGGGTTTAAAAGAGATACAACTGAGATACCGTCTTATCCCTATGGTTTGGTTAAGCATTGTTCTCTCCTTGATTGCACTAGCCTATTATCTGCCCCTTTCCATCACTTGAAAGAGTCAATTTTTTAATATGCTCTTCATAGCATAATTGCTATAATTTTTGACTCTTATAAATTAGTTTTTATACTAATATTATGCTCACAAATAATACAAAATCGAGTGAATAAACCTATCCTACAAGGGGAAAATATGAATACTATAACAACAGATATCCTAATTATCGGAGCGGGTCCTGCGGGGCTTGTAGCAGCTGCCACGGCAAACGCGAACTATCCAGAGAAACAAATCACAATCATAAAAGAGTTCGAAAAAGCACAAGTACCTTGTGGTATCCCTTATGTTTTTGGAAAAACTCTTGGTGATGTAGAAAAAAATGCCATGCCATGTGGCGGTCCAGTTGCAAATATAACAACTATCGTAGATAAAGTTCTAAGCGTAGATATAAAAACAAAAACAGCAACAGCTTCACAACATGCCATCACATTTGAAAAACTTATCTTTGCAACAGGTTCTATCCCTTTTGTGCATGATAATTTTGTAGATAGCGTGGCACTTCCCAATGTTTTTGTCATTGAAAAAAGCTATGATGAAGTAAAACGCCTCCAAGAATATATCAAAGATAAAAAA
>JAVETY010000078.1:0-7901 GCA_034005815.1 Sulfurimonadaceae bacterium | reverse complement strand
AGCTAGAAAGAGTGCTAAAATGTCAAAATATTAACATAAGTTGGCATCATGTCACACACTCTTTATGCACAAATTGCTGATGCCTTGGTGGAAGATGGCTACATTATCCTCAAAGATGCTTTAGATGAAAAACTCTCACAAAAACTTTTACAATTTGCAAAAACTTCCAAACATTTTAGACCCGCAGGTATCTCCTCGCGTAAACAAATCCATAAAGATAAACGACGCGATAAAATTTTATGGCTCGATGAAGATAGTGGTGCTCAAGGTGAGTTTTTACTCTTTTGCAATGATCTGCGAGAATTTTTAAATAGGGAACTGTTTTTAGGACTTACCTATTTTGAAGCACACTTTGCCCTCTATGAGCGGGGTGATTTTTATGAGACACATGTAGATGCTTTTAAAAACTCTAAAAATCGTGTTGTGACTGTTGTATACTATCTCAATGAAGCGTGGGAAGAAGCGCATGCTGGTGAGCTTATCCTCTATGATGAAGCGCTCCAACCTCTTGCCAAAGTAGCGCCACATGCCAACACTTTAGCAATCTTTTTAAGTGAGAAATTTCCCCACGAAGTAGTTGCTACAAACGATAAACGCTACTCTGTTGCAGGGTGGTTTCGTGTTGATATACGAGAAGGTATTCCTATTGTGTTAGAAAGCTTGGCGTAGATTTACTTCGGTATGTGAGTAAATCCTACAAAACAACTCCATTGGTGTGGGCTTGATTTTTCACAAGTACAACCAACATTTATATCTACTATATTGTAGTTCTCTCTTGCTACTCTTTTTGCCTCTTTGCATGCATCACGTTGCTCTTGTGCACTTGCGCGTTCTAGCCCTTTTACAGGGGTTGCCTCAGCAAAACTTATACTTACAATCAGGGCTAAAAATAAAATAATCTTTTTCATAAAAAAGAGTTTACACGACCAGAGCTAGAAATTTTCTGAAAATATGAGAGAAAGGAGCAAGCAACTAGATTTTAAGAGAATACAAATTAAGTAAAATTTATACAATAATTCACTAGTATAGTGTTTTTAGGATTGAAGCATCACTTTATCTTGAGTATTCTATATAGAAACAATCATTATTATACGAGGAACTACTTTGCCAAAAACACTTAGAAATTTTATTTTCTCTATCAATGTTATTTTACTCTCATCCCTTTTTATCTTGGTATTTATTTTTACCACATATCTCCACACCGCACTTGCACAAAAAAGTGCCATCAAACATGCCAATGCAGTTTCAGCACAGGTGTTTTCCTCCATGTATCAGGTGATGAAGCGTGGTTGGAACAAAGAGGAGCTCAACGACTTTATGTTTTCACTCAAAGAAAACTTTGATGATAGTGATTATGAGATAAATATTTACCGTAGTGATGTGGTCAAAGAGCTCTTTGGAGAGGTAAATGAAAAACCAAAAGATGCACTTGTACGAGATGTGCTTCTAAGCGGTGTCGCAGTCAATCAAGGGGATATGAAGGTAGTTCGAAATCTTCTTCCACTTCCAGCAAAAAAAGAGTGCCTCAGTTGCCATGTGAATGCAAAACTAGGGGAAACTCTTGGGGTGATTGATGTAAAACAAAATCTTATCAGTATTATCCAAGAGACTTTTTTAGAGTATATATATTTCTTTTTTATAGTTATACCATTATTTATCATCGCTGCCTTTATCGCCTCTAGATACACCTCAAAACATATCACCTCTTCTCTTGATTTATTTAAGAAAAAAGTGCAAAACATCAACTCTATCAAAGATTTTAAAGCATTTGATGTGGCAGATATAGATCTACGTTTTGATGAAATCAACGATATTATTACCCATGTTAATGAGCTTGCGAATAAATTAAAAGATATCGCTGTGGATAAAGATCTTCTTGAATTTGAGGTGCAACTCCTTGATAAATTTATTATCACTTCAGATGTTGTCAAAGATTGGCGCGATTATATTGGGGAGCTTTTAGGAGATATCAACCGAGTGATGCCTACCTATACTTTGATGACGATTTTTCGAGTGGGAGATGATCAGTTTGAAGTAGATATCTTTTGGCATGGGATACCTTCTGAAGATGTAAGAGTAAAATTTGAAGAGTTTGTAGCACTCTCTGTTCAAGAAAATGAGTATTTTATGGGTTCCACCGACTATGTAATCAAGCATAATACATATAAACATAATGTTTGTATCAATATGCAAGACTATGAGTCATTTGCTCACCGTACTAAGTCTCTCTTTTTAGAGACTCCAAAGATTGGTGGAATCGTGGGCTTAAGCGTGCAATCAGAAGTGGTCACCGACCCAATCCGTCATATTGTTATTGATAGTATCCTCACTACCATGGCAAATCTTGTAGGTTCGGTCAAAGCGATAAATCGTTATACCCATGATTTGGAATACTACGCAAACCACGATCCACTGACCGATTTGTATAACCGTCGTATCTTTAATGACTTTTTGGAATATGAGATAAAACGTGCCATGCAGCATGGAGATAAGTTTGCGCTTTTTGTTATTGATTGTGATAACTTTAAACCTATAAATGATAAATATGGACATAGTTTTGGAGATATGTTTTTACAAGAGTTTGCAAATCTCTTAAGAGATACGAAACGTCCCGAAGATATTTTGGCACGTTATGGAGGAGATGAGTTTACTATCATTTTGCCTGAGTGTGATTTAAAAGGGGCTCTGGCTATTGCGCATAGTATTGTAGATAAAACAGAGCATTTTAAACTCAAAACCCCAGATAATAATTATGTAGGGATAACCACTTCGATAGGGGTGAGTATCTATCCTGACCATGCCCAAACCTCAAAAGAACTTTTTATCATAGCAGATGAGATGATGTATAAAGCAAAAGAAGAGGGCAAAAATGATGTGAAAGTTCCATCAGAAGATGATATTTTAGCGATGGTAAAAGAGCAACAAGAAAAATCAGCACTTCTTATAGATGCAGTAACAAACAATAGAATCGTTCCCTATTTCCAACCTATACAAACGACGGCAACAGGTAAGATTGAGATTCATGAACTTCTTATGCGCATAGAGATTGATGGGAAGATTATTTCAGCATATGAGTTTATTGAGGTGGCTGAAAATATGAGTCTTATCAATCGTATGGATTTAATGGTGATTGAGAATGCCTTTCAAAAGATAAATAACGAAGGGTACAAGGGGATACTTTTTATCAATCTCTCCCCAAAATCTTTGATAATTGGAAATTATGCAGATGCAATCACAAAGCTCATAGGTGTTTACAATATCCCCAAAGAACAACTGGTTTTTGAGATAACAGAGAGAGAAACAGTAAAAAACTTTGCGCTCTTAGAGCAGTTTGTACAAAATCTAAAATTAGCTGGGTATAAATTTGCTATAGATGATTTTGGAAGTGGATTTTCTTCATTTCACTACATCAAAAAGTTTCCAATCGATTACCTTAAAATCGATGGTGATTTTATTATCAATATCAACAAAGATCCAAAAGACAAAGCGTTTGTGCAAAGTATATTGACCCTTGCAAAAGAGCTGGGGATAAAAACTGTAGCAGAGTATGTAGAGGATAAAGAGATAGTAGAAACGCTTACGAAGATGGGGGTCGATTATCTCCAAGGGTTCTATATAGCAAAACCATCAAGAGAATTTGTAACACAAAACAAAACTGAGATGTAAGATGCCAAAAATAAAAAAACTTCAACACCAAGCAAAAGATGTTGAGATTTTGTATGTAGAGGGTAATGACGCATTACGTATCAATATTGCAAAATTATTGAGAAGATTTTTTAAAGATGTCCATACTGTAGATAATGCAGCAGAGGGATGGGCATTATTTAAAAAATATTCCCCTGCAATTGTTATAAGTGATATACGTTTGAATGGGCACTCAGGGATAGCTTTAGCGCGAAAAATTCGTCAATTTAGCTCAAAAAGCAAGATTATTTTTTTCTCTGCATCTGATGAAAAAGAGTATCTCTATAGTGCTATAGAGTTAAATATTTTTCGATTTCTTAAAAAACCTATACAACTTGAAACACTTATAGATACACTTTTGGTCGCTGTTCAAGAGATTCAAAAAGAGGCAGATGAAGCACTTTTTTTTGGTTTTATACAAACTATGTTTCATTACCAACAGACTCTCATAGTGATGTATAGGGAGGATGTTCCGATCTTGGCAAATCAATCATTTTTAGATTTCTTTGCAAGCGATAGGATTGAGATTTTTCATCACAATAATGAAGATTTAGGAACACACTTTTTGCCTCATGAGGGTTTTTTATTCAACAAAGAGGAACAAAATTGGTTTAATGAAATACTTATGTATAGAGAAAGACTTTTTCATATCAAAATGCTTGATAAAGAGGAGCAGATACGACATTTCCTTTTAAAAGCGCAAAAAATTCCACAAGAAGAAACTCTTGTGATGCTCTCTTTTAATGATATTACAGAGCTCAATCTTTTAAAACTCTTTGATTCAAAGCAGGTGCTTGAAGATACAAAAGAGCAAGATACAAAGATGATCTATAAACTCCTAGAAGCGATCGAGCGCAATAGCGTAAGTGTCACTCTGTATAATTTTTATAAAGGACTCAGTGTGACCAATTCTGCTCTGATAACAAGGGTAGATGAGGAGAGTTTGACACTAAAAACAAATTACATGCAGCAAAAAGCGATACAGGCTGAACAAAAAACATTCCTGGTCTCCGAAGCTCTCCCGTTTATTTTAGAGTGTAATCGTGTTGTAAACGTGAGTTTTGAGAAACAATCTGTAATCCTTACGAAGATACGCTTTGTAAAAACATCCCCTATCATCAGAAGTACAGTGCGGCTTGTTCCTGAAGAGGAACATATGGTCACACTCTTTATAAAAAATACTAAGTACCAAGGGGATCTGTATATAGAAGATATATCACTTGACTCTGTACGGCTCAATCTAAGTGCGCTGCCTCCTGGACTAGAAGATGGGGCAGAGGTAATTATAGATATGGTGCTGAAGGTACAAAAAGCTCCATTGATTATCAATACAAAAGCAATACTCTGGAAGAAAATAGAGAATCAAAATAATTTTTCTTTGATTTTTATGTTTGATTTCAAGCTTGGAGAAAAAAGTCAGATGATTCAATATATATCTAAGAGACAAATGGCAGTCATTCGTGAATTTAAAGGATTACAAAATGGATAGAGAACATATACTTTATGATGATGGAATACACAAATGTGTGATGTTTAGTTTTGATGATGAAGCACACGAGGACTCGTTTTTATCAGTCAATCAATTTTTAATTGTACAAAACGAGTCAGCGATTCTTATTGACCCGGGGAGTGAAACTATCTTTGAAGATTTGAGCGAGGCGATAGAAAGACATGTCAAGATTGAAAATATAAAATTTATCTTTCTCTCTCACCAAGACCCAGACGTAGCAGGTTCCATCACTCAGTGGAGTGTGAGCACAAGTGCAAAGTTTATTATCTCTTCCTTATGGGTTCGTTTTATGAGTCATTATGGTTTTTTAGATATGGGGCGCATTATTGCACTTCCAGATCATGGTGCAAAACTCCATTTTGGTGAGGAGTATATCAAGTTTGTACCAGCTCATTTTCTCCACTCTCCTGGAAATTTTTCTTTGTATGATTCAGCATCCAAGATACTTTTCTCAGGAGATATTGGTGCGGCTATTATCAACGCAATAGAGAATAAAAAGTATGTTGAAAACTTTAGTGAACATATCAAACATCTAGAAGGATTTCATAAACGTTATATGGGTTCTAACAAGCTTTTGCGTGCATGGGTAGCAAAGGTTCAAGAACTGGATGTGGAGATGATAGCACCACAACATGGCTTTGTATTTAGGAAAAAAGAGGTTCAAGAGTTTTTGGCATGGCTCAAAGAGTTACAAGCGGGAAGTGATTATAGTGAGGAGCTTTATGGGGTTTAACCCAAGCCAACTCTATAAACGATATAATTTCATTACAGATACGCACTTTGAGGTGCTTTAAAAAGAGTAAAAAATGGAAAATACATATATAGCACGCCAACCTATTGTTGATAAAGAAGAAAAGATTTTTGCATATGAGCTCTTATATCGAGATGCACAAAAACATAGTGATATCGAGAATGGACGTTATGCAAGTGTTTCTGTTATAACAAATGTACTCAATAAGTTTGGTATTAAGAAACTTTTAGGTGGTCGTAAAGCTTTTGTAAAAGTAGATGAGAAATTTTTGATGAGTGATATGATTTTGACTATTCCTAAAGAGTTTTTTATCTTTTCACTCCTTGATACCATAGTGATGCATGAACGTGCAATCGAGCGTGTAGAGCAGTTACATCACAAAGGATATGAACTTTGTCTCAATGATACAGAGTATAGTTTTGAAAATTTTAAACGCTTTGAGAGTGTTTTAGAGTATTTTACCTATGCCAAAATCAATATTACAAAGTATGCCGACTCTGCAGAAGCGAAACAACTGATAGCAAGAGTACAAGCGTATAATGTGCAGATGATCGGAACGCGTATAGAGGAAAAAGAGCAAAGAGATGCAGCAGTGATACTTGGATGCGAATATTTTCAAGGATATTTCTTTGCAAAACCAAATATTGTAGAAAATAAAAAGTTCGAGCCAAATCAGTTTGCAGTGATGAAGCTTTATCGCCTTTTGATGCAAGATGAAGATATCGAAGTCATTGCTACAGAGTTTGAAAAAAGCTATGCAATCTCTGTACAGCTTTTGCGATTTATAAATTCAGGTGCTTTTTCATTTCGAAATAAAATTTCTTCCATCAATCAAGTAATGGTACTTGTAGGGCGTAAACCTTTAGCACAGTGGTTGATGCTTATGATCTATTCCAAGTCTGTCTCCAAAACTGATGAGCTCTCTCCGGTTATGCTTCTTGTTAAATCACGTACAGAGCTTATGGAAGCAATCTTAAAAATCATAGAGCCAAAGACGACAGCAGAATGTTTAAGTGAAGCCTATTTTGTAGGAGTACTTTCTCTTATAGATACCATTTTTGAAGTACCACTACAAGATATTTTAAGCCAGCTCAATGTCTCAGATAGGATAGCGGATGCTATTTTAAAGGATGAAGGGATTTTAGGAGAGATTTATGCGCTTATTCGTCATATAGAGCTTTTTCATACAAAAGCTATTGAAGCGTTTGCACTCAAATATGGCATAACGCACCAAAAAATCGATGAAGTCATTCTAAAAAGTATAGAAAATGTGAACGACTTTGAAGATAGCGCACATCAAAAGTGACAATATCATAATATCACACTTTTAAGTTAAGGTCTGAAAATGAGTTAATGAGCTAGTTGTAAAAAGTATAGAAAATGTAAATAAATTTGAAGAGAGTATGAGCCAAGAGAAATAGAGGTTATAATAACGCACTTCTTTTAAGGTATTTCAATGCAAACAACTCATACAACTTTCTCTTCACTTCCTCTTAGTGATGCTATGCTAGAAAACCTAGACAAAATCGGTTACACATCGATGACTCCGATACAAGCAGAGACTTTGCCACATATATTGGCAGGTAAAGATGTTATCGCACAGGCTAAAACAGGGAGTGGAAAAACAGCTGCTTTTGGCATAGGAGTACTCAGTGCTCTTGATGTTAAAAAGTTTCGTGTGCAGTCACTCATCCTTTGTCCTACACGAGAATTAGCCGATCAAGTAGCAAAAGAGCTTCGCACTATCGCTAAATTTGCACACAATATAAAAATCCTCACACTTTGTGGTGGAGTAGCCTTTGGTCCTCAATATGGCTCACTCCAACATGGTGCGCATATCATCGTAGGAACTCCAGGGCGTGTGCTAAAACACCTCAAAAAAGACTCACTCAACTTAGAAAATATCCAAACACTTGTGCTTGATGAAGCAGATAGAATGCTCGATATGGGATTTAT
>JAVETY010000077.1:0-7919 GCA_034005815.1 Sulfurimonadaceae bacterium | reverse complement strand
CTGGTTTAATAAGTTGTTCTTTTAAAAGAGTAACAGCTTCATCTTTAGTGTTATATGGTTTCGTCGTAACATTAGAAACAATTGGTGCTTCAAAATTTTCTTGCACCATACTTTTCATAAGTACAGAAAGAGGCTCTTGTGCTGGTTCCAGCAAAGGACAATGACTTGCAACTGACATATTAAGTAAAAGTGCTCTTTTCGCACCTTTTTCTTTAAATGTTTGTTCGAGTGCAACTAAATCTGACTTCATGCCAGCAATGACGAGTTGCCCATCTTGATTGTAGTTTGCAGGCCAAACTTTTCGTCCCTCTTTTTGTGCCATCTCACAAATTTCTTCCACTGTTGTATCATCCATGCCAACAATAGCCATCATTCCAGCTTCTATATTGTCACATGCTGTTTGCATAAAAGCACCACGTTTATGTACAAGCTCTACTGCATCTATATAATCAATTGCACCACTTGCACAAAGAGCTGAAAATTCTCCTAAAGAGTGTCCTAAAAAAAGTGTCGGTTTTAGTTCTGGATATTTTTCTTTAAAAAGTCTATATGCAACCATCTGCACAAGTAAAATAGCTGGTTGTGTATAAGCTGTTTCATTAATTTGTTCATTTTCTGTAAAAAGAAGTTGTGAAAAATCAACATTGATTCTCTCTCCTGCATTTTTAAACATCTCACGAGCAAGAACAGAATTCTCATAAAAATCTTTGCCCATTCCAATCGATTGAGACCCCTGCCCTGAAAATATCATTGCTATTTTTTTTGCCATCTTTTTTCCTTGTTTTATTTGAATTAGGAGTTGTTATTGTGAAATAAAATATTGTTGTATATCGGTTTTTAGATTTAAGTTTTTAGGTGCTTGTAAAAAAGCACCTAGAAGATTGGGGGTATTTTTATATATATTATTTTTAGACTTAAACAATAGTATCATAATTGTTTAAAAGATTAGTGACATCCACAACCGCTATTGCCACCAGTACCACAACAACCTGAACTCTCATCTTTATTTTCAGCTGGAACACCAGTCATTGCTTCTTCAGCAGATGCATCTCTTACATTGTTAACCGTTACTGTAAACATAAGATCTTTTCCAGCTAATGGATGATTAAAATCAATAAAAACTGTTTCATCTTTAATCTCAGTTACAGTTACTTGTACTGTTCCACCATCTTCACCTTGACCATAAAGCGTCATACCAACTTCTAAATCAAGTCCTGCAAATTGCTCTTTTGGTAACTCTTGTTTCGCTTCATCATTGTACGTTCCATAAGCATCTTCTGCTTTAACAAGTACATCAGATTTTTCACCAATCGCCATATTTACGATTGCATTTTCTAAACCTGGGATGATTTGACCTTTACCAAACATAAATACTAAAGGTGCGCGACCAACATTTGAGTCAACTACTGTTCCGTTATCACGTACTTCATATTCGATTGATACTATTTGATTTGCTTCTATTGCCATTACTTCACCTTATTTTATTTTTGTGGATTTTAACATATTTTTCTATATCTATTCTGAAACAACTTTCCTGAACTTACTTCATTAAGCTGAGTTGTTTTTTTGCCGTTTTTGCTTCATTTGAATCTGGGTACTTCTGGATAACTACGTTATAAAAGTTTTTTGCATTCGTTTTATCACCCGTATTGTCCATAGATATCGCAGTATAAAGCAAAAGCTCTGGCATGTATGAAGCTTTAGAATAGAGTGTTGAGCTTTTTTTGAAATAAGCAATTGCATCTGCATAATGTTTACGATCATAGTGAATAACACCTATCATATAGTGTGCGTATGCAGGTTTATAGTTTTTTTCTATAAGGTAACTATAGCTCTTCAGCGCATCATTATAAAGCTTTTTATCAAAAGATTGCTTTGCTTCATTGTAAACTTCTGCGCTTGTTTTATTTCTAAAACTATCATCTTTTTTTGTATTTGATGGCGTGTTTTTTAACTCTTTTGCAACTAAATCTTTAAATCTATTTATATCACTTACTAAAGCATTAAATTCCTCTTTTGAAACATACGAGGAGTTTATTGTATCCACTACAGATGTAAGTTCAGCAATCACAATATTTAATTTCTCAATATTTTGAGTATTTGTATTTGTAATCTCACTCAGCCTAATACCAAGTTCATCATTATTTTTGAGTTGATTTTTATTCGCTTCATTTAGCGTTTGAAGATCTTTTTTTACTTCATATGTTTTGAGGCTTAACCCCTCTACAATACTTTGAAGACCATCAATACGCTCACGTAGAGAATCAACACGATTCGCTTGATTATTACTAGTCACAACAACAGAATCAAGCTTTTTTTTTGTTTCTAAAACAACTTCTTCGCTTGAAGTGAGACCATAAGGATTGGGACTGCTTAAATCACCAGCACCGAACGCAGAAGGTTCGGCACTATAAAGTGATAGTGGAAAATAGATAAGAAATAATGCAGATAATGCGTTATATTTCATTTTTTATGGAAGAAGTTTAAAATCTACACGACGATTTTTTGACCAGCATTCTTTTGTTTTATCAGAACATACTGGATTACTCTCACCGTAACTTACCATAGTGATACGAGATGCATCAACACCTTCAGCTACTAAAGCATTTTTAACTGTATTTGCTCTTTTTAAACCAAGTGCGAAGTTATATTCGTCACTTCCCCACTCATCACAGTTACCTTCTAATTTAATTGTTAAATTAGCAGGAGCAGCTTTTGCTACTTTTGCATCATTTGAAACATTTTTTTGCATATCTGAGCGGATTGCAAATTTATCGAAATCAAAATATACAGAGAGAAGATCTTTTTCTAACTTAGCAAGCGCCATCTCATTGCTATCTGACATATTTGCAAGATTTTCATCTAATACTGAAGTATCTTCAGCAGCAACTTCTTCAGTTTTTACAGCCGCAACTTCTTGTGCTGGTTGCTCAATATTTTCATCTGCCGGAGCATCTACTACAGGCTCTTTTGAAGAACACCCACTTAACGCTAATAGTGCAACTAGTGCACTTGTAATAAGAACATTTTTCATTCTACAAACCTTCATTTTTAAATTCTTATATTGTAGCGAATTTTCATTAACAATTAAGAGATATTTCGCTTATTTTTGAACGAAATAATTCTTACTTACCAATCCATAGATTGGATACGTCCTGTTTTTAATGGAAATAAAAAGTTTTTATTATGGTTCAGCCTTATTACCCCCAAAGAACTTTGTGCTTTGTACTCTTTTATAAAAAGTACAGCATCACCATCTTTTGAAAATCTTGGAAATTCATTGATTCCAGTTGCAGTTAAACGTCTTATAAAATCTGTTTTAGTAGAGATGAGATGAAGGTTAAATGTATTACTTGAAAAAGCATTAGAACTCTCTCTTGCTTTATACACTATATATTCACCATTTACACTGCAAGAAGAGTTGCTTTGTCCATAATAAACCATCTGCTCTACAACACCCGTTTTAATATTCTTCGAAAAAATATTTGGGTAACCCAATCTGTTGGAAACAAATACTATTGTATCTTTACCGAGATACTGTCCATTTACATCAATTCCTGAATAGTTTGTCAATTTTTGTACTTTTTTAGTTTCAACATTATATTCATATATGTCAGGTTGTCCATTGGGTGCCATTGTCAAAAGAAGTCTCTTGCCATCACTGCTTACATCTGAACAAACAAGCATTCCATCAGAAGTATAAAGGGTTGTAGATTTTCCAGTGGTCAAATCTATATGTTTTAAAGTAGGATTCCCATTATCCAGAGCTGTAAAATAAAATGCAGTTTGTTCTTTATTTGCCCATTTTGGAAAAAGATTAAGTCCATCTTTTAGTATGACATGTTGGTAGCTCAGTGTGTAATCTGCGAGGACTATCTCACTTTTCTTTGGTGCAACAACACGTACAAAAATCACTTTTCGTTTCATCCACTCTACAGATGATTCCCCCATAAAATTATTAATATCATATGCTATGGCATGGGAGAGAAACATAAATATTTTTTTATTCGGTATCTTGTATGTTTTATTAAAAATATTTTCCTTCTCTTTCATAAGAGTCGTTTCCACATTTAAAGAACCATCGTCACTTTGAGACAATCTATATCTAAGGACATAATCTATTTTATTATTTTCTACGGCTACATCTGTACTGTTAAAATGGTTTTTTATATATTTTTTATCAACATTAAAAAGAGCTAGTACATTCAAGTCAGCAACAAGTGTTTTAAAGAATTCCAATCTAAAAGTTTCATCATAATTGATAGAACCATCTTCAACTGCTATCGTTGGTAGTGCATCAACTTTTTTTATCACTTCTATCGTTGCATTAGATCCAAAGGCAAACGAAAAACACAAAGAGAATATAAAAACAATTTTTTTCAAAAATCACTCCTCAGGGATTAGTTTTATAACATAACGTTCTGTTTTATTTTTAGGACTTTTAGGAAATAAAACACTTTGTAATCGATTTTTAATTTTATCACACTCTTCGTTAAGAAGTTGATGACTCGATTTGCTTATGATCCTAAAATCAATCATTTTCCCCACTGCACTGAGCTCAATAACAGCTTCAACAACATGTCCACTAGAGTTTACCGGAGGTTGAAAATGTTTGTAAACAAGAGCCTGAATTGTAGCTTGATATTCATTTACTTCATTGCCACTTGAGGTCTCTTCATTTTTTGTATCTTTTCCTTTATCCAAAGAGATTTCTTCTACTTTTTTAGCAAGTGGTTTTGCTGTATCTGTATCTATAGTTTTAATTCTTTTAGCTATCTCTTGATTTCTTTTAGTATCTGGCTTTTTCTCTTTTTGAATTTCTTTTTTTATATCTTTTGTCCAAACACTACTAAACATATCATCAATATTTAGCTCTTGAACGTTTGC
Organism: Sulfurimonadaceae bacterium; assembly: GCA_034005815.1. Taxonomy (GTDB): domain Bacteria; phylum Campylobacterota; class Campylobacteria; order Campylobacterales; family Sulfurimonadaceae; genus Sulfurimonas. The sequence continues at coordinate 3,032 of JAVETY010000077.1, read as the reverse complement.
TACTTCAGATTTCTCTTCTGCTAGCTCCTCTTGTGGTATCTCTAAAGGTGGTGTTTCAATAGTTTTATTTTGACTTTTTGCAGCTTTTTTTTTCTCAGGGGAGATTGTAAGTGAGATAGATATATGCTCATCTTTTTTTAAAGCATAGATCTTAGTTTTTGAGCTATGTGCTACTACATAAAAAAATGAACCTAAAACAAATCCAAAAAGGGCAAGGGAAATAAAACCACTTGTTATGAGATATCTATTGTTATCCATTTGTCGCTAAAGACACTTCACTAAATCCAGCACTTTTTACAGCTGACAAAATAGACATTACAAGTCCATAATCTAAACTTTCATCCGCACTAATAAAAACAGTCGCTTTACGATCTAATGTTCTAGAGTATTTATAAAAATTATCTCCAAAAGCATTGAAATCAAAAGTGTCTTTGTTAATCTTTATATTTTTGTTTTTATCAATACTGATATGTACTGGTTGTGTTTTATCAGCTTGTTTTGTCATAGATCCTTGTGGAAGCTTAATACTTTCTTCATAAACGATATTAGGCGCTATCACCATAAGTATCGCTAAAAGAACAAGCATCACATCCACAAGTGGGGTGATATTTAATTCTGGTTTATCTTCCCAATCATATATCATAAATCTATTTCGCTTTTCTAGCTAATATAGCTTCATTTTGCATCTGGATAAATCCAACGAGTTCATACGATTTTCGCTTTAGTATCTGATGGTACGTATACGCAAAAATAGCTACAAATATACCTGCAGCAGTAGCAATAAGCGCATCTGACACACCACTAGATATAACTGAGATACTTCCACTTGTCTGCCCAATATGGGTAAATGTATCAAGTATCGATACAACAGTTCCAAAAAGCCCTATAAAAGGTGTAGTTGAAGCAAAGATAGAGAGAATCGAAAGTCCTTTTGTTGCCTCTTTAGTAGCTGCAAGCAAGGCTAAATCAAGTATCTCTTTAGAAATATTAGAGCTAGTTTTTATAAAATGACTTAAAAATGAAAATTCACTCACACTGCTAGATCCTAGAAGGAGCGCTTCAAGTGAAGAATTTTCACGTGAATACCAATTGTTTAAACTCAAAAGTCTATAGAAAAAAACCCAATTTAGGATTATAAAGTATATGGAGAGTAGAAGAAGTACACCCAAAGTAACTGGGTGACTCTTTAGATAGAAATCTATTAAATTATTGAGCATAATTTAGATTAATTTTTTTGCAGCAGATTCTATTCTAGCAGAAACAGCGGCAATAGCGTGACCAGAATCAGCAATAGAACTAATGAGCTTTTTAGCATCATCTAATGCTTTAGAGATAGCGCTTTCACTTTTACCACGAATAGCAACAGCTCCTTCAACTAAAACAATTACTTTTTCTTCATCAACATTTACAACACCCCAGTTAATCAAGATTGATTCTACTGTTTTGTCTTCTTTTTCGATGTCAATAACACCCGCTTCCAATAATGTTGAAAGCGCAGCGTGATTTGCAAGGACACCAAACTCACCCTCTTCACCAGGAAGAGTAACACTAAGAGCATAATCATTATAGATCATGCCATTAGGCGTAAGGATTTCAAGTTTTAACTTTTCCATCACAGTCCTTTAAAAAATGAATTACTTAGATTTAAGCTTCTCAGCTTTTTCAATCGCTTCATCCATACTACCAACCATATAAAATGCCATCTCTGGTAAGTGGTCATAATCACCATTTAAGATTCCTTTGAATCCTTTAATAGTGTCTTCTAAAGATACATATTTACCTGGTGAACCTGTAAATACTTCTGCAACGAAGAATGGTTGTGATAAGAATTTCTCGATCTTACGAGCACGCTCAACCACGTTTTTATCATCTTCAGAAAGTTCATCCATACCAAGAATCGCGATGATATCTTGTAAGTCTTTATACTTTTGAAGTGTTTGTTGTACACCACGTGCAACACCATAGTGCTCTTCACCTAAAATTTGTGGATCAAGTAATCTTGAAGTTGAATCAAGTGGATCAACTGCAGGATAGATACCTTTTTCAGCAATTTTACGGTTTAGAACTGTTGTTGCATCTAAGTGAGCAAAAACAGATGCAGGTGCCGGGTCAGTTAAGTCGTCCGCTGGTACATAAACAGCTTGAACAGAAGTAATTGAACCATTTTTTGTTGATGTAATACGGTCTTGTAATGCACCCATTTCACGAGCAAGAGTTGGTTGGTAACCAACAGCCGATGGAATACGTCCAAGAAGTGCTGACATTTCAGAACCTGATTGAGCAAAACGGAAGATGTTATCAATAAACATAAGAACATCTAGCTTTTTCTCATCTCTAAAATACTCAGCCATAGTAAGACCTGTAAGAGCGATACGGTTACGTGCTCCTGGTGGCTCACTCATTTGTCCGTAGCACAGTGCAACTTTATCCAATACATTGGACTCTTTCATCTCATGGTAAAGGTCATTTCCTTCACGTGTTCTTTCACCAACACCAGCAAATACTGATAAACCATCGTGTCCGTGTGCAACGTTATGGATAAGTTCCATAATGATAACTGTTTTACCAACACCCGCACCACCGAATAGTCCAACTTTTCCACCTTTAGCATATGGTGCTAAAAGGTCAACAACTTTGATACCTGTTTCAAACATCTCAGTTTTTGTTGCTTGATCTACAAGTGGTGGTGGAGCACGGTGAATTGACCACGTTGGTGCATCAGTTACTTGGTCTCCATCATCAATAGTTTCACCAATAACGTTAAAAATACGTCCTAAAACTTTATCCCCAACTGGAACCATAATTGGAGAACCTGTAGCACGTGCTGGCATACCACGTACAAGTCCTTCACTCATATCCATAGCGATAGTTCTTACACGACCATCACCTAAGTGTGCTGCAACTTCAAGAACTAAACGAAATTCACGTCCTTCAACATTCACTTTTACTTCAATTGCTTCGTTAATTACCGGAAGATATCCGTCAAAATCAACGTCAACAACTGGACCCATAACCTGGCTAATTTTACCAAT
>JAVETY010000005.1:0-35360 GCA_034005815.1 Sulfurimonadaceae bacterium | reverse complement strand
TATGTAGTATCTCTGCTACTTTGTGTGCTAATTTCTCTGTTATATTGGTTTGCATTTATAATCCCTCTGGTTTTGAAGCCATTATTTTAGCACAATATTCATAACTAAAAAGAGATAAAAGTGATTTTCCCCCTCTCTTATGTAGAGTTTATTGATGGCATGTCATAATTTTTGTCTGTACGCTTTCTAGAAATATGAAACTGCAGTTGTAAACTATTAAAAAACAAGCTTTTGGCTATAATTGCACCATGAAAAAAGAAGCTACATTTACCGTTGTATCGGACTACCAACCAGCAGGAGATCAGCCAGTTGCAATTCAGGTTTTGAGTCAATCTATCCTCAAAGGCAATCGCTATCAAACACTTGAAGGTGTGACAGGAAGCGGAAAAACATATACTATGGCACGTGTGATAGAAAAAGTACAGATGCCTACTATCATCATGACGCATAATAAAACTCTCGCGGCACAGCTTTATAGTGAATTTCGTCAGTTTTTTCCTAACAACCATGTAGAATATTTTGTTTCTTACTATGACTACTACCAACCTGAAGCATATATCCCTCGGCAAGACCTTTTTATAGAAAAAGATAGTGCTATCAATGATGAGCTAGAGCGTTTGCGTCTTTCATCCACTGCCAACCTCCTCTCTTATGATGATGTCATCGTTGTCGCTTCAGTCTCCGCTAACTATGGGCTTGGAGACCCAGAAGAGTATGAGCAAATGGTACAATCGATTGCCGTAGGCGATAACATCCCGCAAAAAAAGCTCCTCTATCGCCTCGTAGAGATGGGATATACCCGTAATGATACTTTTTTTGATAGTGGACATATCCGAGTCAATGGGGAAACTCTCGATATATATCCACCCTACTTTGAACAAGAAGCTATCCGTATAGAGTTTTTTGGTGATGATATTGAAGATATTTATACCTTTGATATTATTGATAACAAAAAGCTTGAAACGCATAAAGATTTTACAATCTATGCAACATCTCAGTTTAGTGTTTCTCAAGAAAAAATGGCAGTTGCGATTAAACGGATAGAAGAAGAGCTAGATATAAGACTTGCAGAGTTTCAAGAAGCAGGGAAACTTTTAGAATACCAACGCCTCAAACAACGTGTAGAGTTTGACTTAGAGATGCTTCAAACGACAGGAATGTGTAAAGGAGTAGAGAACTACTCTCGCCATCTTACAAGTAAACAACCAGGAGAAGCTCCCTATACACTTCTCGATTATTTTGCGCTCAAACATAAAGAGTATCTCGTTATTGTAGATGAATCTCACGTTTCACTTCCACAATATCGTGGCATGTACGCAGGAGATAGAGCGCGTAAAGAGGTTTTGGTAGATTACGGTTTTCGTCTTCCTAGTGCACTGGATAATCGTCCACTTATGATTGATGAGTATATCAATAAATGTCCCCATTATCTTTTTGTCTCTGCTACACCCTCACCATACGAATTAGAATTATCTCAAGAAAAAGCATACCAAATCATTCGTCCTACTGGGCTTTTAGATCCTATAATAGAGATAAAACCATCCGATAATCAAGTGGAAGATATCCATGATGAGATAAAGGGGATAGTTGCAAAAAATGAGCGTGTTCTTATCACTGTGCTTACCAAAAAGATGGCAGAAGCACTTACCAAATATCTCGCAGACTTAGGAATAAAAGTGCAATATATGCACTCTGATATAGACACCATTGAACGTAATCAAATTATCCGTGCACTTCGTATAGGGGAGTTTGATGTACTCATCGGTATCAACCTCTTACGTGAGGGATTAGATTTACCAGAAGTGAGCCTTGTAGCGATTTTGGATGCGGATAAAGAGGGATTTTTGCGAAGTGAAACAGCTCTTATACAAACGATAGGACGTGGTGCTAGAAATGCAAATGGGCGTGTTATCTTGTATGCCAACAGAATCACAGGCTCAATGCAAAGAGCGATGGATAAAACAGAAGCAAGACGTAAAATTCAAGATGCACATAATAAAGAGCATGGGATAACTCCAACAACAACTATCCGTAAACTTGACGAAAACCTTCGAGTAGAAGATCATGGCATGCTGTATCAAAAGCATAAAAAACTTGATAAAATGCCAGCTTCTGAGCGAAAAGCACTTACAAAAGAGCTTATGCTAAAGATGAAACAAGCTGCAAAAGAGCTCAACTTTGAAGAAGCAGCACGTCTTCGTGATGAGATAGCAAAAATAAAACAATTATAGGAACATTATGGAAGATACGTTTAGTAATTTAGCCACATATGGTTATATAGGTCTTTTTTTATATTCACTCGGTGGTGGATTTGTCGCACTTGTTGGTGCTGGAGTTTTGTCCTTTATGGGGAAGATGGATTTGAGTCTCTCAATAACTATCGCTTTTGTAGCCAATGCACTTGGAGATTTTTTACTCTTTTACATGGCACGCTATCAAAAAACAATGATGATGGAAGGTATACGCAAACATAGACGTAAACTCGCTCTCTCACATGTGATGATGAAAAAATATGGTTCATGGATTATTCTCTTTCAAAAATATATCTACGGTATCAAAACGCTTATCCCTATAGCAATTGGTCTTACAAAGTATGATTTCAAAAAGTTTGCGATTTTTAATATTGCAAGTGCTGCTGTTTGGGCACTTTCCATTGGTATTGGAAGTTATTATTCTGGGAATTTTTTAGTAAAAATAGCAGAAGCTATTAGTGAGAAACCTTGGATTGCACCTGTGGTGTTAGTTGTTATGGGTGGGAGTTTATGGCTTTATCTTACACAAGCTACAAAAAAGAAGAAGAAAAAGTAGTATTTAATTATTTGTAAATGGTCACGGAGCAAAAAGCTCCATGCCATAAAAAGGTTATGAACCTACAACTGGTCCTGCATCAGAATAATCAAATTCATTGTCTTCTGTTTGGTATTTTTTAAAGTTTTGAATAAACATATTTGCTAATTTATCACGTGTTGCTTCAAACTTCGTAGTATCTTTCCAAGCAAATCTAGGATTTAATATCTCGGGATTAATATCTCCAAGAGTTTTTGGTACTAAAAGTCTAAATGTTGATGTAGTGTGAAACTCACAGTTTTTAATAGTACCATCGAGGATAGCATTGATACAAGCACGTGTGTCTTTAATACTCATACGTTTTCCAACACCATATTCACCACCAGTCCATCCTGTGTTTACAAGATATACATTTGCATTGTGTTTATCGATTTTTTCACCTAAAAGTCTTGCGTACACTGTTGGGTGAAGTGGTAGAAATGCTTCTCCAAAACAAGAACTAAATGTAGCAACTGGTTCTGTAATTCCAAGCTCTGTTCCTGCTACTTTTGCAGTATACCCACTTAAGAAGTAGTACATTGCTTGTTCTTTTGAAAGTTTAGAAACTGGAGGAAGTACTCCAAATGCATCTGCTGTTAAAAAGATAATATTTTCTGGATGTCCTGCGCCTAAACTTGGTTCATGATTTTCTATATGTTCAATCGGGTAAGAAACACGTGTATTTTCTGTTTTACTTCCATCTTTGTAATCAACTACGCCATTTGCATCGACTACAACGTTTTCTAAAAGAGCACCTTTTTTGATTGCTCCATAGATTTCTGGTTCATGTTCTCCATCAAGGTCGATTACTTTTGCGTAACATCCACCCTCGAAGTTAAACACTCCATGGTCATCCCATCCGTGCTCATCATCTCCGATAAGTCTTCTATCTGGATCGGTTGAAAGAGTTGTTTTTCCTGTTCCACTAAGACCAAAGAAAAGTGCAGTATCTCCACGTTCACCTACGTTAGCAGAACAATGCATCGCTAGTTTTCCATCAAGTGGTAACCAGTAGTTCATCATAGAAAAAATTCCTTTTTTCATCTCTCCGCCGTACCACGTACCACCAATAATTGCTATGTTATTTTCTACATCAAAAAGTACAAAAACTTCTGAATGAAGTCCATGCTCTTTGTATTTATCATCCACTGCTTTACAAGCATTAAGTACTGTAAAATCTGGTTTGAAACTTTGGAGTTCTTCTGAAGTTGGGCGGATAAACATATTTTTAACGAAGTGTGATTGCCAAGCAATCTCTGAGACGAAGCGTACAGAGCGCTTCGAAGCGACACTAGCCCCACAAAAAGCATCTGTTAAATAGATATCTTTATTAGAGAGTTGTTCTGTGGCAACTTCAAAAAGCTCTTTAAAAATTTTTTCGTCTACTTTTTGATTTACATTTCCCCATGATATATATTTATTTGATGGTGCGCGATTTACAAAATATTTATCTTTTGGGCTGCGACCAGTAAAAACACCAGTGTCAACGGCAGTAGCACCCTGTGTTGTCATAACACATTCACCTTTGTCTAATTCGTGTTGAATTAACTCATCATAGCTTAGATTGTGAAAAATCTTACCAATGTTTTTTAAGCCTAATTGTTCCAATTCTTTTAAGTTCATAATGTTCCCTCTGGCGTTTTTACTAAACATAGTTTAATGGTGTGAATTATACACTCACCTAACCTAAAATAAAAGTAAATAAACCTTTTTGAGGAGAATCTTAATCCTTTACTTACCGACTATTGAGGATGAAAATATTTTTAAGTTTGCTTTTGATATAATTCGCATCTTTAAAAAAATGTTCGGGTAGCTCAGGGGTAGAGCACTTCGTTGACATCGAAGTGGTCGGAGGTTCAAATCCTCTCTCGAACACCATTATTTTATATTTTAATATTTCTCCCACAAACAACACCACTACTAAAAGCCCATTGAAAATTATATCCACCTAGTTCACCTGTAACATCCACCACTTCACCTATAAAGTAAAGATTTTTTACACCTTGTGCTTCAAATGTTTTTGAACTAAGCTCATCTGTCAAAACTCCACCACGACTTACTTCTGCTTTTGTAAATCCAAAGTTTCCAGCAGGTGCAAACTCATAGTTATGCAAAGCTTGAAGTTTCTCTTTTGTACTCTTGTCAATTGTATGGCATGTGGTATCTTTGACACCTATAGCTTGAAGCAATTCTACTGCTAAACGCTTTGGCATGGGCAAGACTGTACTTAAAAGCTTTTTCTCATTTTTTATCAAACTCTCGAGTGAATGTTGTGGTAAAAAATCAATTGCCAGCAATCCCTTTTGCCAATAAAGTGAAGCACTAAGAACCGCTGGACCACTGATACCTTTATGAGCAAAGAGTAAATCTTCATCTATAGTTTTTCCCGCCACATGGATGCGTACAGGAGTGCTAAGCCCGCTTAGTTCCTTCATCCAAAACTGCTCTTTTTGTACTGTGAGTCCCACAAGTGCTGGGGCAAACTCTTTTTTTACCACTCCAAAACTCTCTGCGATTTTAAGACCTATATCACTCGCACCTACCGTTTTATAGCTCGCTCCACCTGTAGCTACAACAAGCTTTTTAGCGTTAAAGGTACCTCGAGATGTTTCTACAGAAAAAAGTTCGTTATTTTTTTTTACACTTATAATTTGTGTTTGCAAAAAAGTCTCAATATGTTGTGTTTTTGTTCGTAAAATTCTTAATATCTCTTCAGAACTTTGTTTACAAAAATAGTAACGCCCTTTTCTTACTTCGAGTTTTAGTCCATTATTAGAAAGAAATGTAAGTAAATCTTCTTTAGAAAACTGCTCTAACACCTCTTCTACAAAGGCTTCATCTCCATCGTAATGTTTTGGCATGACACTTGTATTTGTAACATTACATTTGCCGCCACCTGAGATTTTAATCTTTTGCCCAACTTTTTCATTGGTATCTATCATAGCAATATGGAGGTTTTTATCTAAAAAAGCCCCACACATAAGCCCACTCGCACCTGCACCCAATATAAGAACATCGTAATTTTTCATAAGATGCATTATAACATTAGATATAATACGTTTTTAATTTTACTTCCAAAAAAACTGGAAGATTTATAGGTATTATATGAACAATAAATTACACATCGTCTCTTTGGGATGTACAAAAAACTTAGTCGATACGGAAGTGATGATGGGTAAGCTCCAGAACTTCACACTCACAGACAACCAAGAAGAAGCAGACGTTATCATTGTTAACACATGTGGATTTATTGATGCTGCAAAACAAGAGTCTATCAACACAGTTTTATCTCTTCACGAAGATCGCAAAAATGATTCCCTTCTAGTAATGGCAGGGTGTCTTAGTGAACGTTATAAAGAGCAACTCGCATTAGAGATGCCAGAAGTGGATATCTTTACAGGCGTGGGTGATTATGACAAAATCGATGAACTTTTACGTGAGAAAAAAAGCCGTTTTAGTGAGCAAGTGTATCTTATCGATGGAGCGGAACGTGTTGTGACGGGTTCATCGTACCATGCATACATCAAACTCTCTGAGGGTTGTAATCAAACATGTAGTTTTTGTGCAATTCCCTCTTTTAAAGGCAAGCTCAATTCTCGTTCCCTTGACTCAATCGCAAAAGAGGTTGAGTCACTTGTAAAACGTGGATATTATGATTTCTCTTTTGTTTCTCAAGATAGCTCTTCCTATTTAAAAGATAAAAACATCAAAGATGGTCTTAGCATGTTAATAGAGCGTATAGAACTTATCGATGGTGTAAAATCAGCTCGTATTTTATATCTCTATCCTACGACAACTTCGATGCAACTCCTTAAAAATATTGCTAAAAGTACTCTTTTTCACAACTATTTTGATATGCCAATCCAACATATCAACCATGAGATGCTTATGATGATGAAACGTGGATTCGGAAAAGATAAAACACTTGAACTTTTAAACTATATGAAAAGCTTGCCAAACGCATTTGTTCGTACAAGCTTTATAGTTGGACATCCGCAAGAAACACAAGAGATGTTTCTTGAGATGTGTGACTTTGCTGCATCTTTTGGGTTTGACCGTATCAATGTTTTTGAATATTCTGATGAAGAGACTACAAGTGCTTATGATATGGAAAATAAAATCTCACAAGAGGTTATAGAGGAGCGTGCTGCAATACTCGGTGCTATTGCAAACGATGTAAGAATGCGTTCATTAGAAGCCGAAGTAGGCAAAGAGATAGAACTTGTGATAGATGCACAGAGTGAAGAGCATGAGTATCTTCTGAGTGCGCGCAAGCTCAACTGGGCACCGGAGATAGATGGCGAAATCTATGTTAATGACCGCACAAATGATACAAACGAGCTTGAGTTTGGGGTTATCTACAAAGCTAAAATCACAGAACTCGTAGGCGATATACTTACCGCCACAGCTAGAAATGATTGAACCTAGTTCACTCGAACTCTTACACAATAAAAAAAATCTTCTTGCCTTTTCAGGCGGGGCTGATTCTACTGCACTTTTTTTTCTCTTACGAGAGGCAAAAATCCCTTTTGATATAGCAATAGTTGATTACCAAATCCGCAAACAAAGTAAGCAAGAAGTGGCACATGCCAAAGAATTAGCAAATATTCATAACATTACATGCCATACTCTACAAGCCCCAAAAATAACACAAAATTTTGAAGCTAATGCAAGAGCGGTGCGGTATGATTTTTTCGAAAGTTTAATACAACAACATGGTTATCAAAACCTCCTTACAGCGCATCACTTAGGAGATAGATTTGAGTGGATGCTTATGCAGTTTTGTAAAGGTGCAGGATGTGCGGAACTCGTAGGGATGCAAAAGGTACAAAAGCGAGAAAACTATACCCTTGTACGCCCCCTTTTACATCTTGATAAACAAGAGCTTTTATATTTCTTACATGCCAATAAAAAAGAATACTTTACAGATGAGAGTAACTTTGATGAGTCTATAAAAAGAAATGAATTTCGTCACCAAATCACTCTTCCACTTTTAGAAAAATATCTAGGTGGAATAAAAAAAAGTTTTGAATATCTTGATACAGATGCTACATATCTTTTACAAGAGGTAGAGATAGAAACTATAAAAGATTTTGCCTATTTTAAAAGCACGCTCAGTGAGAGAAACGATATATTCATTATCGATAAATACTTAAAAACTCAAAAATATATTATGAGTGCAAAGGAGAGAGAACGCATACGTGATGAAAAAAGTGTTGTAGTAGGAAGAGTATTTCTTGTAGTGAAAGAACATGGATGTATCTTTATAACTCCATATAGTTCTCAAACTTGCAACATGCCAAAAGATTTTAAGGAAAAGATGCGCACTCTTCAAATAGATCCAAAACTTCGCCCCTCTCTTTTTAATAATTCTTTGGCATGTAAAAGAGTAGAAGAGTTACTTCGTTAGGTTAGCATCTTTTGTAATGGTATAAACTCTCATCGTAAAAGAGGAGCGAATCATCTCCCCTTCCCTTTGGAAATGGATAGGGAAATTTATCCCAATAATCCAGTTGCTTTTGTTGATAGAATCTAAAAAATCATAAAAATTTGTTGGTGAATTGATATGTGAAGTTGTATTTACTTCATACACACCAAATTCTTCCTCTTGTGATACTTTTTGCACTTCAGAGATACTCAAAGAGTTAAAATGCCCAATATGAAGTTTATGAAATCTTTCAGAATCAAATCTATTATCGAACGCTTCAATAATATTTTTATTTTTACTTTGAAGCTCTTTTAAAATAGTAAATGTTTCATCATAAAAATCTTGATAACGTCTAAGTTCTAGGTACTCTTTGGTAAGTTCCATCTTTCTCTCACGATACTCTTTTCCTTCAGGAATAAGCACATATAAAGAAAAAACCACAACGATACCTAGTAAAAAAGTAAGCATAAGTATCAAAAAAAGATTTTGACGAGAAATATCAATTTTCACTCAATCTCTCCTCATCTATATAGTTGGTAGAAACAAAGCGTAACCATCCATTTTCATCAGGATAGAAACTACTATGAGTTCTATGAAAAATGGAGCGCAAAGGTGCGTGTAACATAAAGTTATAGACATCTTTATTGGGTGTAATCCCATAGAGAATCAATCCATTCTCTAAAATCTGAGCTTGTGAAAGAGTGATACGTTGTGGAACTAAATCAAAAAGATTAGCGATAGAATCTTTTAAAACCATGTTTTTTGTAAAAATTCTCTCAGCAAGTACTTCCTCTTTTTGTATAAATAAAATTCTTGCTCTCATATCTACAAGAGCACTCTCTAGCGCTTCTCTTTGAGAGATAACAGTTTGTTTTTCTTCAACAAAACGATAATCTTTAAAAAGCAAAAAAGCGAAAGTTATAAAAAGCATAAAAAAAGTGATACTAAAAAATGCAACAAGGAGCTGCAATTCAGGAGTAAAAGCACTTTTTTTACGAGGGGCTATATAACTAAATCTCATTCTAGCTCCTTTTTTGCCAAAGTTGCCATCTCTTGTGCTAGATTAATAGCGCGCATATGGACATTTAAAAACATCTCATCTTCAAGATAATGTTTCAAATCATCACTCAGCCCTATCGCATCAGCAATATAAACATTTTCTATAAAAACACTTTTGTATTTACTATTTTTATAAAAATGTTTTACCGAAGCTTGAATCATAGAAAATCTCTGGTAGTCTTCATTAAATCCACCGCCCGATGTTGCACTCAGAGTATTTGAAAGCTCCTCTTTTGGAGACATAAGCATATCAAGTTCTCTTTCATCAGAAAATTCTTCAATCTCTTCGATATCATCTAAATCTTCAATATCCCCAAAGTCATCCAAATCATTCATATCTTCCATAGCACTTAAATCATCAAGGTCTATACTATTTTCAAGATCAAAACTAATCCCAATATCCTCTATCGTATCATCTAAAAGGAGGTCTGAAGCCTCCTCTTTATATAGCATATCAAGGTATTCTGCAAATAAAAGTTCACCACCTTCATAGACACTCAAAGATAAAAATCCATCTTCCACAAGGATAAACATAGCAGTGTGTATCTCGATTTTTTCTTGATAAAACTCTGCTAATATCACAAAAGGTGAAAAAATATAATCAAGCCCTATACGTGTGTACTCTTTTTGTAAAAGAAGGAGATCAGATTTTTGTGTGTAATAGGTCCACGTTTTTCTATAACATTTTGTATTGTACGTACTTGGCTCAATATGTTTGGCATGTTGCTTCGGATCACACGAAGGAAGCGCCCCTTGAAGCTGTGACTTATCCAAAATAGAGATATAAAAATAGGGTGTCTCATTGGTATGATTTACTATAAACTCTTCTACTGCTTTTGTAAGATAGACCGTTTGAAATATTTTCTCAAAGCTATCAACAATAACATCCCCATCACAATACTCTATATAGACCATAATTGTATTACGTTGCACTATAATATTGACAAAAACTTTAAGATATAAAGCACCAAAAAGTTTCTTTAACACTCTCGTTCTCCCTTACATAGTGGATGCGCTTTGTTATAGTTTTGTTGTTTCAATACGCTACCTAATTTTGTATATATTTGTGTTGTCGCCATCGATGCATGCCCTAGCAGCTCACTCACATCTGCAATGGGTGCTCCCTTATTTAAAAGTGCAGTTGCATAAGAATGGCGCAATTGATGTGGTGTTACTTTAAGAGAAACTCTTGCAAACACCTTATTAACCGTATATCTTAGACTATTTTCGCTTAATTTTTCTCCATTTTTCTCAAAAAGAAACTTTTTAGGTGTTTTTATGACTAAATATTTTTTTAATAATTCTCTTGTTGTACCCAGAAGTGGAACATCACGTTGCTTTGAGCCCTTTCCTATCACTCTCACCCAACCATCACTTATAGAATGAAGCTCTAATCCACATAATTCTGAGATACGAAGTCCTAGTGTATAAAGGAGTACCACAACCAAAGATTCTTCCTCATCTGCATGGCTCAGTGCTTCTAATATATGATGATGTGCTATAGGTTTTGGAAGCGTTTTAGCCACTTTTATAGGTGCGTCAGCTCTTAGAGAAACTTTTATACCATTATCATTAAGATAGGTTACAAAAGATCGCAACGCACTTAATTTTCTAGATATTGTTTTTGGATTGAGGTGCGCCATATAGATACGATAAGGGGTAAGATTTATAAGTGTGAAATCATCTTCTTCGCTGATTTCTACATATCGAAGCGCTTCTTGGAGTGTTTCATCATAGCTTTTGATTGTTAAATCAGAATACCCTTGAATCTTTTCTAATGATTCTAAAAAATCAAGCCTATAGCTACTGATTGACTTTTTCAAAAAGATTCTCAAATTCTTTGTAGTAATTTGCTGCTTCATCAACAAGATGTTGTTTTGTGATAACACTAGGAGCTAGTTTTTTATAACTATCTATCATGATGCCACAAATAAGACGGATTTTTGCCTTGTCTGCTTTTGTAATACTCTCATGTTGTGCAATAGCATCCAGCTCTTTTTTATACCTTTTTGCATCTTCTATATACGATACATATTTAAGTGATGTGATAGATTGCGCCATAATTGTGGATGCCATGCGATTGTATACATCTTCGCTAAAAGCTTCTTTGGCAAGAGTAAGAGCTTGTTTATAATCATCCATTTCATAATAATATTTCGCACGGATAGATTTTTCATAAGAGGGATTAGCTAAGAAATACCCACCCATTATCAAAAGAAAAAAAATCAAGATAACAGGAAAAAGTATTTTAACGTTCATGTAGTAAAAGCCCCTTTTGGACAAGTTCTTTAGCCTCTTCTAATTCCATTTGCGAAACATCAAGAAGCTCACTTGCATAAAGTCTTATTGTACCAAAAGGTTTTGGAATTGTAAACTTATCCCATGAACTAAGCTGCCAGTAACGTGATGCAACCATCTCGATAAGCATGATTTTTGCATCTGCTTTTTGAGCCATTACGACAACCCCATCTGCAGCTTTGTGTCTTGGACCTTGTGGTCCATCGGGCGTGATCCCTATATCCCAACCATCTTTAAGCGCTTTTATCCCTTGTATAAGTGCTTTTGCTGCATTACGATTACTAGATCCAGCAATAGTATCTAATCCAAAATGTTCTATTGTTTTTGCGATAAGCATCCCATCAAAGTGATTAGATATAAGAACCTTCGCATGTGGTATTTTTCTATATCTTGCGTAAATATAGTGACACATAAGCAATTCTCCATGCCAACATGCAAAGATAATAGGCGCATCAGAGATTTGTTTTGGGATATGAATCTCTTTTTTATTAGTGAGATATAAAAGTCGAATGAGCAAAGAACCAACAAAAGGAACAACGACTAAAGCAATTGCTCGCAGTAGTTTTTTAAGCAACAATCTCACCTGTCATAGCCATACGCCCAATAGATGTAATTACTACATCTCTAAACTGTCCCAACAGTTCATCTGAACCTTTTACTTTGACAACAAGATTTGTATCACTTCTACCACTTACATAATAATTTTTATTTAACTCTTCAAAATAGATACGATATGTTTTACCTAAATGCTCTTGATGTTTTTCATCTATTATTTTAGTGTTCAACTCTTGAAGCTCTGCAAGTCTTTTGGATGCTACCTCTTCATCTACAATCTCAGTAAAATGTTCTGCTTCTGTGTGTGGACGTGGAGAGTATTTAAAAGAGAAGATTTGCTCAAATCGAACTTCTTCTATTAGCTCCATCGTTTCTTTAAAATCTTCATCACTCTCACCTGGAAATGCAACGATAATATCAGTACTAAGACTCACCTGTGGACAAAGTTCACGGAGTTTTGTAACACGGTTTAAAAACCACTCTTTAGTGTAGCCACGCTTCATATCTTTGAGTACTTTAGAAGAGCCACTTTGTAATGGCATGTGCATAGATTTACAGATTTTAGGATTCGAAGAAAATTCTAGAAGAAACGAATCATCCATATGAAATGGATGGGGAGATGTAAAGCGGATACGTTCTAAACCTTCTATACGGCTCAAACGTCGTAAGAGTTCTGTAAAGTTTACTTTTTCTTGATCACCTGAGAAACGGCGACCATAGTTATTTACATTTTGGCCAAGTAAAAATACCTCTTTCGCTCCAGCATTCACAGCTTTTTGCGCTTCAGCAATAATCAAATTATCAGGGATGGATATCTCTTCCCCACGTGTTTTTGGCACGATACAAAATGTACATGTTTTGTCACAACCGATAGAGATATTTATATATGCTTTATAGGGCGAGGAACGAAAATCTTGAAATGCAAATGCGCTCTCATCATAGTTTATATCTATCTCTACTGCTTTTTCTTTATGAAGTACTTCGGTGATTTTTGAAACATTTCTAGCTCCTAAAACAAAACTCACATAAGGAGCTCGTTTTATGATTTGATCCCCTAAATGAGAAGCTGTACAGCCACAAACACCAATCTTTGCACCCTCTTTTTTCTTTTTGTTAAAAACTCCAAGTTCTGAGAAAAGCTTTTGAACAGGGCGTTCTCTTACAGAGCAGGTATTTATCAAAATTAAATCAGCTTGCGTAAAATCTTCACATACTTCATAGTTTTCTTTCTCTCGAAGCTCTGCTATCATATGTTCAGTATCTCGCGAATTCATCGCACAGCCGAGTGTTTCGATAAATAACTTTTTTGACATCAGAAACTCTCTAGTTTACGATATGTACTTGGTATACATACTCGTTATCAGCAAGTCCGTATTTTACTTCGCTCATATAAAAACTTTTTCCCTTAGCTTCAATATAATCTTGAAGTTCTAGAAGATCTTTATGAGAATTTTCTCTATCAAAATAAAAAATTTTACTACTCTCTTTTTCAAGTGCTTGTTCTAGTTTTTCTAGTTCAACTTTCTTTGGTTTTCCGTCCATCTCTACTCTTGCGTATTTTAACTCCATTTTCTCTCCTTCGGGTATTGTTGTGTAGGTTGTATAAAAGTTTCGCATTATAGTCAAAAACGACTAAAAAAACGATTAAGGAGTTTATTTTAAAGGATACTTTAGAGAGTTTTGATATAATCACGTCACTCATAAGAAATCCCCTACAAAACAATCAAAAACTTATTTTTTATGAAACGACTTTCTCAAAGGAAGAACTATGGAAAAAATCTTAGATATTGCCGAAGCTATCGGTCACGAAAAAAGTCTTAAACCAGAATTAGTGATGCAAGCACTCAAAACTGCTTTTATACAAACAGCAAAAAGGGTTATTAACCCTCACTTTGAATTTGATGCTCAGGTTGATAAAACAACTAAAAATATGCAACTTATACAAATTATCACCATAGTAGAAGATAGTGATCCAAGATTACAAGATCCTGAAATTGCACCTGCGTATATAGCTATATCAGAAGCGAGAGAATATGATGATCAAGTAGAACTTGAAGATCAACTTCAAATAGAACATGATTTAGAGAAATTTGGAAGAACAGCAGCTGCTTCACTTCATAGAGAGATAGAATACCATGTACAAAAATTGGTTGAAGATGATACTTTCAACAAATATAAATCTAAGATTGGTAATTTAGTATCAGGTCGTGTAACACGTGTAGATCCTAACCAAAATACGTATATAGAAGTAGATGAGATTCGTGCTTTTTTACCGATGAAAAATCGTATCAAAGGGGAGTTTTTCAAAGTTGGAGATCATATCAAAGCGGTTGTGAGACGTGTTAACCTTGACAAAGAAAATGGTATCCAAATCGAGCTTTCTCGCACAAGTCCGAAGTTTCTAGAGGAGCTTTTAGCGCTTGAAGTTCCTGAGATTGCTGATGGTACAGTTATCGTTGAAAAATCAGCACGTATCCCAGGTGAACGTGCAAAAGTTGCTCTTATTAGTACACATCCACAAGTTGATGCTGTAGGTGCTACAGTAGGTGTTAAAGGTGTTCGTATTAATGCAGTAAGTCAAGAGCTTATTGGTGAAAGTATTGACTGCATCGAGTATACAAGTATTCCTGAACTTTTCATCTCTCGAACAATGTCACCTGCTATTATCTCTTCAGTGGAGATTATAAGTGATTCAGATGGCAAACCGACAAAAGCGCTTATCACACTTCCTGCTGATCAAAAATCAAAAGCGATTGGAAAAAGTGGTATCAATATCCGTCTTGCATCTATGCTTATAGGTCTTGATATAGAACTTATTGAGAACAATTCTTCTTCAGCATCTGATGTTGAAGAAGAATCCAAAGATGGAGTAGATGCACTCCAAGCACTATTTAATTAAACACTCCAACGAATACTTCCGTTTGAGTGGGAGGGATTTACCCTCCCTTGCTATCTCTTCAACCTTTTTTCATATATGGGTTCAGCCTTAAAAGTATCAAATCCGCAACCATATTTCCAAGTAAAGTCAAAAATGCTGTTATCATCAAAGTACCCATAATAATAGGATAATCACGACTCAGAGCACTCATAAAAAAAAGTTGTCCCATCCCCTCTATCCCAAATATAGATTCTAAAATAACACTTCCACCAATAAGCCCAGGAAGAGACAGTCCTAAAAGTGTCACGATTGGAGGTAAAAGATTTGGCAAGATATATCTTCGCAAAAGTATTTTTTTACTTAGACCCCTTGCACGTGCAAAAAAGTAATAATCACTTTTTAAAATCTCTAATGTAAGGGAACGCACATAAATTATCATACTTCCAAGCCCTACAAATATCATCACCCCCACGGGCAAAACTAAGTGCCATGCCATGTCGGTATAGTAAAAAACTCCCTCTTGTGCATCTATACCATGTAAGCCTGATATAGGGAACATGCCAAGATTAACACTCAAGACTATAATAAGCAAAAGTGCCAAATAAAAGGATGGCATGGAGAAAGATACAAGTGCGATTTGCCTGATAATATAATCGCCCTTTTGCTCATATGCAAGTGCGGAGCGAATCCCTAAATAAAGAGAGATACCAAAGACTGCAATAAGAGCGATAATATTCATAGTTAAGGTGATAGGGATACGTTTTAATATCTCATTACTTACATCTTGTCCAGTTACAAATGAGATACCAAAGTTGAGCCGGAGGATATTTCCCACCCAACTTGTATATTGTTCATAGAGTGGTTTATCGAGTCCATAGACTGCTTTTAGTTTCTCTACTGCTTCTTGTGTCATGTTTGGATTGAGTTCACCTGCAGCAAAAAAGCTATTGGGTGCAGCATGGATTGCTAAAAATGAGATAAGTGATATCAAAAGTAGCATGGTGGCAAAATAGGAAAGTTTTTGGGTTAATTTATACATAGGAGAGATTATATCGAAAAATCAAAATAGAGCTTCTTTAGAGATAGATAAACTATCTCTAAAAATTTTAAAATAGCTTACTTATTGTTATCCCATGCGAGAACAGTTTTACCTTCGTTATTTTTAGTAACGGCAGCCATTCCCATCACATTGTATCCGCTGTCAACATAGTGAATTTCACCCGTTACACCGCTTGCAAGGTCACTAAGAAGATACATTGCAGAGTTTCCAACTTGTTCAATTGTTACGTTGCGTTTAAGTGGAGAGTTAAGCTCATTCCATGTAAGAATTTGTTTAAAATCACCAATCCCCGCAGCTGCCAATGTACGAATAGGCCCAGCTGAAATAGCATTGACACGTTGCCCTTTTGCACCTAAATCTACAGCCATGTAACGCACTGTTGCTTCTAATGCAGCTTTAGCTACACCCATAACATTATAATTTGGTACATATTTTGGACCACCAAGATAAGAGAGTGTAAGGATAGAAGCATCATCTGCTAAAACACTCTCTAGTCTATTTGTAAGGTCGATGAGTGAATATACTGAAACATCTAAAGCGATAGCAAATGCATCTTTTGTAGTTTTCATAAATGGTTCACTTAACGCTTCTTTTGGAGCAAACGCTACTGAGTGTACTAAAAAGTCAATCTTACCAAAATCTTTTTCTATAAGTGAAGCAATATTTTTCATATGTTCTTCATTTGAAACATCAAGCTCATACACTGCATGACTTCCAAAAGAAGCAGCAAGAGGTTCAACTCTCTTTTTTAAGGCATCATTTAAGTAAGTAAATGCAAGTTCTGCACCTTGTTCATGGCATGCTTTAGCGATTCCATATGCGATTGATTTATCATTTGCAAGACCTACAATAAGGCCTTTTTTACCTTTCATTACCATCTTTTCTCCTTTGATTTACTGTTTAAATTATTTATTTATAGTTTGTGCAAAAAGTGTAAATTGTGCGAAATCATCTACATTAAGAGCAGCACCACCAACAAGCACACCATCTACATTAGGTAGTGGTAATATATCTTTATAGTTTTTCATATTGACACTTCCACCATATAAAAGTGGAGCTTTTGATTTTGATTTTAGTTTGGCATGTAAAGATGTGATATCTTCAAGTGTTGGAGTTTTCCCCGTACCAATTGCCCAAACCGGCTCATAGGCAATGATGAGTTTTTCATATGTTGTGTCGATACCTTTATATTGTGCATCGATGTATTGCATCATCGCATCTTCACCCGCTTCACGAATTTCTAAAGGTTCACCAATACAATAAACAATCTCAAATCCTTGCTCTTTAAAAAAGTTAAACTTTCTTACAAGTTCTTCTTGAGTTTCCCCTAAAACATGGCGTCTCTCGCTATGCCCTATAAGAATTGTTTTTACTGCAAACTCTTCTAACTGTTCAAGCCCTATTTCCCCTGTAAATGCTCCATTTTTTGCAGGATATGCATTTTGTGCACCTACAATAACTTGTTCTTTACTAGGAAGTAAGCTTGAAGTAGCTGGAAAGACAATCACCTTTTGTGTCACTCCATGAGTTTGTACAAAACTTTGTAAACTCTCAAGATATGCAGATGTTGCACTTCGTGTCAAATTGGTTTTTAAATTTGCAGCTAAAATCATTTTCTAATCCTCTTTTACCATAAGTGATAAAACACCTGGAAGTATTTTACCTTCTAAAAGCTCCAAAGAAGCTCCACCACCTGTTGAGATAAATGTCATCTCATTATCAAGCCCTATACGTTGCACTAAGTCCGCTGTATCACCACCACCTACGACAGTTGTAGCGTAGCTATCTGCTACATAGTTAGCGATTTTTGCAGAACCGCGAGAAAAACGTTCCATCTCATACACGCCCATCGGTCCATTCCAAAGAATAGTTTGTGCATCATTAAGTGCTTCACGGTAAAGTCTTACAGTTGCTGGCCCAATGTCAAGACCCATCCAGCCATGTGGAATCTCTTGTGTTGTCACTATCTTAATAACTGCATCCTCTTTAAACTGATCTGCAGCGATGACGTCAACAGGTATATAAAGTTTTACACCGAGTCTTTTTGCCTCTTGTATAATATGTCCAGCATCTTCTACAAGGTCATCTTCTACTAATGAAGCACCTATGTTGTAGCCTAAATATTTTAAAAATGTAAATGCCATACCACCACCGATAAGCATCTTATCTACACGTGGTAAAAGGTGTACAAGAGCTTCTAATTTTCCTGAGACCTTACTTCCACCAACGATAGCGACAAATGGGCGCATTGGTTTATCGATAAGTTTACTAAAAAATTCTATCTCTTTTTGCAGTAAAAAGCCTGCAGCTTTATGTTTATTATCAAAAAAGTTTGTGATTCCTTCTACCGATGCGTGTGCTCTATGACTTACACCAAAAGCATCATTGATATACACTTCTGCCATTGATGCTAGTTTTTCTGATAGTGCCATATCATTTTTAGTCTCACCCGCTTCGAAACGGATATTTTCTAAAAGTAGCACTTCAGAAGCACCTAGTGCTGCTGCTTTTGCCATTGCATCTTCACCTGTCACATCTTTTGCTAAAACCACGTCTTTTTTAAGAAGTTGGCTTAATCTTTTTGCAATTGGCGCTAAAGTGTATTTTGGATCAAATTCACCTTTTGGGCGACCAGCATGTGAAGCAAGTATAACAGCACAGTTTTGATCAAGACAGTAATTGATTGTAGCAAGTGCAGAGCGGATACGACGATCATCTGAAATATTTCCAAACTCATCCATCGGTACATTAAAATCACAACGTATAAAAACTTTTTTTTCAGCTATATCTAGGTTTTTGATATTGAGTAGTTCCATCTATTTTCCTAAGTTTTTCAAAATATGGCAACATGCCAAGGTGATATTTAGAGTTATTTTGGGGCGGAGTTCCCCAAAATGTTTATATTATTTTTTTGAGATATGTACAGCCATATCTACAAGTCTTTCAGAATAACCCCACTCATTGTCGTACCATGCCATAAGTTTTACCATATTGCCATCTACAACTTGTGTAAGGTCTGCTGCAAGTATTGCACTATATGGGCATCCCATAAAGTCTTGAGATACTCTCATCTCGTTATCAATAAGAATAATCCCTTTATGAGTTGTCTCAGCTGCTTTATTAAATACTGCAGTCAGTTCCTCTTTTGTTGTATTTTTTCTAACAATTACGTTTAAGTCAACCATAGAAACGTTAGGTACTGGAACACGAACACTTTGTCCATGAAGTTTACCTTGAAGTTGTGGCATAACTAAACCGATAGCTTTAGCAGCACCCGTTGTTGTAGGAATCATATTGATAGCACCCGCTCTTGCACGTCTTTTATCTTTAGAGTGTTTTACGTCTAGGATATTTTGGTCATTTGTATATGCGTGGATTGTTGTCATAAGACCTTTTTCAATTCCAAATGCATCATCTAAAACTTTTGCTATTGGCCCAAGGCAGTTTGTAGTACAAGAAGCGTTAGAAACGATTTTTTGTCCTGCATAAAGCTCTTCATTTACACCAATTACAAAGGTAGGAGTCTCTTTATCTTTTGCTGGAGCAGAGAAAAGTACTTTTTTAACACCATTATCGATATGCACTTGTGCACTTTCTTGTGTTAAGAACACACCAGTACACTCTAAAACCATTTCAGCGCCGTAATCTGCGAACTTGAGGTTTTTAGGATCACGGTCTGAAAATACTTTTACGCTTTTACCTGCAATTTTGATGTGATCTTTGTCTATTATCTCTACATCTTGTGCAAAA
Organism: Sulfurimonadaceae bacterium; assembly: GCA_034005815.1. Taxonomy (GTDB): domain Bacteria; phylum Campylobacterota; class Campylobacteria; order Campylobacterales; family Sulfurimonadaceae; genus Sulfurimonas. The sequence continues at coordinate 15,506 of JAVETY010000005.1, read as the reverse complement.
GTACCATGTACTGAATCGTTTTTTAAAAGATATACCATCATTTCCATAGTTGCCATATCATTGATAGCTACTACTTCAACATCATCTCTCATCGCAGCAATACGTGCTACACATCGACCAATTCTACCAAATCCATTTATCGCTATTTTAAGTGCCATATCATTTCCTCTTTATTTAAATAAAATTGGTCTATTTTATCTTAACTTAGTTATAATTCTCTTTAAAATTATGGAAAATGTTGCACTTTTTGGTGGTTCTTTTGACCCGCCCCATATTGGTCATATAGCGGTTGTTGAAGCTTTACTTCAACGTAATGAGATTGATGGAGTGATTATCATGCCCGCGTATCTCAATCCGTTTAAAATAAAAGTATTCGCTGATGCCTCTTTACGCATAGCATGGCTGAAAGAAACTTTTGCGTCGTATAAAAATGTCATGATAGAAACGTATGAAACCGAGCAACAAAGAAAAGTTCCAACGATAGAAAGTGTGGAGTATCTTTTAACAAAGTTCAAAAAGATCTATCTCGTCATAGGCGCTGATAATCTAGCAAAGCTGGAAGAGTGGTATAGGTATGATGAGCTCAAAAAGCGAGTCACATTTATGGTTGCTACAAGAGAAGGTTGCCATGTACCACAAGAGTTTTTAAAACTTGATGTGAGATGCAGTGTCTCTTCCACAGAGTTACGAGAAACTATAGAGCGACAAAAGTTACCAAAAATATGTGCAGATAAAATCATAAAACACTACAAGGAAATAGATGCAAACCAGAATTGACAATATAGTTAAAGTACTAGACACAAACAAAGCAGAGGCAATTGAAGTATTTGATTTACGAACAAAAGAGTATTTTGTAGATTATGTAATTATCGCTTCTTCACTTGGAGCAAAACATACGATAGCTTTACTTGATTATCTCAAAAAAGATTTAAAACCAGCAGAGAAGTTTCTTTATGTAGATGAGAGTGGGGACTGGGTTGTTATCGATTTAGGAGATATTCTCATCCATATTATGACTTCTGAATATAGAGTTCGTTATGACATGGAAAGTTTTTTAAGTGAAGTTAACTCTAAAAGAGAAGCGCACTAAGTTCATTGAACCCCAAATACCTTTTGGGGTTTTACTCACTACTTTCTAGATATTTCTCTAAAATATTTTTATACTCATAGATTGCTTCAACATACCGAATCGGTTCACTTCCTCTGGCATAACCAAACTTTAAAGTTTTGTAATATTTCTTTTGAGATAAGAGTGGTAATACCTTTTTTAAATCGCTCCAAGCATTTTTATCGTACCCCATCTGCTCTGCTAATATTTGCGCATCTTGAATATGTCCCATCCCTATATTGTATGCAGCGAGTGCAAATTTAAGGCGATTTTCCCCTTCTACTGTATCAGGAACAAACTTTAGCATCTGATTGAGATGTCTGGTTCCCCCCATAATACTCTCTTCAGGATCGAGTCTATTTTTTACACCCAACATCTTTGCCGTATCTAGGGTAAGCATCATCAACCCTTTCACCCCTGTAAAACTTTGAGCTTTAGGGTTCCAATGTGATTCTTGATACGAAAGTGCAGCTAAAACTTTCCAAGGAATCTTGTACTGCTCCCCTCCTAAAACAAAATGTTTTTTATATCGAGGAAGCCTCGTCTCTATCCTCTTATAAAAAATTTTCGTATTATAGTAATCAAAATGGATAGCATTGCTATAGTAGTGATCTTTGAGTTGTGCGATTTTTCCACTTTGGCTAAAGTTATTAAACCAAGCATACATGTCGGTGCGGAGATTGTGAGCATCTTTTTTAATCACCCATGCTAATTGCTCACGCGAGCTTATATTAAATGCCAATGCCATCTCAGGAAAATAACGAAGATTGAGTAGGTAAATATTTGAATCTGCTATAGTACAATCTACTTCATTTTTTGAAACCATCTCTAAAAGTTCTTCCGTTGAATGTTCTGAAGTAAACGTAGCATTGATGTCATACCCATTTTTTTGAAGCTTTTGAATTGTTTCGCTATAGCTTGTTTCATCCCCTACGATAATACTAAGCCCTGCTAGTTGTTCTATATCTCTAGGAAATCTTCCTGTTCCAATCATATTGCGACTACATATGAGCTGTTCTTGCACTTCAAAATAAGATGGTCCAAAATAAAAATGCTTCTCACGTGCATTGGTTTTTGAGATAGATGCAGATGTTACATGGATATTTGGATTTTTACTAAGCTCTATCGCTTCCTTGACTGTATTAGCCACCGTAATATTTAAATCAACATTAAGATGCTCAGCATATGATTTTAAAAGGTCATATTCAAACCCTTGTTCCCCGGAAGCACCAATATAATAAGTAGAGGGGGAGTTTAAGAGTACAACATTTAATTGTTTTGTTGCTCGTATCTCATCAAGAATAGATATTTTTTTTAATTCTTCTTGTGGAAGATTGTATAAAGAATGTAGATACCACCCAAAAACAAATCCTATAAAAGCAGAGATTACCATAAATATTTTAAAATCTCTGCTCATTGCACCTAACCCTTACTATTAAGAATAATTTTATATTGTATAGATTTATACTTATACAAAAATAAATCTGTTTATTCCATCCTCATATTCATGAGCTAAAACTTGTTCATGCACCTTTAATATCGAATCAACAAGATATAAACCAAGTCCAAAACTATTTTTAGATGGATTCTCTTTTGTAAAAGGTTCTATGTAGTACTGAAGCGAATGTTTTATACATTCTCCTCTACTCTCAAAGTAGAGTTCATTATTTTTATATAGTATTGCTACTTTGCTATCGCTTGAGTATTTAATCCCATTATCTATCATATTTTTTATCGCTGTTGTGTAGAGTTTATAGTTAACATGTACTTTTGTATTTGGTTCCACTTCAACACTTACGAGTGTTACATCGACCATTGCCATATCAATAGCTCCATCAATCACATCGATAAGCCTGTATTCATTAAATTCTGCCTTATCTCCAATGCTTGTTACCTCTTCTATAAGAGCAAATTCATTTACAAGTGATTCTAAGCGCCCAAAGATGGAGCAAAATCTATCTCGCTGTTTTTGTGATTCTAGCATCTGTGTAGCAATTGTTCCTTTTGCGATAGGAGTTTTTAATTCATGCATAATGTTTCGTAAAAAAAGCGTTCTAGAATCTAAAATTGTATTAATTTTTTTACGTGCATTTTCAAGCTCATTTGAGACAAGTGCTATCTCATCACTTCCATTTGTTTTAAATGAGATATTTAAGTTTCCATTTCCAAAAAGTGCAATTTTTCTTCTTAGGCGTATAAGAGGTCTTAGTTTTTGTAAAATCAAGAAAAATGAAAAAGCAATCACAGCGATAACAGTAGTATATACATAAAGAATATTCCAAGGGCGGTAAGGTTTTAACTCTTCATCTTCTATGATTATACTTCCAGATGGTGTTTCAATATGAAAATAAATAATACTTTTATACTGAAGCATAGTAGCTCGCAAATCACTCACCACTTTTTTGGTAAAAACACCATAAGAGTTAAGCATAACTGCATCATCTACACTTTGGAATCCCTCTTGTTTGAGAATATTTCCATGTTGTAAGATCACTTTTTTTAGAGTTTTATTTTTCTCCATTCTAAAATTATATACAGCAAGATTTGCTTCTAGTAAGATATCAGAACTATTGCGTTGTTGATGCTCTTTGTAGATTTGGGTAATAACAGAGTATTTAGTAAAAATGGAGTCTAGATATTGAATGCGGTTGAGTTTAAAAAACTCATAAAAAATAATCGTTACACTCACTAAAGAAACAGTGAGTGCAAATAAAACAGTCAGGACAACTGCGTATTGTTTTAAATTCATTTAAGAAGTTTATATCCTACGCCACGTACTGATTCTATAAGAGTTTTATCTCCGAGTTTATTTCGGATACGTCCTACCATTACATCGATACTTTTGTTTGAAGAGTCTTCATTAATAGCGTTTACGTTATGGATAAGATCCTCTCTTGAAACCACCAAACCTTGTTTTGCAATCATATAAGAGAGTATCCCATATTCAGCATTTGTAAGGTCAATATTGCGCCCTTTATAAGTAATAGTCATCGAAGAGTTATCACATTTAAAATCGCTCTTAGATTCCTCTTTTTGTTGTGCTTTTGCTTCATATCGACGTAAAACTGAGTGGATACGTGCTTCAAGTTCTCTTGGGTCGTATGGCTTTGGCATGTAGTCATCTGCGCCTAGTTCGAGTGCTTTTACCTTATCGGTTACATCACTTCTTGCACTTGAGATAATGATAGGGATATCTTGACGTTCACGAATAGCTTCACATACCTCCAAACCATCCATCCCAGGAAGGGTTAAATCAAGTATTACCAAATCAAAAGGCTCTAGTTTTAAAATACTCACAGCCTTAAATGGGTCATCTTCTGTGACCACCTCAAAATCAAACTGCTCTAAATATTCTGTTAGAATCTCTGCGAGTTCTAAATCATCTTCAATCATTAATATTTTTTTCATAACATGAAGTGTAGCTAATCTATGCTAATGATGCGTTAATTTTAAGAAATTTTGCAAGAATGAGAATGATAAGCCAAGCTATAAGCATGGTGATAATTGTATGGCTTAGAAAGTGGTGTCCTATAAGCATCTTGTATCCACCCATGCTCCATCCTATAATCAAGGCAAAGAAAAGTGCTCTTTTTTGATTTTTAGCGGTTTTAAAAAAAAAGAAAAATGCCATAAGTGCAAAACCACCGCTCGCATGTCCTGCGGGCCAACATCTTATTGGCTGCATCTCTTCAAAATCTTCTGGGTATTTCTCGAAAACTTTTACACTAGGATATATTCCATTATATATTTTCATATCACACGGGCAAGGTGCATTGGTCATGGCTTTAACAGAGCCCACTACAAGCGGAATGGCTAACGCTGAAAGGACAACCAAAAGAAGCCCTTTTTTATATGTCTGGACAAAAAATGTTTTTCTAAAAAATAGAAGTGTGATCAATAATCCCACACCAAATACAATAAGTAACTTTTTTATACCACTATAAAAGATAAATCTTAAAAAAGTATTATTTTTATCTACTAGCCATGTTTGCGTCAAAGGGTCAAAAAAATAATTTTGGATAATTACATCAGCTTGTGTAAACTCAAAAAAAAATAATGCTGTAAATAAACACAGCGATGTCCACACAATATATTTGCTAATATTATTTTGTGTCATAAAAAATATCTTGTGATTTATCATACACATCTGTTTCTACTTCAAAAACTGAAAGTAGTGAATGGAACAGATTATCATGTGAAAAAAGAAGATCTTTTTTTGCTTTTATTTTTTCATACTGAAGATTCTTTTGATTACTCTCACCAAGCCATAATACAGAAGCTACTCTTTTTTGCTCATCTGGAGCCATAAAATAAGGCATCCCATGCAGATAAAGTCCATTCTCTCCCAGACTTTCACCATGATCACTCATGTAAATCATAGTCGTTCCATAGGTTTCTTCATAGTTTTTTAGCAATGTTATGGTTTTTTCTAAAAATGTATCTGTGTAAAGCACACTATTATCGTACGCATTACCTATCTCTTCCATACTACATTTTTCGAGCTGATTTGTTTGGCATACTGGAGTAAATTTTTCAAACTCTTTTGGATAACGCTTATAGTATGCTGGTCCATGATTCCCCATTTGATGTAAAACTATTAAAACATTTTCACCTTGATGTTTATTGATATAGCTATCAAGTCCTATGAGCATCCCCTCATCACGGCATTCTTCATCACAAATTGTGTTATTAGCAGGTGTTCTATAATCTTCATACGCAACACGAAGGGCAACTCCTTTGGAATCAGAGTTATTATCACGCCAAAGGATATTAACACCTACTCGGTCAAGTACATCGAGAACATTTTCTGTTGTTCTTGCTTTATAATCAGAGTAAGATTTACGATCATACATTGCAAACATACAAGGTACAGAGTGGGCAGTAGATGTTCCGCATGAGAAGAAATTAGGAAAACTAATCACATTTTCTTGTGCTAAAAGTGGATTTGTTTCCCTTTCGTATCCATTAAGAGAGAATCTATCGGCTCTTGTTGCTTCACCAACGACCAAAATAACAAGCTCAGGTTTCTTTAGCGTGTCAGTATCTACTTTTTCTCTAATAGTTGCATCTTCCCCTATTTTTATCATATCTTTGGGAACACTTTGTGACATTAAAGCTGTATATTTTCCAATACCATAAATCCAGTATGTAGGATTTGTATAATAACGTAAAGGCTTATGCTCTCTAAAAAAAGAGGTATAAAATTTACTCAAACTAAATAAAATAATCACAATTAGAAGTAATGCTCCTAAAACGTAGATTAATTTTTCTAAAAGCTCTTGTCGTAAAGGGCGATATTTTATAGGGAGCTTATAGATGATCCAAGAGGGTAGGAGAGCTAAAAATAGAAAATAGAAAATAAGAGAAAAGCTCAATAAATCAAGCGATTCATTGAAGTCTGTTTGGAGGGCATTTTGTATCATACTATCATCTATAACTACATTGTATGTATCCATAAAATAAGCACAAAAAGAGGAGATAACCAAAAGAGAAATAAGTAAAGGTTTGGTTGTATATCTCGAAGCAAAAAGCGACAAAAGAAAAATTATAAAAAAACTCAGTACTATATATAAAGAAAAAATATAAACTATATTTAATCCTGAAAACTCATACACATTGAGCGTATTTTTAAAAAAAGAAAAATTAAAAAACGTCACCATAAAAAGTGCGACAATTACTATAAGGGGATAGTGCCCTATAGGTTTATTTATAAAGTTTTTTATCATACAGATCCTCCAAAATCACTATAAGAGCTAAAGCTGCCTGTTCGAGTGCTTCATCTTTTGGTGCAAGAATGAGTTTTTTATTCTCATAGATATATGTTTGAGGTGCAATATTTGGCTCCAATATAGCCACCTTTCCCCCTTTACGTAACGCATATGTATCGTTAAACTGCATGAGTGACACATCTGTTTTAGTATCGCTATAGATACTATGTCCTAAAATAGGATACGCTAAATCGATACCAATAAGATCGATTGCAGTAGCTAGCACATCAGGCTGTGTTGCGATTTCATCGTACATCTGAGGCAACATGCCATCAACAACGATAACGGCAGGGATTTGAAACATAGATACAGGTAAACGCTCATCGCCATGAACACGAATGTTGTGATCAGCTACTACTACAAAAACTGTATCTTTATAATATTCCTCTTCTTTTGCGAGTTCGAAAAATCTTCCTATTGCAAAGTCTGCATATTTGATAGCATTTTCTACACTTTGCTCTGGCACACCCTCTACAAATTCAATTTTATTTTTTGGAAGTTCAAAAGGAGCGTGATTCGATTGCGAAAACATCACAGAGACAAATTTCTCACCTTTCATGGCATGTTGCTTAAATTGCTTATTGGCTTCAATAACTAAATCTTCATCACATACACCCCATGTGCTCTCAAATGTAGGTTTATTAAAATCTTTTTGTTCAATCACCTCATCAAAGCCATTCCCTAAATACCAGCTTTTCATATTATCAAAGCGTCCTTCACCACCATAAATAAAACTTGATTTGTACCCATACGGCTTCAAAAGTGATGCCACATTAAAAAAATCACTCTGAGATTTTGTACGTTTGAGTATCCCCTCTCCTGGCATTGCTAAAAATCCAGCACTCAAACCACAAAGACCACGGATACTTCTTGTTCCATTAGAGTAGAGATCTGAGAATGCTAAATACTCACGTCCTAATTTATTCATATTAGGTGTTAAATCTTTTCTTCCACCACTAAACTCTACAAACTGCGAACCCATACTCTCTTGTATAAAAATAACAAGATTTTTAGGATTTTCTGATTTAAAGTGTGTTGGTGCTTCTCTATAAAAAGGTCTTGACATATCATCAAACTCTATATTAAGTGTCTCTTTTGCAATTTCATATGCATCTTCTAGAGCCATTTTTCCATATTGTTTTACTAGATCTGTACTATTTTTACTATTACTATACGCAGCGTAGCCTATGGCATGTAAAGAAGATTTTGTTATTTCGTTAATAATTCTATTTGTGCTATACATTGCATCTGATATATTGACTCCGCGATGTCCAAAAGAGGAGCGAATCCCTATAAAAAGTACTACTAAAAGTGGTAAAAGCATTAATAATCTATATATATAACGTGTTTGCATTGCATTTTCAAAATCAAAAAGACGTGATTTTATAAACCAATATCCTAAAGCTCCCATCATAACAAAAGAGATAATGAGCTCTAAAAGATAATCTTTAAACATCAGAGAAATAACTTCTTTTGGATATTCTAGATAAGCGAGAAAAAGATAATTTGGGCGTACATCATACTGTGCAAAAAATGGAATTGTCGCATTTTCAATAAATACAAAAATCAAAAGCCAAAGAGCAAAATACCATTTCATACCTTTTGCAATATACTTGCTAAAGATTTGAGGTGAAATTGCTAAAAATATCGTAGGGATAACAAGGACTATACTTATAACAATCGTATCCATACGAAGACCATAAACAAAACTTAAAAGTGATTCAAAAAATGAAATATCCTCAAAGCGGTCAAAATAGATGATCCAAAGAGTCAAGCGACCAAGAAAGAAGATAAGTGCAAAAAGTAGATAAAGTTTGAAAAGTTCTTTTATTAAACGCATTATGTTTCCCCTTACAATAAAAAGTGAATTTATACCATAAAATGGATAATAGAAAATGCAGGCGAATCAACTATCACTTCATACTAAGCACCTCTTAAAAAGAGATGCTATTGTTAGGACCAAAAATTGGCTAGATTATAAACAATAAACGCTAGTACATACGCGACGATTGATGTAAGTATAAAAAGATAAAAAAAGTATTTTATCCCTCCAGCTTCACGTGTAAATACAATCGAAGCTGCTAAACATGGAAGATATATCATAATCACAACAATAAAAGAGAGTGCAGAGGCAAAAGAGATATTTGCTGCTATTGCACTTTGTAGTGAGCTGTTTTCTTCATCTACATCTCCTCCAAGAGCGTAAAGTACACCCAAAGTTGAAACGACAACCTCTTTTGCTGCAAGTCCAGTTTGAAGAGCAATACTCATTTTCCAATCAAACCCTAGTGGTGCAAAGAAAGGCTCACTAAATTTTCCTATCGTTCCAAGGTAACTTTGTTCTAGATGTGCACTAGCATGTACATTTTCTAGTTTTTTCTTCTCTTTTTCATCTTGTGCACTTTCTATCTTTGTTGCATAATATTCTTCAAGTTCGTTATTGTGTGGGTAGTTACTTAAAAACCATATAAGCATCGATGCTGCTGCGATAAATGTACCCGCTTTTTTAAGGTACATCCATGTTTTTGTCATCACTGTGTGCCAGATAAGCTTCAAAGATGGCAAGCGGTATTTTGGCATCTCCATAACAAAAGGTTCATCTTTACCTTTAAAAGCAGTCATTTTCAAGACTTTAGCTGCAATCAGTCCCAACAATGCCCCTGTTATATAGATAAGAAATAAGATATTTCCAGCCATCTCGGGTGCAAAAAATGCTCCAGCAAAAAGTACGTATACAGGAAGCTTTGCTCCACAACTCATAAAACCAATAATAAAAAGAGTCAAAAGTCTATCTCTATCATTTTTAAGAATACGTGCACTCATGTACGCTGGGATTGAACATCCAAAACCTGTTACTAATGGAATAAATGATTGTCCATGAAGTCCAAATTTATGAAAGAATCCATCAAGTAAAAATGCAACTCTTGACATATAACCTGTCCCTTCTAAAAGGGCTATACCAATAAATAAAATCATAATATTTGGAACAAATAAAACAACAGCGCCCACACCAGCGAGTACTCCATCTACAACAAGGGAACGAATCTCGTCATTTGCAATTGTTGCTCCTAAAGTTTCTCCAAACCAACCAAAAAAATCTTCAATTAAATCCATCGGGATAGAGCCAAGTTCAAACGTGATTTGAAATAAACTCCACATAAAAAATAAGAATATTGGGATTCCAAAAATTGGGTGGATTAAAATATTATCAATCTTTTCTGTAAGCGTTTTTTTCTCAATTCTTGTTTCCTGTTTCATCACTTCTATGGTGATACCCTTGTTAAATGCACTATATTCTTCTGCAAACGCCTCATGGATATCATCTGTATCATGATGCAGTTCTATATGACGTCTTGCATCTATTACAATCGGTTGTAGCTCTATCCATATTGGATCATCATGGATACGGGTATATGTTTTTTTATTATTTTTTAAAAGATTGATTGCTACATTTCTATAGCTATTTTTTGCATTATATTTATGTTTTTCTAAATGGCTGACAAGAGTTGTAATCTCCTCTTCCGTTGCTTCACTAAAGATAAGCTTTGGCTCTACTATCTCATGTGTAAATACCTCTACTACAGCTTCTAAAAGGCTTTCGATCCCCTCTTTTGTAACAGCTGAAACTTTGATACATGGGATACTTAAGAGTCTTGACATACAAGTAGCATCAATCTCTATCCCCTCTTTTTGCGCTTCATCATCCATGTTAAGCGCTATCACCATCTTCTTACCCATATTCATCAGTTCTGCTGAGAGTTGGAGATTTTTTTCTAGATTTGTAGAATCCACAACATTGAGTATTAAGTCATATCCACGACCACAAAGATACTCATGTGTTACACGTTCCTCTATACTATAATCAGTAAAAGCATAGGTTCCAGGTAAATCGACTACTGTAAAGTGATATCCCTTATATTCAAAATAAACTTCTGTTTTCTCAACTGTCACACCAGTGAAGTTTCCAACATGTAAATGTGCATTTGTTACTGAATTAACAAGCATACTCTTTCCAACATTTGGTTGCCCAACAAGAGCTACTTTTATCTCTTTATTATTCATATCTTTTGTACCTCAATAAGTTGCGCCTCTTTATCTCGAAGCGCAATGCGTGTTTTTGAAACTTTAATCTCTATAGTACTTCGTGCTGGTGCGTGCTCTAATACCTCTAACACTGCCCCTTTCATAATACCAAAAGAGATAAGTCTTTGTCTTAAAAGGGTATCTGAATGGATTTTGACCACTTGTACTTTTTCACTTTTGTCACAATCATAAAGTGTCATCATAAATCATCTTTGAAATAAATTTTCGTTATGATAATAGATATCATATTAATAGTCTATTAAGTGTTGCGTTATTATTAAAAATTAAACAAAACTTTTCCAAACTAGCGTAAGAGTTTATTTCTAAGCTATAATTGCACAAAAAATTGAGGTTTTTCATGCAATTTCTCTTTCGTAGTGATTCACACTTTAACTTGGCAAATCTTTTTACTTTTGTTAACATTGCCGCAGGTCTCGGTGCTACTTACTTTATTACACAAAATAATTTCTTCGTTGCGATTATTTTGGCATGGGTTGGTGGAGCGTTCGATATTTTTGATGGAAAAATAGCACGTAGATTCAAGCTTTCTAACGAATTCGGTATTCAGCTTGATAGTTTTGCAGATTTCTTGACTTTTGTACTCGTACCTGTCTTTTTAATCTTTCAAGCTGTGTATGCTGTCTCATTTCATGGCATGTGGATGGTTTTAGCGGGAGCTGTATCTATCTATTATGTGATTTGTGGCCTTAGACGTCTTATAGATTTCAATATCAATGCAGATGCTGGAGAAGTGAGTAAACACTTTGTAGGTGTTCCATCTCCGCTTGGTGCAATACTTTTATGGTTGGTATATCTTGGAAATAGCTATGGTTTTTTACCAGCAGAGGTAGTTTTAGCATTGATGGTAGTCATTGGCTGGAGTCTGAACTCAAAACTAAAAGTTCCACATCCATAACGAGTAAGAGTATAGGGTTTGGAGAGACGATAAGTCCCTCCTCGTAAAACGGACGCGTTCGTTTTATTTCATAGAATCAATAACTCACTTGATTTCTTCCATTTTCTTTGGAGTGGTAGAGTGCTTCATCTGCTTCTTTTATCATCTCTTCAAAACTACGGTGCGAATGTTGTAACTCCGTTACTCCAAAACTTGCAGTAACTTTAATCCCATCAGGTACCAAACTTTCAATAAGTTTTCGTAGTTGTTCTGCTTTTAATACTGCATCTTCGATTTTACAATTATCGAGTAATACTATAAACTCTTCTCCACCATAGCGTGCTGCAAAATCTTCATTACGTTTATATTGTAAAAGCACTTGTGAGACAGCGCGAATAACTTCATCACCCGCTAAATGCCCATATGTATCATTGATGATTTTAAAATGATCAATATCAAGCATAATCATACTAAGGCGTAATTGATGACGAATCGCACTTGAAAATCTACGACTTCCCTCTTCTGTTAAATGGCGACGGTTATAAAGTCCACTTAACAAATCGTGCGAAGCTGCAAAGATTAGCTTATCACGTTGCTCTTTTATAGTGAGATGAATATTTATCCGCGCTCTTACTATAACAGGACGAATAGGCTTCGTTATGTAATCCACCGCACCTTCTAAAAGCCCTCTCTCTTCTTCTTTTACCGCATCATACCCTGTAACAAAAATCACAGGTATATCTTTTGTCGCATGGTTTGCTTTGAGTCGCTGTAACACTTCGAAACCATTCATCTCTGGCATCTCTATATCTAAGAGGATAATATCCGGGATTGGGTCCATTACAACGAGTTCAAGTGCCGTCGCTCCATCTAAAGCGATTTTCGTACGATAATTTTTTTGTAGTATAGATGCAAGCAACTGTGCATTAGAGGCTACGTCATCTACTACTAAGATAACTCTTTCATTTTGTTCCATACAATCCACTTCAATTATTAATACAAAGAGTTTATAGCAGTAATTTAAAATAGAAGCTTAAATAAAGGCTGGAAAATTTAAAAACACCTAAAAAGTTACTTGTTGTTAACTGAGAACTTCCCGCTGCCTTGCAAAAAAATGATTATTGCAAGTATAAAATAGAGTAATGGCAACTCAATAAGAGGTGCGCCTTGCTTACTTAAAGAGAAGAATGAACCCCAATACGCTAAGAACATAGCCATGAGCATAGTAAATGCTAAAAAAAGTGATGCAATACGTGCATAAAGTCCTAATATAATAAATACAGGAATAATTACTTCACCCACGTAAACACCATAAGCAAAAAACTCAGGCAACCCAGCTTTTGATAAAAGCGCTTTTACCCCAGAAACACCATAAATTATCTTGTGTATTCCGTGAAAAAGTATCAAAATCCCCACACTCAGTCTTAGTGACAGTTTTGCTAATTCTGGACTCATAAACATATTTTTCCTTTATGTGCGAAGAGCTCTAAATTTACATGAGCCAACACTTATGATTTTACCTTTTTGTATACCCTCTTTGATATAGTCAAGGGTTCCTTTTGGATCTGCATCCCCTATCTCATCTATAATGATACGCAGTAAATCCGCCTCTTGTGTTAGTGTCCATTTTGTTTCATAGTTATAGCTAGTTTCAATTTTCATGCCAAAATGATACCCTAAAAAAATAACTAAACAATCTCTAAAGCAAGTATAAGATAAAATGATCCCTTAACTTTTAGACTATGGACCCTATTCACTTATGAAAACAAAACCTCTTAAAAATAAAATCATGTTTATTACGACTATAATCTTTGGTTTTTTAACTCTTTTTTTTAATATCTATCTTTATTATGTTAAATCAAAAGAGCAAGAGTTCCGCTACCTTGAAAAAGAAAAAAACCTCAAATCACTCCTTGTGCATATAGAAAAAAATCTAACCTATTCCATCACAAGCCGTTTAGAAACAATTACGAAATTCGATTATTTCCAAGATTTCAAAAAAGATTTACAAAACAATACTTTTCTTTATAAAAATACTTATGCAGATAACCTAGAATTTAATTTTACCAATCTTAAGATCCAAACTCCAGCTATAAAGACTTTTCACATAACAGATACTAGAGGCTATTCTTATATACGTATGCATGATAAAAATCTTTATGAAGATAAGGGCTCTGATTTACGTAGTTCTATTGCAGAAATCATTCAAAATCCAAAAGACAGAAGCTACTTTGAGTATGGAATATGCGGCTTGAAATATAGAATTTCACATCCTATTTATAATAATGAGCAATTTTTAGGATTTATAGAGGTAGGGGTTGAACCAACCTATTTCGCTCTTGCTATGAAAGAACTAAGTTCTTACGAAAGTTTTGTATTTATAAAAGAGAAATCTACAGATAATTTTCATACCTCTGTCATCATAGACAAGGAGCTCAACGAGTCATTCAAACATAATTCCAGTACACACATTCATGTCAATAATAAGACCTATGCAAAGTATGAATTTATCCTTGAAGATATTGAGGGTGCCCCTGTTGTAAAAATTATCACATTAGAAGATATAAGCGAATCACAGAAACTCTTTTTCAACTTCTTTCTCATCTCTATTCTTATAAGTATTATTTTAATGTTTTTACTCTTAGCGATACTCGATCGCTTCTTCAATAAGATTTTATCACGCATGGATGAGCTTTTATATCTTATTAACCATACGGATGATTTCATCATCGCTATAGATGCAGTTACCAAAAAAATAAAATTTGCAAACGCCCCTGTATATAATCTTCTCAATCTCAAAGAACATCAACTTAAATCTTTTGCAATTGAAAATCTTTTGCTACCTATTGAAAAAGAAAATAACTACACTCACTCCTTTTTTGAGTTCAAAGGGCAAAAAGCAGTCACAAAAAGAGCCTATTTATATGTTAATAAGGAGCATTCTATCCCTTTAGAGATGAGTATAAACTATATTCAAAAAGATGGTGGATACTTTGTAGTTATTGCTAAAAATATCTCCAGTCAACTCGAACTAGAGCTAGAAAAAAGAGTCAATGAGTGGATGATAAACAAATATATCCCTATGTCTCATACAGATTTAAATGGAATAATAACCTATGTCAATGAAGCCTTTTGCAACCTTTCAGGTTATAGTAAAGAGGAACTTTTGGGGAGTAATCACTCCATTTTAAAATCATTAAAAACACCCCCTGAAATTTATGACGCGATGTGGAAAACTATCTCCGTAGATAAAACTTTTCGTACAGAACTACGCATACTCAGAAAAGATGGTACTGAGATATGGGTTAAAATTCTTATAGAACCTCGCTATGATATACATGCTAATAAAATAGGTTACATCTCAACAAGAGAAGATGTTACAGACAAACAAAAACTAAAGTTTGTCTCAGAACATGATCCTCTTACAAAAGCATATAACCGTAGAAGTTTTGAATCAAAATTAGCTCAAATGCTAGAATCATCTTATAAATATAATAAAAGTTTTGGACTTATTATGTTTGATATCGATCACTTTAAAAAAGTAAATGATACTCATGGGCACCAAGTTGGTGATGAAGTTCTTATCAAACTAAGCAATATACTTCAAAAAACTATTAGAGAAAATGACTTTTTCGCACGTTGGGGTGGAGAG
>JAVETY010000076.1:0-8402 GCA_034005815.1 Sulfurimonadaceae bacterium | reverse complement strand
CGACGCTCTTCCGATCTTATATCATCAAACGCGCTACATCAGTTATAAACGGCTCATTTAAATCAATAGAATATAAAAAAGATATAAATACATTTGAAGAGCTTCCAGCTCAAAACCTAGAACTAAACGACATTGCAAAATGCACTATTGCACTAGATAGAAATATAGCCGTAGATCCTTATGAAGCCAATAGATATACAGGTAGTTTTATTATCATAGATAGATACACAAACGAAACTTTGGGTGCTGGAATGATTATAGAATCGATAGAAACAGATGAGAATGAAACACAAAAAGAGTACACTCAAGCAGAAAAAGAACTCAATGAGTACATTAGAAGAAACTATCCAGAGTGGGAGTGTAAAGAAGTTTGAAACTATTCGTAGCTCTTAGTTTGGTAGCTTTACTACTCTTACTTATTCAAAACAAGTACCGACCTTCTTATCTTTTTGGAGGATTGGCTACGCTGTATTATCTTGTAGGGCTACTTAATATTAACGAGTGGACAAGTAGCTATACCAACAGCTCACTTATTGTTTTACTTCTCTTACTTTTAGTATCAGTCTCTATCGAAAAAACAGTAATCATAGAGTACTTTTCAAAACTACTTATTAGACCTAGCTATAAGCTATCTTTGCTTAGACTTGGGATTGTTACACCGATATTCTCAGCTTTTTTAAACAACACAGCAGTAGTGGCAAGTTTTATGGGAATTATAAAAAGTAACAACACTCATCTGCCTTCAAAACTACTTATTCCTCTTTCTTACTTTGCTATTGTTGGCGGTACTATGACACTCGTAGGCACTTCTACAAACCTTATCGTGAACTCTTTTGTCGTGCAAAATGGATTACCGAGTTTACATATGTTTGATTTTTTTACTGTGGGTTTATTGCTTACAATATCTGTTGTTATTACTGTTATCTTTGCTAGCAAGCTTTTACCGAGCTATCAAAACGATACAAAAGAGATAGAAGAACATCTCTTAGAATTAAAAGTAACACCAAACAGTAAACTTATAGGTAAGAGCATTAAAGATAATGGTTTAAGAGCATTAGAATATCTATTTTTATTAGAAATCCAAAGGGATAATAAAACCATATCACCAGTAAATCCAAATGAAGTTATAGAAGCAGATGATAGGCTTATTTTTAATGGAGATATCAAGCATATTGAAGTGCTTAAAAAATTTGATGGATTAAAAATGAGTGCAGGAGTAGATTTAAACAGACTTAACTTAGTAGATGCTATTGTCGCTCCAGAGTCTAACCTCATAGGTAAGATGGTCAAAGAGGCAAACTTCCGTTCTAAATTTGATGCAGCGATAGTCTCTTTTAAAAGAGGTTCACACAACATTTCAAAGATAGGACATGAAACAATCCAAGCAGGTGATAGGCTGGTTTTAGCAGTAGGTAATGACTTTAAATATCGAGACAATATAGCAAAAAACTTTTATATTTTTGGAAGTATCGAACATAATAAAAAATTTAGTAGTAAAAAAAGCTTTACAACAGTTGCAGGGTTTGCCACTGTTGTACTGCTTTCTGCACTAGGTATATTATCGCTACTCAAAGGATTGCTTGTTATGTTGGCGGTATTATTACTTACAAAAACCATGAACTTCGAGCAGATAAAAAGACGCTTTGCATATGATATCTTTATCATCGTAGGTTCTAGTCTTGCTATTGCTAAGGTGCTAGTAGATAGTGGTGTAGCAGATATTTTTGCTCTATATGTAGTAGAAATCTTCGGAGCTTATGGAGTCTATGGTAGCTTTATAGGAATCTACTTGTTAACATTACTTCTAACTGAAATAATTACAAATAATGCTGCTGCTGCACTTGCTTTTCCTATAGC
This sequence comes from Sulfurimonadaceae bacterium, assembly GCA_034005815.1. Taxonomy (GTDB): domain Bacteria; phylum Campylobacterota; class Campylobacteria; order Campylobacterales; family Sulfurimonadaceae; genus Sulfurimonas. The sequence goes on along the minus strand of JAVETY010000076.1, from coordinate 6,545 downwards.
TTATGCTACTGCTACTGCATTAGATGCAAGTGTTGTACCTTTTATCTTTGCAGTAGCCTATGGAGCTAGTGCGAGCTTTATGATGCCGTATGGATACCAAACTAATCTTATGGTGAGTTCACTAGGTGGATACAAAACCACAGACTTTGTCAAAATAGGCTGGATTGTATCGCTTGTTTACTCAAGCGTAGTATTGATAGCTGTACCAATAGTATTTAATTTTTAGGAAAAACAGATGGATAAAAATATAGTCTGGCATGATAGCCACATAGAAAAAGAACAAAGAGCAAAACAAAAAAACCAAAAACCCTGTGTCATTTGGTTTACAGGTCTTAGCGGAAGTGGTAAATCAACTCTTGCTAATGCACTAGAACTAAAACTTTATGAATTAAACTACCATACATATCTTTTAGATGGAGACAATGTCCGTCATGGTCTCAATGGTGACTTAGGGTTTGATGAAGCTTCACGAGTTGAAAACATAAGACGCATAGGTGAAGTTGCCAAACTCTTTGTAGATAGTGGCACTATAGTACTAACAGCTTTTATATCTCCTTTCGTATCTGATAGAGAAATAGCTAGAAATCTTGTAGAAGCAGATGAATTTATAGAAATATTCGTAGATGCACCTCTTGAAGTATGTGAGCAAAGAGATCCAAAAGGACTTTATAAGAAAGCAAGAGCAGGAGAGCTGAAAAACTTTACAGGCATAGATAGTCCTTATGAGAAACCTCTCAATCCTGAGGTATATTTAGTAAACGATAAAGCAGATATAAATAATAATGTAGATAAAATAACAGCTTATTTAAAAACTAACGGATACATAAATGCTTAAAAGTATAAATATAGAAGATATTAAAAATATAGCTCTAAAAGCTGGTAAAGCTATTATGGAGATTTATACAAAAGACTTTACAGTTGAGTATAAAGATGATAAATCACCACTTACAGAAGCTGACTTAAAAGCAAATGAAATTATTTGTAATGAACTTCAAAAACTCTACCCAAATATACCACTTATGAGTGAAGAAAACAAAGAAGTACCTTATGAGATAAGAAAAGAGTGGGAATACTACTGGTGTATAGATCCAATAGATGGCACAAAAGAATTTATAAAGAAAAATGATGAATTTACTGTAAATATTGCTCTCATACATAAAAACACACCTATTTTAGGGGTAGTATATGCACCAGCTTTAGATGAACTATACTGGGCAAAACAAAATGAAGGTGCCTATAAAAACAATCAAAAACTTCCGCTACAAATAAACAACAACCCAAAAGAAAAACTATTTGTAGTAGCTTCAAAATCCCATCTATCAGAAGAAACACAAAAGTTTATAGATAATCTTGATACAAAAAAAATAGAGCAAGTTTCAAAAGGAAGCTCACTAAAGCTCTGTATGGTAGCAACTGGTGAAGCAGATATCTACCCTAGGCTAGCTCCAACTATGGAGTGGGACACTGCAGCAGCTGACGCAATAGTGCGAGAAGCTGGAAAAATGACATATCAGTTTGAAAAAGATACACAAGTTGTTTATAACAAAATAGATTTACTAAACCCTTGGTTTGTGGTGAAATAGTTTGAGATATATAAAAGAGTTTTACAGATTTTTAAAGCATATTAAAAATAGTAGAAAGTTACTTTTCACACTAGCGTATAATGATTTTAAAGAGCAATATCTAGGTTCTTACTTAGGAATTATTTGGGCAATTTTAAGACCTGCTCTTTTTATACTGGTAATTTGGTTTGTCTTTGGGGTGGGCTTTAAGGCAAGGCCAACAGAAGATGGTACGCCTTTTGTACTTTGGTTGCTTTGTGGGATGATACCTTGGTTTTTCTTTGCAGAAGCTACAAACAAAGGTATGAGTGCCATAGTAAGTAGTGCATACTTAGTAAAAAAAGTCGCTTTTAGAGTAAGTATTCTTCCTCTTGTAAAAGTTTTATCATCACTTGGTATCCATCTTGTATTGGTAGGTTTACTTATCGTTGTATTTTTATTAAATGGTTTTTTTCCTACTATTTACTGGTTGCAACTTCCTTACTATATACTTTGTACAGTAGTTTTAACTTTAGGACTTGGATGGCTAACATCTTCACTTAGAGTATTTGTAAAAGACATAGGAGAGATTATAGGAGTTGTTATACAGTTTGGTTTTTGGCTTACACCGATATTTTGGTCATTTAAACTTATACCTGAACAGTACCACCACTTGGTAAAACTCAACCCAATGGTATATGTAGTAGAAGGCTTTAGAGATACTTTTATAAATAAGGTTTGGTTTTGGGAAAAAGCAGCAGATAGCTTGCAGTTTTGGAGTATAACGGTAGTTGTTTTAGTCTTGGGCGCATTAGTCTTTAAAAGACTTAGACCTCATTTTGGGGATGTACTCTAATGAATATAACAGACAAAAGCTATAACCATTTTATACAAGAGCTTAAAGAAAAAATATATAGTGCAAAATCAAAAGCCATACTCTCTGTAAATAGACTAATGATAGAGCTTTACTTTGAGATAGGTAAAGAGATAGTTAGCAAACAAGATACTTTAGGATGGGGTAAATCTGTTGTTGAGGAGATGTCAAAAGACCTTATAGCTGAGTTTGGAGAAAAAAGTGGGTATTCAACCTCAAATCTTTGGAGGATGAGAAACTTTTATCTATCTTATAAAGATAGTGAAAAACTCGCACAAGCTGTGCGAGAAATATCTTGGGGGCAAAATATACTTATATTTGAGAAGTGTAAAGATGCAAAAGAGCAAGAATACTACATAAAACAGACCATAGAAAATAGCTGGAATCGAAATGTTCTTATGCATCATATTAAAACTGATTTATTTCAAAGAGATAAGATTGAAGAGAAATCAAATAATTTTGAATTATCACTTCCAAAGGAACTCTCAGAACTAGCCATAGATATAGTCAAAAGTGAGTACAACTTAGAATTTTTAGAAGTTTCAAAAACAGCACATGAAAGACAAGTAGAAAACAAGCTTATAGAAAATATCAAAAGATTTCTTTTAGAACTTGGTTATGGTTTTAGTTTTGTAGCAAATCAGTACAAACTAAACCTTGGTGAAAATGAATACTTTGTAGATCTTTTATTTTTTCATAGAAAGCTTAATGCTTTAGTAGCTATAGAGCTAAAAGTAGGAAAGTTTAAACCAGAGTATGCAGGTAAGATGAACTTTTATCTAAATCTTTTAAATGATACTGTCAAAATGCCTCATGAAAATCCATCCATTGGCATCATACTATGCACCGATAAAGATACACTTGAAGTAGAATACGCTTTGCAAAATGTAGTACAGCCTATGGGTGTATCTACATATACAGTAAATAATAAACTGCCAAAAAAGTTTAACAAGGTTCTACCTTCAAAAGAAGAGCTAAAAGCAAATCTAACAGGTGTTACTGATGAATAAAAACATAAATAATATGAATAACCTCACTCTAATGGAAAACCAAACCATAGAAAATAAAATCTATACTATTAGAAGTCTGCAAGTGATGCTTGACCGTGATTTGGCAGAATTATATGATGTTGAAACAAAAAGAATTAATGAAGCTGTTAAAAATAATGTAGATAAATTTGAAGAAGATTTCTTTTTTGAATTGAGTGATATTGAGTTTAATGACTTGCGGTCGAAACTTTCGACCGCAAATTTTTCTAAAACAAGAACTAATCCTAAAGTATTTACCGAACAAGGTGTTTATATGTTGGCAACTATACTCAAAAGTAAGACTGCTTCACAAACAACAGTTCAAATCATTAGGACTTTTGCTAGCATGCGCAAGTTTCTTATCTCTAATGCAAGTATCTTCCAAAGACTTGATACACTAGAAACAAAACAACTGCAAAGCAAACTAGAATCAGATAATAAATTTAATCAACTCTTTAATGCTATAGAAAAAAACCCGCCGCAACAAAATCACATCTTTTACAATGGTCAAATCTTCGATGCGTATCTTTTCGTAAGTGATATTATCAAAAGTGCTAAAAAATCTATAAAGCTCATAGATAACTATATAGATGAAAGCACATTCGTATTGTTTACCAAAAGAGCTCTACATGTAGAGATGAGTATATATACAAGTAAAATACCTAATGAACTTCAATTAGACCTAGAAAAACACAATGCCCAATATCCGAAGATAGTTATAACAAAGTTTGATTTATCGCATGATAGATTTCTTATTATAGATGAAAAAGAAATCTATCACTTTGGAGCTAGCTTAAAAGACTTAGGTAAAAAATGGTTTGCGGTTTCAAAACTAGATATAAACTCATTTGAGATGATGGAGAAATTGAGATGAATAAAAACATAGCAATAAGCCTACAAAACATCTCTAAAGTCTATAAACTATACGATAAGCCAGTAGATAGACTCAAAGAGTCACTTAATCCTTTTAAAAAGAAGTACCATAAAGAGTTTTATGCACTTAGAAACATAAATCTTGAAGTAAAAAAAGGTGAAGTACTCGGAATTGTAGGGGTAAATGGTGCTGGTAAGTCAACTCTACTAAAAATTATCTCAGGTGTACTTACTCCTACAAGCGGACGAGTAAATATACATGGTCGTATAAACGCAATCCTAGAGCTTGGAAGTTCTCTAAAACCAGAACTAACTGGTAGAGAAAACATAAAGCTAAACTTGCAGATAAACAGCATAGAAAAAGATAGAGAAAAAATCACTCAAGAGATAGTAGAGTTTGCCGACATAGGTGAACATATAGACCAACCTGTAAAAAGCTACAGTAGTGGGATGAAAGCCAGGCTTGGTTTTGGCATAGCAACATCAACAGACCCAGATATCCTGATAGTCGATGAAGTTCTTGCTGTTGGTGATGTGCTTTTTAAAAGAAAATGTTACAGTAGAATAGAGAATCTTTTTAAAGATGGAAAAACAGTGATATTTGTATCTCATAGTGCCCAATCAGTAGTAGAGTTCTGCTCCCGTGCAGTGCTGCTGTATGATAGAGAAATCATCATGGATGATACTCCAAAGAAAGTAACTGACTACTATCAAAAGCTTGTTTTTAGTAAAGATAAGCAAAAAGTAATTGATGATATGAATGAGAAAGCTGAAGTAAAAGAAGAAGAACAAAAACAAGAATTAAATAAAAATCCAAATTATAATAATAATAATTTTTTGAAAAAATATATAGACATAAGTAATGAGAAATTGGATTTTTTAGAAAACTTAAATGTATCTCCAAGTTACATATCAGAAAAATTATTTACTATTAAGAATTTGTCAATAATAGATTCTTCTGGTTATGATGTTAATATATTAAAAACAGAAAATTATTATAATATAGAGTTCGATTTTTTGTTCCCAGAAGGCTTTCCTATAAAAAACTTAATTAATGGTATTACTTTTGTAAATACAAAAGGGATTCATGTAGTTGGACTAAAACTTAATAATTTTACAATTATTAACTCAAATATAATACATTTTAAAAAAGAATTTAAATGTATTTTAAATGAAGACATATATAGTCTTATTGTTGCTGTAAGAGAGAACTCAAAAGAATTAAGTTTTTATTTTAGAGCTACTGATGCGATGCTTTTTCAAGTTAAAAAAAATGACATTTCTGATGTTAGATGGGGATTAGTTCAATTATGATAAAAAAATTAATTAATATTTCTCAAATTAAACTATTAAATTACAAAGTTCCTAAAGAGCTATTCTTGGAAACATCAAATATTTGTAATGCTAATTGTATTTTTTGTGCATATCAATTTGATAAACGAGAAAAAAAGATAATGAGTTTTGATTTATTTCAAAAGATAGTCGATGAATACAAAAATATTGGTGGTAAAAGAATTAATTTAACTCCATATGCAGGCGAAGTCTTAATTGATAAAGGCTTTATTGAAAAAGTTACTTATTTAAAAAAAATAGGTTATAAAAATATTTCTACTTATACAAATTTAACGTTTCTTGATTCATTTGACATAAATGATTTTTTAGAATGTGGATTAACAGATCTATCTATTTCAATTGCTCCTTTAGATGAAAATAGTTATGAAAAAATATTTAGAAATAAAAGCTTTAATAGAGTATTTGAAAATTTATTATTATTTTTAGAAAACTTTCATAAAAATAATAATAAAACAATTAAAAAAGTCAACATCTCTTTTAGATCAAATGTAGATATACAAATAATTAAAGATATGGATAATTTCAAAAAAATAAATAAATTTATCAAAAATGGTGTTATTGTGACAAACATGACTATTTTTGATTCATGGATGGATAAGATAGATAAAGAAGATTTGCTAGATGGTATGACTTTTAAGTCTCCTGATTTTGATAAGCCATTGCCTTGTGACAGATTGTTTATGCTGAAAGTTCATTCTGATGGTACAATGCGTGCCTGTGGTTGTAGATATGATTATAGCAGTAGCAGTGATAATTTTGCTTTAGGTGACTATAAAGATATCAATATACTAAAAGCTTATAATTCCAATACAGTTAAGAAATTAAAAGAAAGTTTTTTGAAAAATGACATACCTAAAGAATGTCAAGAATGTGCTT
>JAVETY010000075.1:0-8772 GCA_034005815.1 Sulfurimonadaceae bacterium | reverse complement strand
AACGTAAGTTCAGAACTTCCTAGATTCGCTTCAACATTTACCTTTGCACCACCAAGGAGTACTTGAAGTTCTGTATTACGACTTTTTTTAGAGCTTGTCTCATTGAGCATTAAATCTCTTGATGCTAGCTTTGGTAGAACTGGTTCAAGTGAGATAACAGGATAACAAATATTCATCATCCCTGAGCTGTGACCAATTATTATTTCCATAACAACCATGACAACAATCTCATTTTGTGCAACAATTTGTACAACATTAGGGCTTGACTCTTTTGACTCAACACTTGGATAAACATCCATAACAGGTCCCCAAGCCTCTTTGAGAGTACTCATCATAACCCGTAAAATTGTTTCAAATAAACTAAGTTCAATATCGGAAAACTCGCGATTTGCATCAAAAGGATCCCCTTTTCCACCCAAAAGCCTATCAAGCATTGGAAAAGCGATAGAAGGATTAATCTCTATAATCCCATTTCCCTCTAAAGGTTTCATCGAAAAAACATTAAAACTTGTTGGGTTAGGTAAAGACATCAAGAACTCACCATACGTCATCTGATCGACAGAGTGAAGTTGAATCTCAACAATAGAGCGCATGATTGAAGATATCTGAGATGCGAGAGATCTAGCCATTTTATCATGCACTCCTCGAAATGCACGAAGTTGTTCTTTTGAAACCCTATTTGGCCGTTTAAAATCATAGAGAGTTACTTGTTTTTGAGGTGAAAGTGCTGATTCGCTAGAACTTTCAAGGATATCGTCCCCTTCGTCCTCAACGACATCTAAGAGGGCATCTATCTCTTCTTGGGAAAGTATATCTGCCATCTTATTCTCCTACACTTTCTCTAATTTTATGAAGCACTGATTTATGAATCTGTGAGATTCTCGATTCTGTTATATTTAACATTTCACTAATCTCTTTTAAAGTTAATTCTTCGAAATAATAGAGCTGAATAATTAACTGTTCCCTCTCATCGTAATGAGAAAGTATATCTTTTATCACATCAACTAGTTCTTCTCGCTCTATGGTAGCTAAAGCTGCACCTTCGTCACCCACTTGGAGTTGATCACTTAGAGGCATTACGGTATAAATAGTTGAAGCCACTCTTGCATCACGGATTTTTTCAAGTTCTTCACCCAGGATAAGAGCCAAATCTTCATCACTTGGTTCATCATCATGTAAAACTCTAAACTCTTGTGTTGCATAATCTATAGCTTTGATGAGTTTTCTACTTGCACGGCTTACCACATCTAGAGATCTTAGATAATCAAGCATCGCTCCATAGACTCTTTTTTTTGCATAACCCCAAAAGGAATCATTCAGAGCTTCATCATACCTTCTTGCAAGTTTTATAAGTTCTTCAGTGCCAATTGCATTGAGATCCATATAATCAACAGAACTAGGAAGACGCTCTTTTAGACGATATGCCATCGCTTTTACAGCAGGAAGATAGGCAATTGCAAGTTCATCTTCTTTATGTTTAATATCCTCTAAATAAGCATTTTGTTTCATGCTTGCACCCCAAGAGAATCTTCTGAGTTCATTTTTATCGCTATATCTGTAATCTTGCTTGCAGAATCTATAATCTTTTCACGTTTATTGATCTCTTTTACAAACATATCTAACTCTTTTTCATGTATATCTTTAGGGAAGTTATACGCTTTTGCAGTGATAGTACGGAAATATAGGGCAATAATAACATGTGAAAATAGATAAAAAAATATTGTAATAAAAAAAGTATATAGAAGTAATCCCTCTGCGTCAAAGGATTTGAGTATTCCAAAGATTATCCCTACGAAAAAACCTTGAACAGTAAAAAAATAGACAAAGTTTTCACCCAACATCTTTTAACCTCATTAAAAATTAAAAGTGATCTATAAGACGTCTAAATAAGCCTGTTAAGCCACTTTCATTTGAACTAACTAGCACATTACGTTCCAATCTTGCACTAATTTTATTTGCGATAGCTATTATATCCTTGCTTGGCTGTGACGTGGGATGTACTATACTAAAAAGTGCTCTTTGCTTCACAGATGAAGAAACCTTCGTATCTTCATTTATTTTTCCTAATAATTGCAAGTTTAAGGCATGTTTGATATTAATATCTGCTACTTTTTTAATCTTATTAAAAACACCCTCTGCTTCTTTTTCATTTTTAACTTGATTCATTATCATGCTAATATCACTTCTTAATACTGCAATAGTTTTGATTGTAGCATATGCATCGGTTATCGCAGCAGGGTCGGGAACTGTTACTACAATCACATCATCTGCTGCATTGAGAAACATCTGTATATGATCCCCTATCCCTGCACCTGTATCAATAATCATCACATCAAGCTTATCTAAGATTTGTGCTTCTTCCATAAATCGCTCAAAAAGCGCCATGTTAGAATACTTTAATATCTCATCACCACTCTCACCTGGGATTAAAATCAAATTTCTTGTAATAGGGATAAGTATCTCGCTTACTGTGGCTTCACCTCGAAGTACATGTAAAATATTTTTTTTTACTTTTACATTAAACATAACATCAAGATTCGCTAAACCTATATCTGCATCAAATATTCCTACATTTAAACCACTTTGTGAAAGTACGTACGCTAAGTTGGAACTAATAGTACTCTTTCCTACTCCACCTTTTCCACTTGTAATAGCTACAAATCTAGTTTTTTTTGAGCGCTTTGGTGCTGCATTTGCTACGAGCTCTTCTAACTTTTGCGCTTGATGCCCGTTCATGCTTTGCTCCGATTAAAACCGTTTAATAAACACTCAACTAAAAAATCACTACTTGCACATACTAAATCTTCAGGAACTTCTTGTCCAACTGAAAAATAGCTAATCGGTTTGCGCGTTTGAAACACAAGCGAGAAGATATTACCAAATCCTCTTGTCTCATCTAATTTTGTAAACATCATTGTATCCACATTTAAAGCTTCAAAATTCTCATAGGTTGCCTTTAAATCTTCATACTTTATTGAACTTGGCATTACGAGTACCACATCCACGCTATATTCTGTGCTGTTAGCTTGGAGACACTCATAGATTTTCTCAATTTTTACCTTATCATAAGGGCTAGAGCCCATTGTATCTATAAGAATATAATCACAATATTGCAGTGAATGTAAAGCACTTGAAAACTCAGGAGGCCCTACAACAGTCTCTATTCCTAGCTTCATCATTCTTGCATATTGCATCAGTTGTTCCACCGCGCCAATACGATACGTATCTAATACAACAAGCCCAACTTTATATTTTTTCTGCATTAAAAAGGAATAACGCGCTGCTAGTTTTGCTATCGAAGTAGTTTTTCCAACTCCAGTGGGACCTACTAACATTATCACCTTTTTGGTTCCTCTCTCAGGGGGAGTCTCAAGACGAATTGGTATCATTTTACGTAGTAATGTTTGAAAATATCGTTTTACAGTAGCTGAGTTTTCACGCATTTTTAATGGCATGTGCTCTAAAGTCATTTGCATAATCTCATCAAGGTGCTCTTGATTCATTCCGCTCTCTTTTGCAAGTTTGTAAATCTCTGCAAACTCTGGAGGAATAGCATTTTGTAAGTTTGGAGCTTTTTCATCCCAAAACATATTTTGGATGAGTTTTACCTTGTCGCTTAGTTTATGAATCTCTGACTTTATCTCTTTGAGCTCTTTTGGCTCTTGGTATGGTTGCGCTTTTGGTATCCCATACTCATAAAAAGGGTCGGTTACATCTGCTATTTTAGAAATTTGTTGCGCTGCACTTGATATATCATAAAGTATATCTTCACTCTCTTTTATAAGAGATTTTTGCTGTTGGAGTGGTTTGTGGCGTGGTTTTTGAGAAACTTTTGGTGTAAGAGATTCATCTATACCGATAACGATTTCATAAAGGGCTTCTTTACCTAAGCCTTTTTTTTGAATCTCTCTTGTTTCTATCAAAATACCCTCATCCCCAATCTGCTCTTTTGCATGTTTGAGGGCTTCGGAGGGAGTTTTTCCTTTAAATGTTACTATTTTCATGATTTCAGTTCCGACAATGGTATTACTACACTTTCACGCTCTGACCAATTGGCATGTGGGATAGTTAGATTTTGTTTTTTTACAATTTCATTATTAAAGAAGATTATATCCAAATCAAGAGTCCTTGGAGCATTTGCAAAACTTCTTTTTCTTTTGAAGCGTTTTTCTACTCTCATAAGATAGTCTAAAAACTCTATAGGGCGCATACTTACTTGCAGTTTTATGACACAATTATAAAAATCTTTTTGGTCTTTATATCCAAAGGGGGGATTTTTTAAAAGTGATGAGACTTCAAGAAGTGCGACTCTATGATCACGCTTGAAAAAAAAAATTAAATGCTCAATGGTGCGTTTTGTATCACCAAGATTGCCACCCACACCTACTGTTGTTGTATAGCGATGGGTGGATTTTTGTTTGTAACTGCAAAACAAGTTTTTATTTTTAAAAAGCGTTAAGCTCTCACTTAACTTACGTTGCAGATACATCGGTTACTGTTGTACTTGTGCAGCTGCGTGTGCTTCTTGTGCTGCTTTTATTTCATTGAGTATTTGAATCATACCAATCATCGCAAGGTGGTATCCAAATGGACCAAATCCTATGATAGATGAAGAGCATACTGGTGCTATCATATTTGTTTTTCTAAACTCTTCACGACGGCTAATATTGCTAATATGTACTTCTATAGTTGGGATACTTACCGCTGAAATTGCATCACGAATAGCAATTGATGTATGCGTGTATGCTGCTGGATTGATAATAATTCCTTGTGCTTCACCATAACACTCTTGAATTTTATCTACTATCTCACCCTCAAGGTTTGTTTGGAAAAATTCAATCTCAACATTGTTTTGATCAGCTACTTCTTTCATTTGTGCATGAATTTGCTCAAGACGCATTGGTCCATAGATATGTTGTTCACGTACGCCTAACATGTTAAGATTTGGACCTTGTATAACTACTATTTTCATCTGTTGCCTTTTTTCTCTATTATTTATCAATTTTAAGGGGTAATTCTAGCAAAATAAAGCATAATCTAGTTTAAACTTCTTAAATTCTATTCGTAAAGACATAAATTATGCAAATTATTTCTCCAACCTACATCCTTACACCCACAAAACTCTTAGAAGGTCACAGTGTGGCATTTCAAGAGCAGATTGTAAAAATCGCTCCAACTGAGGAGCTTTTAGAGAGTTTTCCTGAAGCATCACACATACAGCTTCAAGAACACTCACTTCTTATGCCAGGACTTATTAATACACATGTGCATCTAGAATTTAGTGCAAATAAAACAACACTGAGTTATGGAGATTTTATGACATGGCTTTATAGCGTGATAGAGCATAGAGAGACTCTTATAAACGACTGTTCATCTGATTGTATAACTGAAGTGATTGATGGTATGTTATCAAATGGCATCACTACATTTGGTGCAGTAAGTTCTCATGGCATGGACCTAGAAGCATGTCAAAATGCAAAACAAAATATTGTTTTTTTCAACGAACTCATAGGTTCCCAAGCAGCTATGGCGGATGTTTTATTTGGAGATTTTATATCAAGACTTGAGACTTCAAAAGATACGAAGCGTAAAGGATTTTTTCCTGCTATTGCGATTCATTCCCCTTACTCTGTGCACCCTATTCTTATAAAAAGAGCAGTCACTATTGCAAAAGAGCAAAATCTCAAACTCACCGCTCATTTTTTAGAGAGTAAAGCTGAAAGCGAATGGCTCAAAAGCAATTCAGGAGATTTTTTAGATTTTTTCTCAAAACTTCTTAAACAAACATACTCTGTAAGTGATATAGATGAGTTTTTATCGCATTTTAAAGATACCCCTACCCTTTTTACACATGCCACAAAAGCAACTACCAAAGAGTTAGAAACTATCGCAGAAGGGAATCATACTATTATCCACTGCCCTATTTCTAATCGACTTTTAGGAAATGGTGTGTTAGATATTAGTATCTTAAAAAAGCTTGGTATCCCTTTTGTAACTGCTACAGATGGTCTTAGCTCCAACTATACGCTCAATCTATTTGAAGAGTTAAAAATCGCACTTTTTATCCATTCTCACCTACCCGCGCAAGAGCTTGCACAAGAGCTACTAGAGAGTGTTACATGCCAAGCGGCAAAAGCGCTAGGACTTAACACTGGAGCGATAGAAGAAGGGAAAAATGCAGATATGCTTGTTATAGATTTAGATGGGACACCCAATGAACAGTTAGCTCTACATTTAATACTTCACCGCTATAATATCTCCAAAATTTTTATAAACGGCGCGCTCGTAAAGGAACAATAATATGCAATTTCTTAAAAAAATATTTGCACCCATAGCATGGGTTATGCAATATATCCAAAACCACTTCAAGGCGATGTTGTTTCTCCTTTTAGTTGTGCTTATCTTTTTGCCATCTTCTGATGACGACATGGTGCATAACAATCTTCATAAAATCTCTCTTGTTGGTCCTATTTTTGAGGTTACAGATTTACTAGAAGAGATAGAAGATGTGACAAAAAACAACAAAATAAAAGGTGTACTTTTTGTGGTAGATTCCCCTGGTGGAGCAGTTGCACCATCTATAGAGATAGCCTATGCGATAAAACGACTTCGTGAGGTAAAACCTGTTGTAGTGTATGCACGAGGTGTATTTGCAAGTGGTGGTTATTACGCAAGTATCTGGGCAGATGAGATTATCGCCAATCCTGGTTCTATGGTTGGAAGTATTGGTGTAATTATGCAAGGAGCTGATTTAAGTGAGCTTATGCAAAAAATAGGTATCACATCTCAAAGTGTACAAGCTGGAAAATATAAACAAATCGGAACACCAGATAGAAAATGGAAAGATTTTGAAGTAAATGAGCTTAACAAAGTGATCCAAGGAACCTATGACATGTTTACGCAAGATGTAGCAGATGCACGAGAACTTGAGTATGAAAAGCGTGACTTTTATGCAAATGCACATATATTTACAGCCCATCAAGCAAAAGAAGTAGGTCTTATTGATGAAATCGGTGTTTTATATGATGCAAGAAATAGAGTTGAAGTTCTAAGTGGAGTAGTAGATCCAAAATGGAACAAAGAGGATAAGTTTGATAAATTATTTAAAAAGCTTTCTGCACAAACTGCAGTGATGCTTCATACATATTTTCCAGAAATCTCTTTACGTTAAAAACTTTGCTACTACGTTTTTTCTCTAAGTAAAACAATAGTAGCAAAAACAGAAACCACAATCCCAAAGAAAATCCCCCAAGTAATCACTGCGTCAACCCAAAAATAAGAGATAATAGCAACTATCGCAGGGCTGAGATAGACATACGCCATAAGCTTTTTAGAGCTTAAAACTGTTGCACTTTTTTGGTATAAAAAGAGAGTCATTATCGTAGTAGCAACGGCTAGATAAAGTACATAGTAAAATAATTCACCCTCTATTTTTTCCCATTCTAAAGGGATATCTAAAATCTGCATCGCTAAAAACATCCAGATACAACCACCCAAAAGTGTACTAAAAACTAAGACTAATAGCTTGTCATCTTTTCTATATAAAATCTTTAAAAATATAGAATAAAATGCCATAGAGATAGAACCAAGTAAAAATAAAACATCCCCAGAATTAAGAGAAAAACTAAGAAATAATGAGATATCAGCTTTAAAAACCACAATGGCAGTTCCAGCCATAGCAATAAAATAGACTAAAAGCTCTTTTGCGCTTATCTTCTCTTTAAAAAAGAAGATGCATAAAATTGCGGTGATAAGAGGCACTAAAGTATAAAGTGTACTCGTATTTAATACTGTAGTGGTCTCTAGAGCTTTAAACATGCCAATAAAATAAAGGGAATAAAAAAGACTAATAAGCAAACCACGCCAAAACGTAGCAGAGAATTTTTGCCGATACTCTTTTTTGATAAATATTACAGATAAAATAACCAGTGCGATAAGAAATCGATATAGAGTGATCGATATAGGGTCAATCACACCGGAGAGTTTTCCTGCGATAAGAAAAGAAGTAGCGATTAAAACAGTGGCTATCGAGAGATAAAAATGAGCAAGTAAGATAGGTGAACCTTTTTTTAAAAAGATTATACCCTATCTCTTTTTTTATGATTATAGTTTTAAGCTTCTATCACGTTAAGTGTTTGCTCTTTATTTAAAAATATATTTTTCACCCTCTCTTGCCACAACATGCCAAACTCTTTTTTTTCTTCTGGTGTTAAGTTTGGCATATTTTGCATCAAAGGCATCATTTTTGGTGATGGGGGCACTGTTGATGGGTCGTATTCTAGTAGTACACTAGCACCTGTGTCGTTACGCGAAAAACGATAGCTAGCCTTTTGTTCTACATCAAACTCCATCAAAGAGTGACGTGCAAATTTACCTTGAAGACCTTTGAAGCCATTTGATTTTGTTGCTCCTGTGATTTGTGAAATCACATTTGCTATCACACCGGCTACGCCTTCTAATTCATTTTGTGAAAACTCTACTTTTATATCTCCACGAACAGCTCTTTGGTTGGGATAGAGAATCTCTAACGCTTTTTGTGTTACAAGGTATGCACCTGCTACTGTAGGGCATGAGTGTCCTGCTGATTTGACTACATCAAGATATGTAAATTCATATTCACCAGCTTCAAATGCTCCTAAAACTTGTGAGAGTGGGTCTTGTACTTTGATTGGTTCTATCGTTTTAAAAAAATCTGGATATTGCATATTTCGCCTTTTTTTTAAAGAGAGGTTTTGCTCACTACTTTAGCAGAGATTTTCACCTTATCGCTCA
>JAVETY010000074.1:0-8825 GCA_034005815.1 Sulfurimonadaceae bacterium | reverse complement strand
CGATCTATGGGCACCAAGTTGGTGATGAAGTTCTTATCAAACTAAGCAATATACTTCAAAAAACTATTAGAGAAAATGACTTTTTCGCACGTTGGGGTGGAGAGGAGTTTATCTTGATTGTAACCAATCAAAAACAAGAAGAGTTAGCACTTATTATCGAGAAAATTCAAATAAATATAGCAAATACAGACTTTATGCCTGTAGAAAAAATAACATCGAGTTATGGAGCAACACTCTATCGCTACAATGATACAAAAGAGTCTATCCTTTCACGTGTGGATGAGGCTCTTTATCGTGCAAAAGAGCTTGGACGTGATCGTTATGAGTTTAGTTAAGTTAATTCCTCATCAAAATCAACTATTATCTCTTTTGTTGGTTTAGCTCCAAACTCTTTTAATTTATGTGCGCGCGAAAGCAGATTGCCACGCCCAAAGCGTAAGCGCTTCATTGCACTCTCATAACTTCCATGTGCTCTCTCCAAACTTTTTTCTATATTTTGCATATCGTCTAAAAATAGAGTTAATTTATCATAGATAGCTTCTGCTTCTTGCACTATCATCCTTGCTGATTCCCCCTTACGTTCCTCTCTCCATACATGTTCTATCGTTCGCAAGGTCACTAAAAGTGTCGATGGAGAAACTAGGATAATATTTTGTTCATATGCACGCTCAAACAGTGTTCCATCCTCTCCAAATGCCACCATAAAAGCCCCTTCAATGGGCATAAAAAGTAAAACATAGTCAAGCGTTTGTACTCCTTCTAACTTCTCATAACGCTTCGCGCTTAAACCTTTGAGATGTGCTTTTATACTCACTAAATGTTCTAGTAGTGCTTGTTGTTTTAATTCTATCTCATCTGTATTTATATATTTTTCATACGCAACCAAAGAGACTTTTGCATCGATTATCACATCACGCTTTTGTGGCATGTGTACTATCACATCGGGGCGGTAGAGTTTTCCCTCATCATTTTTTAAAGAACCTTGCGTTTCATATTCAATCCCCTTGCGAAGTCCTGAACTTTCAAGCACTCTTTCTAAAATAATTTCTCCCCAATTCCCTTGTGTTTTATTTTCCCCTTTGAGTGCTTTTGTAAGATTATGAGCATCTTGTGAGAGTTGCATATTCATATCTCTTAGTCGTCCGAGTTCATCACGTAAAAGATGGCGCTCTTTTATCTCATCTATATGTTGCGATTTTGATTGATTTGCGAACACTTCTATCTGCTCACGAAAGGGTTGCAAAAGATTTTCAAAGTGTGTTTTATGATTTTTAGTAAATTGTGTTGCTTTATCTTCAAAAATCCTATTACTTAATTGCTCAAATTCCAAAGATAATTTTTCTTTTGTTTCATGCAATAAAGTAAGTTTTTCTTGAAAATTTTTCGCCTCATTCTCCTCTTTTGTTTCTAGTATAGCGATTTTAAGTAGAAGAGTATGGTTTTCAGTTTTTAGTGTTTCCAAAGAGTGTAACAATTGCTCTTTGTGGTTCTCTCCAATGCGCACACGCTCTTTTTGTCGTAGATAAAGATAAAAAATACCTAAAATTAAAAGAGCACCAAGTCCCATAAAAATCATATCATTGTTCATATTTCCTCCGTTTTATTTTTCTATTATAAGGGATTATTTATGACATGTCATAAAATATTGCAAAATGCTAACTATTTTATTGCATAATATGTTACATTTTAGACATTATAAACTTAACTAATTTGTAATATAGAATATTTTAATAAAAATAATATGTTTTTAAGATATAATTCCATTTACATTTCGAGGGGAAGATATTTCATTGATATCATCTCCTTATATTAAAGGTAGATGATGCAAGAAAATGCACAACAAGAAAAACAAGAAGTAATACAAGAAGAGAAAGTAGTCTTATTTGACGATTTAGGTCTTAAAAAAGAGATTCTTAGAAGTATTAAAGATGCGGGCTTTACAGCTCCAAGCCCTATTCAAGTAGAAGCGATTCCTATTATTTTAGCGGGCCACGATATGGTTGGTCAAGCACATACAGGAACAGGTAAAACAGCAGCGTTTGGTTTACCAGCACTGAACAATATGAACCTAAGAGGTGGTATAGAACTTTTAGTTATTACACCAACTCGTGAGCTTGCAACACAAGTAAGTGATGAGATTTTCAAATACGGAAGAACTCTCAATATCAAAACAGTTACTATCTATGGTGGTAGCTCATACACTCGTCAAATTGACCTTGTAAAAAGAGGTGCTAGTGTAGTAGTTGCAACTCCAGGTCGTCTTTTAGATATTCTTAAAAAGAACATGATTCCTAACTTTAACCCAAGTATGGTTGTACTTGATGAAGCGGATGAAATGCTTGATATGGGATTCTTAGATGATATCAATGAGATATTCTCTTACCTTCCAACAGAGCGTCAAACACTTCTGTTCTCAGCAACTATGCCAGCACCAATTAAACAACTCGCTAGCAGAATTCTAAAAGATCCAAAATTTGTTTCAATCACAAAAGGTGAAACAACAAATACAGATATCGAGCAACTTTACTATGTAATCGAAGAATCAGAGCGTGATGATGCAATTATCCGTCTTATGGATTCAGAAGATACTAAAAAATCAGTAGTGTTTTGTCGTACAAAAAGTGAAGTAGATCGTTTATCAAATGTACTTTCAAGTGCAGGATTCCTTGCAAATGGACTTCATGGAGATATGGAACAACGCCAACGCGAAACTGTTATCAAAGGGTTTAAGACAAACTCTGTAAAAGTACTCGTAGCAACAGACGTTGCAGCACGTGGTATCCATATAGATAACATTTCACACGTATTTAACTACCATATTCCATTTGATCCTGAGTCTTATGTACACCGTATTGGTAGAACTGGACGTGCTGGAACAAAAGGTAAAGCGATTACACTTTTAACTCCATTAGAGTTTAAAGAATTGCAACGTATCAAAGCAAAAGTGGGCACTACTATGGAGCATGCATATGTTCCAAGTAAAAATGATTTGAGAAAATTAAATCTTGACACTATTGTAAAAAATATTGAAGATCAATTTATCTACGATGAAGCACATAAAATTCTTGATGCTTTAATACAAGATATCGATGAACCAACAATTATTTTCAAACTTATCTCTATGATTTTAGATAAACAAGAGATAAAAGGACCAAATAACATTGGTATCCCAGCTGATAGACTTCAAGCTATACTAGACCGCGCAGGCAAGAGAAATGACTCTCGTGGTAAAAGTGGTGGTGGTTACAGAGGTAACAGAAGCCGTCCAAGCACTGGTGGTTCAAGAAGTACTTCTAGTCGTGATGGTGGTGGAAGCCGTGATGGCGGAAGTCGTGATGGCGGAAGTCGTGATTCTAGCAGCCGTGATGGTGGTGGAAGAAGTTCTTCTAGATACTCAAAAGACAGCAGCAGTAGCAGCTCTCAACCAAGAAAAAAATATTAGTATTTTATGACATGTCATTCTTTGACATGTCATAACCCCTTTTTAAAATCTCTCTTTTTTACACCATTCACTCAAACTCCTAAATCTGTTATAATCACCTAAAAATAAAAGGTTTTATAATGCTTCTATACAAAGAAAATAATTTTTATATTGAACGAGAACAAAGCGAAATCCCGTGGCTTAAACTCTTTACTACAGAACCATACAAAGAACTAGGTGATATGCCTCAAGAGATGAGACTTAGACTTTGGGAAATATATGATGCTATTGAGCTTGTTATGAAGAGCTATTTTAAGCCAGATAAAATCAATATGGCATCTTTTGCCAATATGCTACCTCGTGTACATATACATGTGATGGCGCGTTTTAAAGAGGATAGCTATTTTCCAAACTCAATGTGGGGTGAAAAACTAAGAGATGCAAATTTAGATTTACCTGATTTTGAAGCGTTTTATAAAGAGTTAGTAGAAGTTTTAGAGAAGAAAAGATGACATGTCAAAGTTTGACATGTCATAAGATTATTTAAGAGGTGAAAAAGGTACGAGTGCTGAACCCCAAGTTAGCCCACCACCAAAAGCATCTAGCAAAAGAAGCTGACCCGCTTTGAGTTTTCCCTCTTCATAGATATCATTCATAGCCATTGGAATAGACGCACCTGAAGTGTTTCCATATTTATGGACTGTAAGTACTACTTGAGAGTCTTTCATGTCGAGAGCATCACCTACTGCTTTTATAATGCGGTAGTTCGCTTGATGTGGTATGAAATGATCAATTTGAGAGCTATTGATATTGTTTGTAGCTAAAATCTCTACAACATCTTTTGTAAGTGTACGTACTGCAACTTTAAAGGTTTCATTCCCTTTCATCTGCATAAAGCAACCACGTCCCTCTTCTACGAGTGAATCATGAGGTGAACCTGTTCCACCGTTTGGAGTCATAAGTAGATCTGCATATGCGCCATCTGCACCCGTATGGATATCTATAATCGCTTCATTTTTATTATCTGTTGCACTAATGATAGCTGCACCAGCACCATCACCAAAAAGAATACATGTTCCTCTATCGGTATAGTCTGTAATAGCAGAAAGTTTTTCTGCACCGATGATAAGTATATTTTTTTTCATTCCAGATTCTATAAATGCTTTTGCAATAGAAAGGATATAAACAAATCCTGTACATGCTGCTGAAATATCAAATGCTGTAACACCAGGGAGCCCAAGTTTATTTGTGATAATAGTTGCAGTTGAAGGCATACAAAAATAATCAGGTGAGATAGTGGCACATATAACCATATCTATTTGTTCTTTTGGTATACCGCTTCTCTCGATAGCTTTTTGTGCTGCTTTTACACCCATATCGCTTGTTGTTTCATCTTTGTCTGCGATATGACGCTCTTTAATGCCTGTGCGCTTCGTTATCCACTCATCTGAAGTGTCCACCATCTTTGCGAGGTCTTCATTGGTTAAAATATTTTCAGGAGCATAAGCGCCGATAGAACGAAGTGCAGCATAAGCCATTAAGATTCCTTTTGTTTCAACTGTTCAAGTTTAGCAATAATGTGTTCGTTAACACCTGTATCAACATACTTTATTGCTTGATAGATAGCATTTTCTATCGCTCGTGCATTGCTTTTGCCGTGGCTTACAATTGCACACCCTTTAATACCAATAAGCGGTGCACCACCGATTTCAGCATAATCTATCTCTTTTTTGAGAAGTTTAAATACCTTA
Organism: Sulfurimonadaceae bacterium; assembly: GCA_034005815.1. GTDB lineage: Bacteria > Campylobacterota > Campylobacteria > Campylobacterales > Sulfurimonadaceae > Sulfurimonas. The sequence goes on along the minus strand of JAVETY010000074.1, from coordinate 3,653 downwards.
CGCATCAAAAGTGCACCTGTTATTGCAACAGGAGATTTTCTAATATAATCTTTTATCAAAAGAGAAATTGTAGAAGCAACTCCCTCGCTCGCTTTGAGTACTAAGTTACCCACAAAGCCATCACATGCTATAACATCACAACTGCCATTGAAGATATCATTACCCTCAACATTACCCTTAAATCCAGGGTAACCTCTTAAGAGTTTAAAAGCTGCTTTTGTGACTTCGTTTCCTTTGGATTCCTCTTCGCCATTTGCAAGAAGACCAATACTTGGATCTTTAATTTTTAAAACATCACTCGCATAACATGCACCCATTATAGCAAACTCTACAAGATGCTCAGGTTTTGAGTCAACATTAGCACCCACATCCAAAACAACAGAACGACGTCCTGTTCTTGTTGGCATAAGTGTCACAAGTGCTGGGCGTGAAACATATTGTAATCTTCCAAGACGAAGCGTTGCAAGCGTCATTGTAGCACCACTATGTCCAGCTGAGACGACACCGTGTGCCTCACCATTTTTTACGAGTTCTATCGCTTTATAAATAGAACTCTCTTTTCTTTTGACAGCATCGGTTGCACTATCAGTCATAGCTATGAAGTCATCACACTCTATGATTAAAATCTTATCTCTATAACTTTTTGGTAACAGAGGTAAAATTTCTGATTTTTTTCCTACCAGTATTGGCTCAAATTTTTTATGTTTAAGTGCTTCTATACAACCCTTAACAATTGGTTCGGGACCAAAGTCCCCACCCATTGCATCAATAGCAATCTTTATCATTAGTTACTTATACTCACCAGTAGTTGGGTTGATATGGTGTGGAAGTTTGTATGTTCCATCTTTATCTTTTACTGGACGAGCCAACGTGATTTTGTAGTGTGTTCTTCTTTTTGCTGAACGTGAGTGTGAAACTCTTCTTTTAGGTACTGCCATGGTATATCCCTTTCTTTTTGGTTTATGTGATCTCTAAATCAAATTCAGAGTCTTCGCAATCTTCACATGTGTGATAATCGCTTTTTATGAGTTCAATCTCAGAGTGTAAAAGCTCTTCAATATCTACTGTTGAATCCAAAGATTCTACTACATCTAGTTCCATACTGCCTGTATCTTGATAAACTCCGTCTGAGATATAAAACTCTATCTCTTCATCGACTTTTAGTTTATACGTTTTTGCACAAATATCGCACTCAGTATCAATAGTGCCATTTAATTTTGCTTTGAGCAAAATTAATTTGCCGAAATGATACTGCAAAAAACCTTTAAATGTAATATTGTCCGACGAAACGTCAAAATCAACAGGTGTTTTACTTACTTTTCTTAGTGCAATTTTCATAAAAAATTATGAAATTTCTCTTCCAGAGAAAAAGAATGCAATTTCATTTGCAGCGTTTTCTAAAGAATCACTTCCATGAACTGCGTTAGCATCAATATTTTCAGCGAAGTCTGCACGGATAGTACCTGCTTCTGCTTCTTTTGGATTCGTTGCTCCCATAAGTTTACGGTTTTTAGCAAGAGCATCATCACCTTCGATTACTGAAACAACAACTGGACCGCTGATCATAAAATCAACTAAATCATTAAAGAAAGGTCTTTCAGCGTGAATCGCATAAAATGCCTCTGCATCAGCACGAGAAAGTTGTAACTTTTTTGTAGCAGCGATTTTAAGACCATTGCTTTCAAAGCGATCTAATATCTTGCCTATAACACCTTTTGCAACTGCATCTGGCTTGATTATTGATAGTGTACGTTCCATCAAATCTCCTAATATGTATAAAAAATAGAGTGGCATTGTACCTAAAATATTTTTGTTTTTTGTTGAAAGCTTGTAAAAAAGAGGTGATTTAGTAAAAGAGTGTTTAGATTTTACTCTAAATAGGTGCAAGAATTTTAAACTCCCCAGAAGGAGAGTTTAAAAAATTAGTCAATAACGTTTGTTCTGCTTTTACGAGCATCCAAACTAATATCACTATGAAATGGCATTTCAGCATCAGCATCATCCATTACATAGTTTTTACCATCTACATAGTTTGCACCATTATAGTGCGCTTTATGCTCAGCAGTAAAAGGCATATCCCATGTGATACATCCTTCAGTTGGACATGCAGAAGCACATGCAGGTTCATCGTGATGATCCACACACTCTACACATTTATCTGGATATACGTAATAAATTTCTTCACCTGTTGGATTATCATCTTCATCTACGATTGCTTCAACTGGACATTCATCAATACAAGCACCACAGTTAATACATGTATCATTAATAAATACTGCCATCATATTCTCCTAATTTTATTTGAGGTAACTATAACAGAAGATTTTTAAATATACCTAAAAAAAAGAGATAAAAAGAGGGAAAAAGAGGGAAAAGTTACGTTTTTAAACCCCTAAAAATAGGGGTTTTGATAATGACTATTAAAGTCCTAGATATTTTTGAATCTCAGCAACTCTATTTGTTTTTTCCCAAGTAAATCCTTCTTCTTCACGACCGAAGTGTCCATATGCAGAAGTTTTTCTATATATTGGACGAAGTAAGTCTAGTGCTTCGATGATTCCTTTAGGAGATAAATCAAATAGTGCGTGCACACACTCTTCGATTTTAGACTCTGCTACTTTACCTGTGCCATGCGTATCAACCATAATAGAAACAGGTTTTGATACACCAATAGCGTACGCTACTTGGATAGTTGCTTTATCACATGCGCCTGAAGCAACAAGATTTTTCGCTACCCATCTCGCTGCATATGCTGCACTTCTATCCACTTTGGTTGGATCTTTTCCTGAGAATGCTCCACCACCGTGTGGGCAGCTTCCACCGTACGTATCTACGATGATTTTTCTTCCCGTGAGTCCCGCATCACCTTGTGGTCCACCGATTACAAACTTCCCTGTAGGGTTGATGTGAAATACAGTCGAGTCACTCATAAGTTCTGCTGGTATAACATGTTTAATCACTTCATTAATCACATCTTCATGGATTTTTTCTTGTGATATTTCTGGAGCGTGTTGTGTTGATACAACTACAGTTTCAACTGAAACAGGCTTATCTCCAATATATTTCACACTAATTTGTGCTTTTCCATCAGGACGAAGATAAGGGATAATCCCCTCTTTGCGAACCTGTGCAAGTCTTTGTGCTAGCTTATGTGCAAGATAAATAGGAAGTGGCATAAGTACATCTGTTTCACGACAAGCGTAACCAAACATCAATCCTTGATCCCCTGCTCCAATCTCTCCATCAGCCTGATCAACACCCTGATTAATATCAGGCGATTGTTCACCAATACCATTTAAAACTGCCGCCGAACGATAGTCAAAGCCATAAGTGGCATCTGTGTATCCGATATCACGTATTACATTACGTGCTATCTCCTGCATTGGTGCATACGCTGTAGTCTTCAATTCGCCTGCTATTACACAAAAACCGTTAGATACCAAAGTTTCACACGCAACGCGTGCCTTTGGATCGTGTTCAATAATATAATCCAAAATTGCATCACTGATTTGATCAGCCATCTTATCAGGATGCCCTTCTGTTACAGACTCTGAAGTGAATATATACTCTTTAAGAGTACTTGATTCTTCCGTCATCGATTTTCCTTATTGAGATACAGAGTCTAGCTCTATAAATCGCTGAAAGTATAGCGA
>JAVETY010000073.1:0-9110 GCA_034005815.1 Sulfurimonadaceae bacterium | reverse complement strand
AGAGTTCCGTTTTGAACGATTACAGTAGCAACTGGTCCACGCCCTTTTTCAAGTGATGATTCAACTACAGTTGCTTTTGCCATTGCATTTTCATTTGCTCTGAGCTCTAGAACATCTGCAGTGATAAGGATATTTTCTAAAAGAGTATCTATTCCTAGTCCTGTTTTTGCAGAAATATGGATAAATTCAATATCTCCACCCCATTCAACTGGATTAAGTCCACGTTCAGCCATTTGTGCTTTTACCATATCTGGATTTGCAGTTTCTTTATCCATTTTGTTTACAGCTACAATAATTGGTGCACCTGATTCTTTTGCAAGTTTGATAACTTCTTCTGTTTGAGGTTTTACTCCATCATCAGCAGCTACAACGATTACGATAATATCTGTGATATCTGTCCCACGTTGACGCATAGCACCAAACGCCGCGTGACCTGGTGTATCTAAGAAAGTAATAGCTTTACCATCTTGTGTGATTGTATATGCACCAATATGTTGTGTAATACCACCTGCTTCACCGCGACCCACTTTTGAGTGACGAATCGCATCCAAAAGAGATGTTTTACCATGGTCAACGTGTCCCATAATTGTAATAACTGGAGGTCTTTCTGTTGCATCAGCATCTATCTCTTCTGCTAAATCTTCTTCGTAGTTAAATGCTTCTTTTGGATCTACAACTGTAACTTCGATTCCAAATTCATCAGATAAAATTTCAATCTCATCACTTCCTAAGAAGTCATTTTTCGTCATCATAAGTCCAAAACTAAAAAGAACTTTGATAACTTCACCTAAAGATTTGTTTGTTTTTTCTGCAAACTCATATACACGAATATCTTCAGGAATCTCAACATGAGTGATAACTTCATCTTCTAGTTTTGGTTTTACATAAGTTTTTCTTCTCTCACGAGAAACATTTCTAGGTCTTGAACCTGGTTTTTTGTTTGCATTTCTACCAATAGGTTTAGGAGGTCTTGGTTTTTGAACTTCTTCTATTACAGGAGTCATCTGAGTATCATTTAAATCAATAAGTGTTACTTGGTTGTCCATATCCATAGAAACTTCGTTTAGTGAATCACCAAATATATCAAGTTTAACACCATGTTCTTTTCTTTGTGTTGGTGATGCAGATTGTCTTACTTTTTTCTTACTTGTTAGTTCTGCAAGTGCTTCTGCACTCATTTTTCCATATGTTGAAAGAGAAGCTTGTTTTTTTGAACTCTCTCTTTGCATAACTATTGGATCTTCTTTAACTACTTTTTTCTTAACAATTTTTAAACCTGATCTTTTCACTTGACCTATTACAGAAGTATCTTCTGCTACTACTTCTACTTTAGCGACTACAGGAGCTGATTGCTCTTTTTGTGCAGGTTCTACTTCTGTAGATGTTGGAGCTTTTGAAACTTCTTTTGATGCTACTGTCTTTGTTTTCGGTGCTTCTGTTTTTTTCTCTTCTTTAGTATCTGTAGGAGAGTTCTCTTTAGGAGTTGTCACATCTGGTTGTTTTTGAGTTTCGGTTATTGCTTTATCTGCAGTTGCATCAGGTTGCTTCGATGCTACTAATGGACTCTCTCCACTCATTATATAATTTGAAAGTTGCTCTGCTTCTTCCATAGAAACTGTGCTTTGTGCAGATTTTGTGTCTAAACCTATTTCGGAAGCTTTTTTAATAACATCTTTTGAAGCTATACCTAATTCTTTTGCAATTTCGTGTACTCTAACTTTTTCTATCATCCGTGATGATCTCCTTTAGTTTATTACTAAGATTCTCTTTATTTGCACTTCTACATTGACGCATAAGTGCTTTTATCACTTTTTTTTCATCAAAAAGACAATCTTGACATATATAAAAACTTCTTCCAGTGCCACTAAATGAAGCTAGCGCTCCATTCTCACAACGTAGTCTAACAAGTTCATTTTGTGCTAATTTAATGCGACAAGAAACACACATTCGAGTGGGCTGATGAAATTTTTTTGCCATTATATCCAAATCTTGCTTCATTTAAATAGAAATTATTTCTCTATTACTAACCCGTTGTTGTCGAAGTCCAATACCTTCACGGCAAACTCTGGAAACTTTTGCTTAAGTTTTGCAGCAAGAACTGGCGCATCTTCATCGTATGCCATAGAAAAAAATGTGGAACCGCTCCCTGAGAGTGTACTCATAAGCGCTCCGCTCTCATAGGCGAGCTTTTGCACTATAAAAAGCTCAGGTAGCATTTTCATCCGTAATTTTTGATGAAATCTATCCCCAGTAGAGAGCTTTAGCATCTCCCAATCTTCATTGAAAAATGCCGCAACTGTAAGTGCTGTATGGGAAAGATTGTAAATCGCATTCTCTTTGGAATATGATTTTGGTAAAAGCGTTCTTGATTTGGATGTATTCATCTGTTTATTTGGAATAACAACCACAGCTTTGAGATACTCTGGCATATGTTTTTTTTGGGAAAACACCTTGTTTTTCTCTACCATAGCAGCATTAAATCCACCCATTACTGCAGGAGTAATGTTATCAGGATGACTCTCATATGTAAGCGCATAATTTAAAATACGTCTTTTTGAAACACGAATCCCAGCTGCCTCATGTGCACTAGCAATTGCACTTACAATTACAGCTGAAGAACTACCAAGTCCTCTTGACATAGGGATTTCGTTATAAAACGTAAATTTATAATTTTGCTTTTTTAAAGTAAGACGGTTGTAATGCTCATTAAAGATACTTACAAAAAGGTTATTCCCTTTAAGTTTAGGGTTGTTTTCACCCTCACCTTTGATACTTACACTAAAAAATTTTGATGGATGAAACTCTACGAGGTTTCTCAAATTTACCGCCAAACCTAAAGAATCAAATCCAGGTCCGAGGTTTGCACTTGTTGCCGGTACACTCACTGTCACTCAAATTATCCTATCCAACAGCACCAATAGAGTAAAGGGGCGTTGTATTTGTGCTAAAATCATCCACTTCAAGAATCTCTGGAAGTGTAAAAACACTTATGGGAATCTCTGGAAACTTCTCCATTTTGATTTCTCCTGCGATTTTAACAAAATATAGCTTTCCAATCGCTTTTATTGGCATCATATTATTAAAATAAAATGCATCTATTGCAAAAAGAGGTATTTTTTTTAAAATGCTAAGTGATTTTAAAAATACATAAGCAATCTTAATTGCCATAAAACTTCCTGGACCATTTGCATAAAAAATTCTTTTTACTTTATAGTTTTTAAGTATATCTTGAAATAAAGCTGGAAGTATTTCAGAACTTTTTTCAGATGTTTCTATCGTTTTATAAAGTTTATTCTCTTTATATATCCCTACAAGTACAGGTGAAGAGAGTGCCACCACACATATATCAACTTCTTCTTTATGCATATGCTTTTTCGTACTCTGCCATTTTTTCACCTACTAGTTCTAGTACTTCATAGTTTTCTGGGTCTTTTAAAAGTGCCAATGTAAGTTTATGATTTAAATCATGACTTCCTGCCATCGCCTCATAGTTTCCTATAAAGTTCATACCGATTAATGACATGTCACCAATTGCATCAAGGATTTTATGGCGTACGAACTCATCAGGGTAGCGTAATCCTTCAGGGTTCAGTACCTTTTTCTCATCTAAGACAATCGCATTTTCTAAAGAACCACCAAGTGCTAATCCTTTAGAACGTAGATATTCCACTTCGTGTAAAAAGCCAAAAGTTCTCGCACGAGCTATCTCATTTTTGTAGTTTTCTTTTGTAAATGCAAGACTATACGCTTGATCTTTGATAACTGGATGGGGAAACTTAATCGTAAAATCATATTTTAAATCTGCTGATGGAGAGAGCTTCACATATTTTTCACCCTCTTGTACTATCACCTCTTTTTTGACACGCATTATTCTTTTTGGTTTATCAAGCTCAACTATTCCTGCTTCATCAAGTAACATACAATAACTTGCACTACTTCCGTCCATCACAGGAACTTCATCTGCATCAACAATAATTTTTAGGTTATCTATCCCATACGCATAGATTGCAGAGAGGAGATGCTCTATAGTTGATATAACATGTCCACCTTTTCCTATTACTGTTGCCATGCGTGTATCAACCACATTTTCTGGTACTAAAGCGATGGAGACATCCACATCACTTCTATAAAAAACAATCCCACTATTTGATTCGAGAGGTTCAAGTCGTAATTTTACAGGGGAGCCTTTATGAAGGCCGATACCTACAAGTTCAACACTTTTTTTAATAGTTGTTTGGTACATCTTTTGCCCTTATTTTAGCTTTTATCAATCATTTTTTTTGCTGTGTCTATTATATTGTAAATATTGAGTCGTAACCAATCGTCATCCATCCACTCAGCGGGGTGTACTTCAATTCCCTGAACTAACACTCCAAAATGAAGATGGTCTCCCATAGCATAACCGCTTTTACCCGTATTTGCAATAGTTTGATTAGGCTCTATCATATCGCCCACGCTCACAGAGATAGCAGAACAGTGTCCATAAAGAGTATACAGTCCTAATCCATGGTAGACGATTGGCATATTTCCATAGAGTCCATTATAGTTTGCATAAACAACTTCTCCACCATTTTGAGGCTTAATTGCAGCCATTGCATTACTCGCTAAGTCAAGCCCTAAATGGTATGATTGTCCCATATCTCTGCCTTTATAGCTATACTTTCTATGGTCTCCAAAAGAAGCTACTACCTGTGCATTTTTAAGTGGATACATCTTACTCATTTTAAAATCATGCACCATTACTTGCGGTACTTTAGATGTGATATCATGAATTAAAATTTCATTTCTTCTTCTTACATCTTCATTGATAACACGAAACTGATCTTCTAGAGCTTCTACTCCTTGTGTTTCTGCGAACTCTTCTGCAAGCTCAGCTATCTTTCCATTTAAAAAGCGATCCGTTAGTTTCATATTAGAAACTTTATAGTTTTTTTGTTGTAGATAAAGTGGTACATAAGTTTTTGTGATATTGGATGCTTTATCAGTTACTACAACTGTTGCTTTAAAATTTGGTTCATTAATTGGCCATGCCAACAAAGAGATATAGTATCCCTCTTTATAAAAAGGTTGTGGTATAAACTTTTTATCAAAATTAGTTTGGATATAAATCTCTTCAAGGTTAGCATCTTCTGCTTTAAACACCACGAGTGCAACGCCCCCTTTAGAGATTTTATAAGAGTTATTGAGAATTACAACAGATGGTTTCTTCTTATCTATTTTAATATTATATTCTTCATAAAAATCATTTCCCTCTAAGAAGTTCCAGTTGCTTTTATCGCTTGCTTCCACAATGATTTTAAGTTCATTATCTTTGATTGCATAGGCGCTTCTAGGTGGTTTTATCTCTAATTGTTCCGATTTTTTTACTTCTATATATTTTTCATGGTAAAGAATCTCTTCTTGATTGTTTGATTTGAGTGTTACCTTGACATATCGAAGACCACTCGAATCACTTACATCAAGTTTTAACGGCTCTTTTAGATTCCAAAATCCATTTGTATGAAGGCTCACACGAGGTGCTTCTCTCTCAAACATAGAGGAGTTATAAACAAACAATACACCCGCTATAAGAAAACCAAAAACAACCAACATACCTAAAGAGGATTTTTTTCTCTTATTTCTCAATTACTATCCTTTATACCTAATCTAATCTCTTGCACAAGTGCATCAAGTTCTTTATATTCAGTTATCCACTCTGTAGCTTCTGCAAAATCTTGCGCCAAAAGTGTCACTCTCATTTTTTCATCATCTTGTAGTAGCACCATCAACACATGCAATACAGTTGGAAGATAAAGTACCTCTTCTAACGTATTCATGGCATGTGCCTCTTTTGCACCACTTGCCTTAAAATCATTATTATCCATTACAAAACACGCAAAAGTGCCATCACCTTTGAGTTGCATTTTAGAGAGCATAATTGCTTTTAAACGAAGCATGCTCAGTGTACGAAAATGTGCAATGGAAGCAACACATTTTTGATGTTCCGCACCATTTTGTATCAGTGTAGATGCAAAAGCAAATGATGTACCACTGACCTGTGTAAAATTTCGTGATCCATCTATGAGCCCACCATAAAGAGCCGTTGCCATTTTTGGGTTTAACACAATCCCCTCGGCACTTAAAAAATCAAATACTACTTGAGATATACTAATAGAGTCTAAATCAACAAGGTTAAATGTTCCATAATTGTTATTTTTTGGACTATTGTCAATATTTAAAATTTTATCACATGCCATGATTTCTAGAGGCTGATTTGTTATACCAAAGCACACAACAAAGTCAGCAGATGTTGGAAAACTTCCTTTTATTTTATCAAACCATGGAATAAACAAAAGATTTTGCGGGAGTTCTTTTTCATTCACATAAAGTGTCACTTTTTTATGCAAACGCATGAGATAGGTATAAAATGCACTCGCACTACAAAGTGAATCGGCCTTGCTTGTGGCAATTAAAACAATATGGCTAGCTTGCTCTATATCTCGTGTGAAAATCATATTTTTTCTTTAAAACTTTTTGCGATTATACCTTTTATTTCTTATGGAATATCCCTATTAAAGTAAACAAATCTTTCAACAGCTCATTTGATGCAACAATAAGTTAGCTACATTTAGAATCTTCTAGCTATCATTATCTTTATTCAATAAGGGGGTAAATCTTTATGAAACAATGGTTTAGTAAACTCCATGATATGATCGATAAGAGTGACAAATCTATACCTACAATGGAAGAGATTTTTTACAATGCTGCAAAAAGTATCTTCAATGAAAAGATTCTAAAAATACGAAACATCAAGATAGAACTCACTGAGATAGAGTTTTATTTTTTTGATTCTAAAACACATAATGACCCCTTTGTACATCAAGATAATTTACTCAAAGATACGTATAACTTTATCTATGTACATAAAAAAGCATGGCAAAGAGGAGGAGCTGGCATCACCTTTGGTAACGGTAGTTACAAAGGCAGTATTTTGATGCGTGGAATAAAACACAATGGCTCTTATATAGCGGGGAGTGCAAATGTGAAGAAATATCTTGCATCACTAATAAGTAATGATATAAAGGAGCATAAACAACTTCAAGAGTATTTTTACACATATCAAAAAGAGATCTCTCTCGTTGTATCTCACGACAAAAACTTTACAATCTATCGTTCTAGTCGCATTGGATTAAATAAAGATAAGAGCCAAAATTATGCAGATGCCAAGTATAGATTTGTAAGAGAAGACTATCTTTTAGCACCCAAAGATAAAAACTTTTTAAGCTACTCTAACCTCAAAGAGAGAACAAAACTCTCACTCCAGTAAGATGAAAAGAAAAAAGCTTTTCGCGGGTTATTTTTTATTCATTTTATACACATATGCCAAAACCTCAGCAACTGCTCCAAAAAGAGCTTCTGGGATAGCACGGTCTATTTCTACTTCTGCATATAAACTTCTAGCAAGTGGTGGATTTTGTACTATATGTACATTGTTTTCACGTGCTATCTTTTTGATTTGTATAGCGATATGGTTCATCCCTTTTGCTACCACTATCGGTGCGTTTGATTTTTCATTATCATACTTTAATGCAACGGCGTAGTGTGTTGGGTTGGTGATAACCACATCTGCTGTAGGAACTGCTGCCATCATCCTTTTTCTCGATGCTTGCATCTGAATCTGACGGATTTTGGATTTTACTAATGGATCCCCTTCCATATTTTTCATCTCATCTTTTATCTCTTGCTTACTCATTTTTAACCCGTCAAAGTATTGTTTTCGCACAATAATTAGATCTATCATAGCAAATATAAAAATTACAAAGAGCATTACAAATGCGATGATAATAGCTTTATCCCGTAGCCATGCAAGCTGATCTGCAAGTCCAAAGAGTGCAACAGTAGGAAGTTCAAGAGTAAAAATAAAGAAAAATATAAAACCAACACCTAATGCTGTAAAAGATTTAAATGTTACTTTCATCCCTTCAATAAGCTTTTTCATCGAAATAAGATTTTTGAGCCCTTTTATGGGATCTATTTTTTTTAAATCAGGTGTAAGAGATTCTGTAGTAAATAAAAAACCAAACTGTGCTAAAGCTGCAAGAACACCAGCAATAGCCACAGATATGGCAACAGGTAAAATTATCAAAAACATCTCTCTCACAGTTACTATTGTAATATCAAGCATAAAGAGTGTATCGAGAGGTGTACCTATAAGGGAAAAATAATACTGTGATAGGATCATCACATGCTTTGTCATAAATGGAAAAAGTATTAAAAATGCCAAAATTGCAACAAAAAGAGTGACAACCCCTGATGTATCTTGCGATTTAGGGACGTTGCCCTTTTGTCTGGCATCTTCTATCTTTTTGGAGGTGGGTTCTTCGGTCTTTTCTTCATCATCTGCCAAAAATAATTCCTCTATTCATCTCTACATGCCATACATTACAACGCAATCTATAAAAAAATTTAAAATTAATCCATTTTCATAGAAAGATCTATCCAATTTGCCTGATGCACGATAGAACCACTACTAATCGCATCTACGCCAGTTTTTGCAACTGCGACTATAGTATCGAGCGTGATATTACCACTTGCTTCTAAAAGGATATGTGGGAAGTTTGCATTGCGGTATTGTACCACTTGTGAGATCTGTTCTGGAGTCATATTGTCACACATTACGATATCACATGCTGTGCTCATTGCGTATTGTGCCATCTCTATCGTTTCTGCTTCTACCTCTATCATCGTTGTAAAAGGGATAAGTTTTCTTGCTTTTTGTATATATAATTTTAAATCTTTGATAGTTTTTAAGTGCGTATCTTTTATCATAAGCGCATCATCAAGTCCCATACGGTGATTTACCGCACCAGCACAACGCGTTGCATATTTCTCAAATATTCTTAGATTTGGACGTGTTTTTCTTGTATCTAAAAGGCGTACATTGTATTCCTTGATAAGATCTAAAAACTTTTTTGTATTGGTTGCTATGGAGCTGGCATGTAATAAAATATTTAAAAAAGTGCGTTCATTACGTAAAAGTGTATGGGAATCCCCTTTGAGTGTTGCGAGGATTTCACCCTCTACAAAAGATTCTCCATCTTGCTTTTTCCAAACAACTTCAAAATCTTCCA
>JAVETY010000072.1:0-9125 GCA_034005815.1 Sulfurimonadaceae bacterium | reverse complement strand
ACTCATTCAAGAGGACTTACAAAAGAAGAGTGCCAAAAACTTGTAGAAGAAAAAGAGCTTAGTTCTGATGAACTTATAGCACTACTCGAAGCACGTACTCTAAATATGGTTCACTTTAAGCTTGTGGATGTTCGTGAGCATATGGAGTGGCAAATGGGGCATATTGTGGGTGCGGATAAACTTGTTCCAACAAGTAGTTTTTTCCAAACTCTTGATGATGCAAAACTCGATAAAAATGAAAATATCATTCTTTATTGCCATGTTGGAAGTAGAAGTGCACACTGCGCAAGAATACTTACCGATATGGGATATACAAAAATTTCAAACTTAACCCATGGGATCCTTTCCTATTCGGGTGAAAAAAAGAGGTAAAATGAAAGTATTATTAATTCAAGATGTAAAAACATTAGGTAAAGCAGGTGAAATCAAAGAGGTAAAAGCTGGTTATGGCCAAAACTTCCTCGTAGCAAAAGGTTTTGCAAAACCAGCAACTCCAGAGGTTTTAGCACAACATGCAGAAGATGAAAGAATAGCAGCAGAAAATCTTGCAAAAGAGATAGCAGAGCTAAAAGAGTTAGCAAAACGTTTAGATAAATGTGAAATTATTATCACTAAAAAAGTGGGAGATAGTGGACATCTTTTTGGTTCAATCACAAAAGAAGAGATAGCTCAAGCACTCGAAGCGCAACACAATATCGAGATTGATAAAAAACATATCACTGAAAAACTTGCTATTAAAACAGTAGGTGAGCATGATATTGACTTTAAATTAGGGCATGGTTTACATGCAACACTTCACGTGGATGTTGTAGGCGAATAATGTTTGATGCAACTACGATACTCGCCTATAAAGGGAAAAATAAAGCCGTTATAGGTGGCGATGGTCAAGTAACTTTTGGTAACTCTGTTTTAAAAGCAAACGCTACAAAGATTCGTACCCTCTATAATGGTAAAATCTTAGCAGGCTTTGCAGGAAGTACTGCGGATGCTTTTAATCTTTTTGAGATGTTTGAAGGTTTTTTAGAGGCAAAAAAAGGTGATATTTTAAAATCTGTTATTGAGTTTTCTAAGGCATGGCGTAAAGATAGAGTGTTGCGCCGTCTTGAAGCTATGATGATTGTTTTAAATAATGAGCATATCTTTATCTTAACTGGTAATGGCGACGTAGTTGAGCCTGAAGATGGAGAGATTGCTTCTATTGGAAGTGGTGGAAACTTTGCAATCTCTGCAGCACGTGCTTTAAAAAAACACAGCACTCTTGATGAAGAAGCACTTGTAAGAGAATCTCTAAGCATTGCAGCTGATTTATGTATCTATACGAATCACAATATCAAAACACTTATATTAGAGGATGACAAGCCGTGAATATGACGCCAAAAGAGATTGTAGATTATTTAGATAAATATGTCATCTCCCAAAATAATGCTAAAAAAACGATAGCGCTTGCTCTTCGTACACGCTATAGAAGAATGCAACTCACAGGAGATATGCAGCATGAAATCATGCCAAAAAATATCCTGATGATTGGTTCTACTGGTGTTGGAAAAACAGAGATTTCTCGTCGTTTAGCAAAGATGATGAAAGTGCCATTTATCAAAGTAGAAGCAAGTAAATATACGGAAGTGGGTTTTGTTGGGCGTGATGTTGAATCTATGATTCGCGACCTCGTAGTCAATGCAATCGCACTTGTCAAAGCTGAGAAAGAGGAAGAGAATAAAGAAAAAATCGAAAATTATGTTATTAATAAAATCGTAGAAAAGCTTCTTCCTCCACTCCCAGAGAGTGCAAGTGAAAGTAAAAAAGATGATTACCAAAGACTTTTAGAAGCAATGGAAAAACGTGTTGTAAACGGGGAAATGGATGATAAAACCATTGAGCTTGATATCACTCCCATGCAAGTAGAATTCAATGACACAAATCTTCCTCCAGAGATGGCAAAAGTACAAGAGTCTTTTTCAAAAATCTTTAGCACTATGAACAAAGAAAACAGTAAAAAAGAGCTTACTGTAAGGGATGCAAAGATAGCTTTACGCCAAGAAGCTGCCTCTAAACTCTTTGACCTCTCATCGATTAATGCAGAAGCTCTCCGTCGTGCTGAAAATGGTGGGATTATCTTTTTAGATGAGATAGATAAAATTGCAGTAAGTGAAAAATCTCAAGGAAGAAATGATCCTAGTAAAGAGGGTGTACAACGTGACTTACTCCCCATCGTAGAGGGAAGTAGTGTTACCACAAAGTATGGCGTTATTAATACAGACCACATCCTCTTTATAGCAGCAGGCGCATTTCATGTAAGCAAACCGAGTGATCTTATCCCAGAACTTCAAGGAAGATTTCCACTCCGTGTGGAGCTTGAACCCCTTACAGAAGAATCACTCTACCAAATACTTACACAACCAAAAAACTCTTTACTCAAGCAATATGAAGCTCTTTTATCTGTGGAGGAGCTTACTCTAGTATTTGAAGATGATGCAATTCGTGCTATGGCACAGCTAGCACATAAAGCAAATGAGATGACAGAGGATATTGGTGCAAGAAGATTACACACAGTATTAGAAAAAGTTCTTGAAGATATTAGCTTTGATGCAGATAGCTATAAAGGTCAAGAGTACCGTATAACAAGTGCACTTGTGCATGAAAAATTAGACATTGTTGTATCCAACCATGATCTCTCAAGATACATTTTATAACAATGACATGCCAAGAAATGGCTATAAAGGATTTAATAAATGAGTAAAGCTGGTTTTGTATCACTCATAGGTCGCCCAAATGCAGGTAAAAGTACACTCATGAACTCTTTACTTGGAGAAAAAATCGCAATGGTTTCACAAAAAGCAAATGCAACTCGTAAGAGATCAAATGCAATTGTGATGCACAAAGAAACGCAGATTATCTTTATAGATACTCCAGGACTACATGAAAAAGAGAAACTTCTCAATCAATTTATGCTCGAAGAAGCACTCAAAGCGATGGGCGATTGTGACCTTATAATTTATCTTGCGCCTGTTACAGATAGTGTAGAACATTATGAAAAGTTTTTAAAGCTCAATGAGAAAAAGACAAAACATATCATCGCTCTTACAAAAATAGACCAAGTTTCACAAGAGAGACTTTTTAAAACA
Organism: Sulfurimonadaceae bacterium; assembly: GCA_034005815.1. Classification (GTDB taxonomy): domain Bacteria; phylum Campylobacterota; class Campylobacteria; order Campylobacterales; family Sulfurimonadaceae; genus Sulfurimonas. Next base: position 6,003 of record JAVETY010000072.1, on the reverse strand, counting down.
ATCAATCAGTATTCCCCATTTTCAGAACATTTCTTAGCACTCATTCCAGTAGCGATTCCTCGTAAAGTGGGACATGCTGATCTTTTAGACATGATTGCTAAAAATCTTCCTGATAGTCCATATCTTTTTGATCCAGAGGATTTGACAAGTGAGCTCGTTCGTGATATTTATGCAGGCTTTATACGTGAAGCAATTTTTGAAAATATTAGTGATGAGATACCTTATGAATCAGATGTGCTTATAGAAAAAATTGAGGAACAGGGTCGTGTTGATAAAATCCGTGCAACTATTATCATCGAAAAAGAATCTCAAAAAGGGATTATTATCGGTAAAGGTGGTGAGTCAATTCGAAGAATAGGAAAATCTGCAAGAGAGAAAATCGAAAGACTGAGCCAAAAACAAGCATTTTTAGATTTACAGGTAAGTGTTAAAAAAGGTTGGAGTAAAGATAAAAATTATTTAGAAGAGATAGGATATAAATCATGAAAATTCTTTTATTGTTGTTCATTAGTTTTAATATTTTTGCCAGTGATCTTCTTACAGCATATAGAAATGATGGGATTAAGGATATTCAAAAACAACTTGATTTTGAACTGACAAAGCGTACATATTGGGGAGATTTTTTAAAAACAACAGATCTTACCTTTGGTTATATAGAAAAATATTCCTCTTTACTCGCATGTGAGAAAGATTTCTCAAAACTCTCTTTATATACGAAAGATGAGAATGGAACCTTTACCTTTAAAAAGCATTATGATGCATTTACGGGAAAAGCTAAAGGTGATAAATCAAAAGAGGGAGATTTAAGAACCCCTATTGGCATCTATGATTTAACACAAAAACTCGATAAACTAGATTCTTTTTATGGACCACTTGCCTTTGTTACCTCTTATCCAAATCTTTATGATAGATATAGAAATAAAAATGGTTCAGGTATTTGGATCCACGGTTTACCCACAGAACAAGAGCGTGATGAATTTACAAGAGGCTGTATAGCAATTAATAATTCTAATATTAAATGTCTAGAAAAACGTATCAATATAGAGGATACTTTACTTATTATCAATGAATCTGATGTTCTACAAGGGATTTCGAGCGACGAGATAGCTTCACTTCTTGCACAACTTTATGAGTGGCGCTATACTTGGATTTATAATGATTTAGAAGGGTATTTAGGGTTCTATAGTGAAGATTTTAAACGTTTTGATGGGATGGAATATCCACAATTTAAAAAATATAAAGAAAGAATCTTTGCTAAAGATGAAAAGAAAACAATTATTTTTAAAGATATCAATGTAATACCGTACCCAAATGAGGTTAAAACGTATCAAATTACATTTAAAGAGATATATGCATCTGTGAGCTTTAAGTTTACTGGTGAAAAAAGCCTTATGGTACGTCTCGATACAAACAATAAAATGAAAATTTTTGTAGAGAAATAGATGAAGCTTTTTTTTATTTCTCTCTTTTGTTTCTTGTCACTCAATGCAAATGTACAACTTATCAAAAAAAATAATGATGATTCCAACACAACATTGTTAGTTATTGGTGGTATCCATGGTAATGAGCCCGGAGGATACTTTGCAGCCTCTGTTTTAGCAACACATTATACTATACACTCAAAAAATCTCTGGATAGTACCTAACCTCAATCAAGTTAGTCTACAACGTGATGAACGTGGCATTTATGGCGATATGAATAGAAAATTTGCAACCATAGATCCCAATGATAAAGATAAAGAGGTTGTTGAAGAGATAAAAAAAATCATACTTGCAGAAGAAGTCTCGCTCGTTTTAAACTTACATGATGGAAATGGCTTTTATAGAAAACAACATCAAGGAAATATTTTTAATCCAAACGCATGGGGTCAAACATGTGTGATTGATCAAGTTAAACTCGATCAAAACCAACCCTTTGGTAACCTAAACGAGATAGCGAGTACTGTAAAAGAGAATCTAAATCAAAAACTATTAAAACAGCATCATACTTTTGACGTTAAAAATACCAATACAAAATACGAAGATGAAACAATGCAGCTTTCACTTACCTATTTTGCAGTAACAAATAACAAGCCAGCATTTGCAATTGAGAGCAGTAAAAATCTCCCACTACTCTCACAAAAAGTTTTTTATCAACTCTTAGCGATAGAAGAGTTTATGAAAATCATGGATATCTCTTTTAGCCGTAGCTTCGATTTAAATGCCAATGCACTAGGTGAAATCTTAAAAGAGTACGGGGATTTAGCAATAAATAACAATATATCGCTAAATTTGAACAATATAAAAAAATCTTTAAGCTTTGTTCCGATAAAATCCTCATCGAATGACTTTGAATTTTCCCATCCATTGGGAAGCATACAAAAGATTTTTGGAAAATATTTCGTTTATATTGGTAATCAAAAAATAACAGAGTTACACCCTCAGTATTTTAAGTTGGCAACCAATTGCCCTAAAGAGTTTGCAATAGAGATTGATGGTAAAACAAGTTTTAAAGATTTTACTTCAGATATTTATGTAAATGACGATTTCAAGGTGTTGAAAACTGATGATATTCGTGTTAATATTATTGGATATAGAAGTAATATAGATGAAAGTGGTATAGTGATTGCTCTAAACCAACTAGATAAATCTTTTTCTATAGATAATAATAGCAAGACCTATAGAGTTGAGTTTTATAAACAAGATGAATTCTGTTCCATGTTAATGGTTCATTTTAAATAGGATGACATATAATGAATAACGAAACAAATCACTCCTTTTCAAGTGTCGTATCTATAAACCCTTATAAGAATACGTATTTGAGTGGTAGATCTAGCTTTTTAAGTGAAGTCAAATCTGCTGAGTATAGAAAAGAACAGTTTGCAATATCATATTTGAACTCTCAGGGTTTTATTAATAGTCAGATTTCAATATCGAAAAACATCCCTGAAGAAGACTTATTTGATGCTATAAATAACAAGATATATGATGAGCTAGGCCTAGATCAAGCTGTAACATATCAAATCCAATTTATTGAATCTGTAAAAACTCTTGATGAGAGCAATAGAACATTTAATGTTTTTATAGTTGATCCATCCTCTCTTGAAGAGACTTACAATGATGTAGTAAAGAAAATTAAATATATCGATATAATTATCCCTACACCACTTCTTATAAAATCTCTTTACTCAAAATCTATAATAGAATCAATGGGAGTGCATTGTTTTGTATATTTCCAAGAAAATGATGCATCTGTAACTGTTTACGATGAACATGAATTCGTCTTTACAAAATCAATAAAATATTCTATTAAACAAATGCATGAACGTTTTTGTGAAATTCATGGTGAACGTATAGATTATATTGATTTTATAGATTTTCTTACACTTGAGTCTCTTAAAGATACACTTAGTGAATATAAACCATCTCTTATTAAACTCTATAAAGAAATTTTCTCAAATATAAACGATATTTTAACATATGTTAAAAGAGCTTTTGAGATAGAAAAAATCGAAACCGTTTACATCGGTTCACAACTTGAATTAGCAACACTTCTTGATGAGATGGCCGAAGTTGAACTAAAAATAAAATCTGAAGATTTTGATTTTAAATGTGGCTATACAAGTGAGTTAACACACGTCGATCAACTTCATGCTCTCATGCACCTCTACACCACTATAGATGAAAATGAAAAGTATCTTTGTAATTTTACCATCTATCATAGACCACCAAAATTTATCAAAAGAGAGAGCGGAAAGCTTATTTTAGTGACAGCTGCTTCGATATTCTTGGCATTTTTATATCCTATAACATATTGGTCATTAGGATATGGGCAACAATTACGATTTGATATGCTAACACAAGAGTACAATGAAATTCATAATATTCGTACAACTAGAGAAGCCACTATTAACAATACAGAAGCAGAAAAAGCAAAATTTCTAGCTCTTTTAAAAACTGAGGATGCTGAGTATTATAGAAAAAAAGCAACACTTATCAAGATTCACGAAGTAAAAGTCAACTACCCAATGAAGGCAAAACTAATACATACACTCACACAGGGTTTAAATAAATTTAATGTACAACTTGAAAAACTAAATTATGATGAAGACACTACGCACAAAGTGTTTAGCTTAGGTTTAGTTTCCTCTAAAGATAAAGAGATTACACAGCTTGTTGAATATTTTACAAAAACATATGAAAAAGAGTTTATGTTTTCTATTGAAGAGATTTTATATCAAGACGAATCAAAAAAATATTTTGGTGAGTTGAAAGTGGAGCTACTATGAAGATCAATATAGAAAACTATTTACATCAAATAGACACATATTTCAAAGCAAAAGAACAAAAAGATATCAAAATGATGTATATCATGATATTTGCAGGTTTTGTTGCATTTTCGTACCTCTTATTTTGGGATTCTTCGGAGGTTGATTTTGATAAAATAACATCTGAAGTGGCATCGGTAGAATCAAAAATTGCGAGCGATAGCTATTACTTACAAATGAATCCAGAATCAAAGATAGCTAATCTTCGTACTGATATCTTAATGATTGAGAAAAGCTACCAAGAACTACAAAATCAAAATATCTATATTAAAGATAAGATAGGAACAATTTCATCTCTTATTTACGACGAAAGAGCATGGGGAGAATATCTACACTCTATCTCAACAAATGCAAAACGTTATAACATCAATCTTTTAAACCTTACAAATAAATATGCAGATAATAAAGGTGCATTTGGTCATATACTTGATATTTCTATTTCTAGCCAAGCTAGCTTTGCTAATACTTTAAAATTTATCAATTCTCTTGAACAAAGTGAACTTGTTGTAGATGTACATACTATTAATATAAATGCAAGCAATAAATTAGATAGTAATTTACATATCTCAGTATGGGGGATTACTTACTAATGAAAGCATATATCAAAATCACAATTTTACTCTTATCATCTGCTTTGCTTTATGCAAATGAAGCTTCTATAGAGCAAATACAAAATAATGAACTCTCATGGGTTGATGAACAGGTTAATGCTATCAAGCCTGCACGAAATGGTCTCAAAGAGAGTGCCATCAATGTAGTAAAAAATCCTTTTATTCATTTAGATAAAAACAAGATAAAAAAAGAGGGTGAAAAAACTGCTACACCTGCTTTTTTAGCGGATCGCATTATCCCAGTCGGGATTACAAATAGCCAAACAGATGTTACTCAAAAAAAGGGCAAACGTCATACAGAGAGCTCGCTATTGATGCTATTATCAACAAATCAGTACTCATCAATGGCCAATGGTACAAAACAGATGATGTAGTCCAAGGTTATACTATAAAAAGTATCTTTAGAACTTCTATAGTGTTATCTAAAAATAACAAAGATTTGATACTATCTACAAATAGTAGAAATCTTAATCTCAAATTCAAAAATAAGTAGGGAAAAACCATGAAATCAATTAAACTTTCATTTTATAGCGCACTTTTAACTATGTTACTCTCGAGTGCAAGTTACGCTGATTGTAGCTATGAGTTATTTAGTATTAGCTCTACCAAAGATACAAAAATCATTGATTTTATTGATCAACTTAGTGATGATTGTGAGTTTAGTGTTATAGTCACAGATCCAAATGCAGAGCAGTTTTTAAACACGAAACTCAATAAAACACACCTTAATAATCTAACTATTAATGAGGTACTTGATATTGTTTTAGGTGCTAATAATCTCTCTTATACTTTAGATAACAAGATATTAAAAATCTCTTATCTTACTACGCAAGTTTTCGGAATTGACTATATCCTTTCACAAAGAAAAGGAACAGGCAGCACCGATGTAACCCTTACATCCAACACAGATGCTAAAATAAAAGGTACTAGTAGTAGTAGTGGTGGGTCTGCAACCGCTGGAAAAACAACAAGTTCTGAATCTGGAATTAAAATAGAGAGCACTGATGAAGTAGAGTTTTGGAAAGAACTCGATCAAGAGTTTCAAAGAATTCTCAATCGTCCTGAAGATGTATATCTTGCGCAAAC
>JAVETY010000071.1:1610-9130 GCA_034005815.1 Sulfurimonadaceae bacterium | reverse complement strand
CTTGCAAAGGGTTATATGTTTGCATCGACACTACATCATCCTAGGACGGCTTGCGTTTTTCTTCTCTTTTTCATCATTTTTAGAAGATGGTTTTGGGATTATCACATCTTGATTTTCACCAAGACCACTAAGGATTTCCACCATAATACGATTGGAAATTCCAAGTTCTACCTCTACCTCTTTTAGATGGTTTTGTGCATCTAAAATTTGAACCATGCCATGTTTTTTAGATTTATCTTTTGAAATTTTCACTGTAGAGAGTGGTACTAAAAGAGTATCACGAGAACTCTCTGCTATAAAAAATACCTGCGCTGTCATCGAAGTCATAAGTTCTTTTTCTGCATTTTCTATATCAAAGAGAGCATTATATAAAACTACATTGTTTGTAAGTGTAGGAGTTGGTTCAACCTTATCTAACTTCGAGTGCCATTTTTTCTCCCGTCCTAATGTTTTAAAGTACACTTCCATGCCAGGGCGTAAGCGCATCACATCTGATTCAGAAACCTCTGCTTTGAGTGTCATAATAGTCAAATCTGCGATTTGCAAAATCGTTGGCGCTTGTTGGTTAGCATTGAGCGTTTGCCCTTGTTTTGCACTTAAATTCACGACTGTACCATCCATAGGAGCGTAGATTCTTGTAAATTCAAGGTTAGCTTCTTCCGCGCGCAAAGAGGACTCTATCTGCTCTATCTGTGCTTGAATCATTTTACGTTGAGCTTGTGCAGATTGGAGCTCTAGCGATGCATTTTGAAATTTTTCTAAACTTGTTGCATTATTTTTATAAAGATTCTCTTCTCTCTCATAAACAATTTTAGCAAGCTCTAGACGTGCCTCCTTCTCTTTTAAAGAAGATTGTTGGTATTTGAGTTGTGCACGTTGTTGATCTACTTTTGCCATAAAAAGCGTTACATCAATCTCAGCTAGAAGTTGCCCCCGTACCACCTTATCGCCAATCTCAACATGAAGTTTTTTTAGTTGTCCAGAAACCTGTGCACCCACATCAACATAATCCCGTGGAGCAAGTTTACCCGTAGCGGTAACTATATTTTCAATATCTCCGCGCACAACTTTGATAGTTTCAAAATCTCTAGAATTCTCATTTGTATCAATAAATTTGAGGTATCCCCAAGTTCCACCCACAAAAAGTGCAACAAAAGCACCAAAAAGAAGCCATTTTTTCATTTTTTTCATACTATCCTACTTATTTTTATATATTTAATATGAGCCTCATTAAGGGCAAAAAGGGCGTAATTATAGCATACATAGGGGCTATACTCTTCCCTTTGTTTTTCGAGATTACACATAATTTATCACTTTTATAGTACTTTATTTTTATAACATGCCATACTTAAAATTGGTATAAATCATAAAGAACCCCCATAAAAGAGTTCTTTTTTTAAATTACAAAATAGTAACAACGCCAAATTAACCCAATATTAATAAAATAATAATAATTTTTATTATGGGTAAAAAGTTTATATGAGCTATATTTTTAGATAAATCTAATATTATATATCACTATGTTCTCAAACTTCTTCCCCTTTTAAAAATGCTATAATTGCGCACAAATTAAGAATTTTTAGGAAATATATTATGGAATTTACCCTCGATGCACAAAGCAAAAATGCTCGCGCTTGTACTATAAAAACGGCACACTCAACTATACTCACCCCTGTTTTTATGCCTGTTGGAACTGTAGGAAGTGTTAAAAGCCTTGATGCTCATGATGTTCTAGAACTTCTTGGAGCTGAAGTGATACTCGCAAATACATATCACATGTACCTTCGTCCTGGAGATGTAACTGTGGCAAAGATGGGAAAACTCCATGGATTTACAAAATATCCAAAAAGCTTTTTAACAGATAGTGGTGGTTTTCAAGCTTTTAGTCTTAGTGACATGTCAAAACCATCCGCTGAAGGGATAGAGTTTAGAAGTCATATAGATGGAAGTAAACATCTCTTTACCCCTAAAAAAGTTATCGATATTCAGATAAATCTTGGTAGCGATATTATGATGATTTTGGATGATTTAGTCGCCCTCCCCGCTACACAAGAACGTTTAGCATTAAGTATCGAGCGTACAACTGCGTGGGCCAAAGAGTCTATCGAGTATTTTAGAGCGAAACAAGCAGAGGGAATCGCAAAAGAGCAAAATATATTTGCGATTATTCAAGGGGGAACTGACAAAGCATTTCGTACACAAAGTGCAACAGAGTTATGCGCGCTTCCTTATGATGGATTTGCTATTGGTGGGCTTAGTGTAGGTGAAGCCAACCAAGATATGTACAACACAGTCGAGCATACAGTGCAGTACATGCCTCGTGATAAACCACGCTATCTAATGGGTGTGGGAACACCTGAAGATTTGATAGAAAATATAGAGCGAGGTATAGATATGTTTGACTGCGTAATGCCAACAAGAAATGCGCGTAATGGCACACTTTTTACATCATTTGGCAAGCTCAATATCAAAGGTGCAATCTATAAAGAGGATGAAAAGGCGATAGATCCAGAGTGTACATGTTTGACATGTCAAACATATTCTCGCTCCTATATCAACCATCTCTTTCGAGCACGTGAGATTACTTACTTTCGTTTAGCAACGATTCACAATTTACACTATTATCTCAATCTTATGAAACAAGCAAGAGCAGCAATTTTGGCAGATAAATACCAAGAGTTCAAAGCTGAGTTTTATGCGAAAAGAGGATAAAATCTCTCTTTTTTGTGTACAATATTTTATAACATGTCATCCAAAGGAATATTATGGAAAATAACTATCTAAATAGTGGCAAATCACAATCAGAATGTACAAAATTTATTATCGAAGAATTAGAGCTTATAGTTGATCATTTTCTCTACCATATACGCAGATACCATGTTCCTATCACACTTGCACTTATCTACACAAAAGTAGATATTAAAGATGAGCTCATAACCCATAAACGTCTTAGTGATATAGAAAGTTGTATCAAGCTTCCTTGTGGTTATTTCAACTTTATTTTCTTACCATTTACCGATAGCATAGGAACACATAGTTTTTTAAAATCGTTAGAAAAAGATTTTTTAAACAAACATCTTCACTATTCCCATTATGAAGAGTTACAGCATGAAAACCACAATACATATAACTTTATAAATTCTTATCTCTTCTCTATTGCAGAACAAGTTACATGCAAAGGGGATCTCGCTTGTAATCTTCCTAAAGGTTAGAAGAGAGCTTTTCCAATTCCTCTTTTTTTATACTCTCTTTTTTAATAATAAAAATCCCCTTAGTAAGAAGGGAGTTTTTAAGTCCTTCTCCCGCTTTATCAGTTAAAAAATAGTTTACATTTTCATCATAAAGTAGAGGTGGTAAAACAGCTCCTGGGCGTTCTTTGGTACTATGTACTGGATTTTCTAAAACTTTAATATTTTTAATAATATCATTATGTAATTCTACAATCACCAAAAAAAGTGCTTCTAAAGAAAGTACACCAAAATTTTCTTTATTATCACATACAAATGCAACTTTAAATTCCTCTTTTTCATCCTCTATAATAAGCCCTTTGCCATTTATAAGGGCTGTAGCTACTTTCATCCTTGCATTTTTGATAATACGAGAAAATGTAGGTCGTGATATTCCCATACGTTCTGCAGCTTCCTCTTGATATAAATCTTGATGGTCCATAAGGTAGATTGCTTCAATCTCTTCATGAAGTAGCTTCAAAGATTCAGCACTTCCCTCTTTTGGAAGAAAGTATTTATATTTTGGTTTAAAGGAAAACTCCCTCTTTACTCTTTTTCTTGTCATTTTCTTAATCTTTTGTTAATTTATCTCATTATGGCAGTTAATTCTTGAAAATTTTATCTTAATATAAAAATTTGTCAAATAGAGTTTTTTAATTGACAATTGAACATATGTTCGTTACTATCTAGAATATTAAAATAGTAAGGAGACAAAATGAAGATTATAGTTCCTGTTGATAGTGATAAATCAACTATCGTTAAACGCACAGGTCGTGCACCATTTTATGCAATATATGAGGAGAATATTCCTACGAAGTATGTTGAAAATGAACATGGTCATGGAGATCATGACCATGATCATGATGAAGAGGATCATCACCATGATGCAGAAGGTGGCAATCATCATAGAAAAGATGTAGCAAAACTTGAAGGTTGTAGTGTGATTTTAGTACAAGCTGTAGGTGGTCAAATGAAAGAAGCTTTAGAGCAAATGAACATCAAAATGCTTAAACTTTCTAAGTATGATGGAGAAACAGCGGATGAAGTTGTTGCAAAATATAGAGCCAACGAACTGAAAAGCCAAAATAAATAAGTGAGGCTATGATGGGTATCAAATCGGTATTCCTATTTTATTACGACGGTTTTAAAAATATGACCGTCGGTAAAACATTATGGAAGATTATTTTGGTAAAACTAGTAATTATCTTAGTTTTTTTAAAATACTTTATCCATGATAAAAACTTTAAAACAGAATACAAAACATATGATGAAAAAGTAAATTTCGTCTATGAAAACTTAAAATTAAAAGAGGAGTAAAGGATGGAAGAATCCCTCGTTGACTGGAGCCGTGCGCAGTTCGCACTCACGGCTATGTACCACTGGATTTTTGTACCACTGACACTGGGACTTGGATTTATTGTGGCAATTATGGAAACGCTTTATGTAAAAACTAAGAGTGAGTTTTGGAAGAAGACTACAAGATTTTGGATGACACTTTTTGCAATTAACTTTGCTATTGGAGTAGCTACTGGAATCATTATGGAGTTTGAGTTTGGAACCAACTGGGCAAACTATAGTTGGTTTGTTGGCGATATTTTTGGAGCACCACTTGCAGTTGAAGGGATTTTAGCTTTCTTTATGGAATCAACTTTCTTTGCTGTAATGTTTTTTGGATGGGATAAAGTAAGTAAAGGTTTTCACCTTACTTCTACATGGCTTGTAGCGATTGGCTCAAACCTTTCAGCTCTTTGGATTTTAATAGCGAATGGATGGATGCAATATCCTGTTGGAATGACTTTTAATCCAGAAACTGTTAGAAATGAGATGATGAACTTTTGGGATATCCTTTTTTCTCCTATTGCAATGAGTAAATTTTTACATACGATAGGAAGCGGTTTTGTAATGGCATCTCTTTTTGTTATAGGTGTGAGTGCATGGTATTTACTTAAAAATCGTGACGTTGTATTTGCAAAAAAATCGATGCTTATAGGTGCTACTTTTGGACTTATCACCTCTTTATTTTTAGTTCTTAGTGGAGATGAAGCAGCACACCAGATGGCACATAAACAACCAGTAAAACTTGCAGCAATGGAAGGATTATATAAAGGTGAAGCGGGAGCTGGACTTGTAGCGCTTGGGATTATTAATCCTGCAAAAACAGTAAGTAATGATGAGGATCCTTTTCTTGTAAAATTAGAAATTCCTTATATCCTTTCCATACTTGGCTACCACGAGCTCAATGCTTTTGTTCCAGGAATGGAAGATTTTGTATATGGTAATACTGAGCATGGCATTATGGGTGCAGCGGAAAAAATAGCAAAAGGAAAAGTTGCTCTCCAAGCACTTCAAGATTTTAAAGATGCTAGAAAAGCAAAAGATACACTTGCAGAAGAAGAGGCAAGAGTACTCTTAGAAGCGCACATGCCATACTTTGGTTATGGATACCTAAAATCTCCAGAGCAGATAATACCACCTGTAAAAACAACATTTTATGCGTTTCATATTATGGTATGGCTTGGTGGATGGTTTATGATGCTTTTTGCAATGATTTTATTTTTCCTTACAAAACGTGATATACAAAAATATCCACTTCTTTTAAAAGCAGCTCTTTGGAGTATTCCTCTTGGATATATTGCTGGAGAAGCTGGGTGGGTTGTAGCAGAGGTTGGTCGTCAACCATGGGCTATCCAAGACCTTATGCCAGTTGGTGTTGCAGCGACGCATATCGCTACAACAAATGTAATGATTAGTTTCTTCCTATTTGCAACGCTATTTACTGCTTTACTTATAGCTGAGATTAAAATCATGACAAAACAGATAAAAATCGGTCCGGATGGAGGGCACTAAGATGATGGGATTTGGAGATTTAGATCTGCTTACATTACAGCAGTATTGGTGGATAGTAGTTTCGCTTATTGGTGGACTTTTTGTTTTTATTATGTTTGTTCAAGGTGGACAAACTTTAATATTTCAACTCTCAAAAAATGAAACTGAAAAAACGATGCTTATTAATGCGATTGGGCGTAAATGGGAGCTAGGGTTTACGACTCTTGTCCTTTTTGGAGGTGCCCTTTTTGCGGCATTCCCCCTCTTTTACGCAACAAGTTTTGGTGGAGCATACTGGGTTTGGCTTTTGATTTTGTTTTGTTTTATCATTCAAGCGGTGAGCTATGAATACAGAACCAAACCAAATAACTTTTTAGGGCAAAAAACATATGAGATGTTTCTTTATATCAATGGTTCTTTGGGTGTATTTTTACTAGGAACTGCTATATCGACGTTTTTTAGTGGAAGTGAGTTTGCCATAGATAGTAATAACTTTTCACACTGGCAAAGCCCACTTCGAGGATTAGAAGCTTTATTTAACCCATTTAACTATCTTTTAGGACTTGCGCTTATCTTTTTAACGCGTATAAGTGGCGCGATGTATTTTATCAATACAATCGATTATGCACCTATTCACGAAAGAGCTATAAAAAGTATCAAGATTGATATGCTTTTATTTTTAGCATTCTTTTTAAGTTTTTTAGGATGGATATTTTTAAAAGATGGTTTTACTATTGGTAGTGATGGAGTTGTCTTTTTGCAGGAATATAAATATCTTCTCAACTTTTTAGAGATGCCTGCACTTTTAGTGGCATTTATTCTTGGTATTTTATTGGTTGTATTTTCTGTATTTCAAACCATAATACTTAAAAATAAAAAATCAATCAAAATAGGTGGCACAGGAATCGTTTTAACTGTTACAGCGTTACTATCTAGCATTGGTCTTAATAACACGTCGTACTACCCTTCTACGTATGATTTACAAAGCTCTTTGACAATTGTCAATAGTTCTGGAAGTCACTACACACTTATGGCGATGGGATATGCATCCCTGATGGTTCCTTTTGTACTTGCTTATATCGCGTATGCGTGGTATGAGATGGATAAAGTAAAGATTACAAAAGAAGAGATAGAAGCACCAGATGCTCACAACTACTAGGAGAAGATAATGGAATATATCTACCAAATTGGATGGTTTAGCCTCTGGCCTTTAGTGATTTATATATCATATAAACTTTCACTCAGAAATGTACGAAAGTTTGAAGAGAGAGAATAAATAACATGCCAACTCTTTGGCATGTTAGAGTTTTAGTTGTTTAAAAACTAATTATCGAGTTGGGAATACCCTTTAGACATTTGCGCTTTTCGCGTCATACACCCCTGTGAGTGAATCTCCACTTTTTACTACTTTTGAAATCAAAGATTTTGATAGTTTAAGATAGGTTGCAATATCTACTTAAGAATACC
>JAVETY010000071.1:0-1600 GCA_034005815.1 Sulfurimonadaceae bacterium | reverse complement strand
AGCCTCTGGCCTTTAGTGATTTATATATCATATAAACTTTCACTCAGAAATGTACGAAAATTTGAAGAGAGAGAAAACCTATAAAAAATATGACATGTTATCTTTTTAACATGTCATACACCCCTGTGAGTGAAAGTCTGCTGTCATACACCCCTGTGAGTGAAAGTCTGCTAAATCTACTCGCAATCTTGTTGGCATGCGTTATCTTCACTTTTTAGGTAGAAAAGTATATTATAAACGTGGTGATTCACTCACAGGGGTGTAATTTGGAAATAAAATTCCTTTTTTTATACTTGAAATACCATTAGACAAAATATAGGAGAACTTATATGTTAAAAAAAATAATAATTACAATTTGTTTGCATCTAACTTTATATTCTGACTGTCTACCTCAGTGGTTGTCCGATGAGAATAATTGCAAAGTATATAATCCATGTCCGTCTGAAACAGAAAGTATTGAATGGGATGGTAAATGCAAGAATGGTAAAATCGAAGGGCAAGGAATTTTAAAATGGTATGTTAATGGTAAGCTATATTCAGTGAGCTTAGGCAATATGAAACAAGGTAAAATTAATGAAGATGAATTTCAAATTGACATTTGGGATGAGTCAATATTTTTAGGATATGAAGGTACAAAGGGATTTATTAAGGGTACCTACTTACAGAATGCACCGAATAAAGTTGTATATTTTGGTTCATTTAAAGTTGAAAATAAATTTGATTATGGAATCTTGATAGATGACACATCAAAAGTAGCTGTTGGATCCTTTGACGAGTACAATCAACTTCATGGTCATGGCTTGTTAACTAAATTGTCTTCACACATTAGTGAAAATGGCTACTTCAATCATGGAAATATAGAAGAAGGTTTAAGGTCAGAATTTTATCCGATACCTAATAAAGAACTTTGTAACTTTTCTACTGCTTACAAAGCTAAAGATCAAATTAAATATAAAAACACGTATCAAGGTATCTGCGGATATCGCACCAACCTACAAGATAATGTTATTCAGTCCTATCATGACAATATCTGGTTTGCACGAAAGACTCAGGAGTCTCAGAAAGTCTTTCTTTCAGTACGAAAAAATTCAATATTAAAAGGGAATATAATTAATGGCTTACTTGAAGGTGAAGGTATGATAATCAATGAAGATTATATAGAAACTGGAATGTTTAAGAGAAACACCTTAGTAGAAGGATGGAGAATTTATATAACAGTGGGTTTAAAAAATCTAAAATATGAAAGAGTCAAATAATTCTTTGGATAAAGGACATGGATTAGAAGGTGATAGTTCATATCTTGGTTTACAATGCAAAGCTTCCCTTAATTTACTTGGGCTGAAGCTGGAGTGGTAACCTAAATTCATACTCAAAAACTACACCCCTGTGAGTGAATCTCCACTTTTTACTACTTTTGAAATCATAGATTTTGAAAGTTTGAGATAAGTTACTATGTATAATTGAGAATACATATCAAGATAGGTATTAAGTAATGTTGAAATATTCTCTTTTTGTGTTTCTATTAATATACACCCCTGTGAGTGAATCTCCACTTTTATTATAAAATAATGCCAATCTGACATATTTTTAAACACTTCAC
>JAVETY010000004.1:35417-39167 GCA_034005815.1 Sulfurimonadaceae bacterium | reverse complement strand
GTGATGACTGAACAGAGTGTTGTCGCTCCAAGAGCTAGTTTTACTTCGCCATTTACAGCACCTTTTATCACTTCTGTTACTTTTACTTTGATGTTATTTCTAGCAGTTGCGCGTAGATGCTCTTTGCTCAAAATCACAAAAGATGACTTGATGAGAAGTGATACATTCTCACCCACTTTGAGTCCTAATCTATCTTTTGAGTTGTTTGTAATAGTAGAAGAAATTGAAATCTCATCTGTAACTTTTACTACTACTTCGCTCATTACACCGCCACTTGTTACCTCTATGATAGTTCCTTCGAGTTCGTTTCTTGCGCTTGTTAACATGTTGATCCTTTTATATGATGTGTGGTTTTATATCTGTGCTAAAAGTTTTGAGCATAGATTTTGTTTGTGAGACATTTGTAGATGCCACCTTGAGAACGAGATGGAGATTATGGATCTCTTTTTCTATATCTTTTATTTGTCCGATACACTCCTCCTTATTGCCCAGTATTGCACTATCTAAAAACTTTTTACCATCAAAAAATTGGTATCTTTGAGAGAGTAAAGCATCATAATTTTCTTTTGAAAATGTGGGTTGTGTTTGTTTTGATTGCATAGCGCGCATGCATTTGATAAAATAATCAGTCGCAGGTGAGGCTAACTCGTATGACATGTCATAACCATCTTCATGATAATGAAACACTCGCATCAGCACAGTTTCTGGATAAAATCCTGCTAACTCTTTATAAATCTCTTGTGCATTTTTACACTCTTCTATCGTTGCACCTTGAGAAAACATAAGCCCATATCCACGAGACGCAGCAAACTCTATGGTCTCACGTGTACTAAATGTAGCGATATAAAAAGGGATACTTTTTTGTATTGGTTTTGGCTGTAAATCACTATTGTTTTTTAAAATATCTTCTATCTTTAAAACATTTTCATACAACTCTTTGCGTAAGTTTTCTGGGCTTTTTTCAAAGTGCTCTATGTCATAGGCAAATCCACCCTTGGCAAATCCAGCTGCAACACGACCATTACTTAGATTATCAAGCGTTGCTATCTCTTCTGCAAGACGTATAGGCTGATAAAATGGAGCCAAAAAAGCAGCACTAGATATTGTGATGTCTTGTGTTTGTACAGCAAGTGCTGCCATCATAAGAGTAGGGTTTGGAATACAGCTAAAAGCATTAAAGTGATGCTCCGCAAACCAAACGCTATCAAATCCAAGCGCATCCGCGTAAATGCCAACCTCAATATCACCAGCGATAGTCGCTTGTGTAGAAGCATCGTAGCTTTCTGTAAGGAGAAATATTCCTAGTTTCATGTGTCTAAAAGCTCTTCTTTTACATCAGTCCAATAGTAACGTTTGATACTATCCATATTTGTTCTACGATTAATCATACGTACAGAAAGAGGTTCTATCCAGTTCCAAAACTCTTCTAGATGTTCTTTTGGAAATGCTAATTCTTTTAGAGTTTTTTTATACATTGCCAGCCAAATCTCTCTATCACTTTCATCAACAGGAATGTGAAAATGACGTCCACGAAGATTAGGTTCTCCATGAACTGAGGTAAATACATTATCTCCACCAAGTACTTCTACAAAAAAATCTGCAGTTTTATCTACAACCATATTATAAGCTTCAACATTTGCTGGAAAAAGTTTTCCAACTTTTGTTTTTAATAAAAGATCATGTTGGTATCGAACCATTTGTCTGATTTTCTCTTCACCTAAGGCTTTGTATATTTTATTTGATGGAAACTGGACGCTAGGAAAGATAATGTCTATCATAGCCTCAACTACACGAACTTCATCTCCACCAAAACGAAACTTCTTTGATTGTGGTTCCATTTTTGACTCCTTTTGTGATACTTGTGTAAAAGCATTCATTCTGCCATTTTGGCAACTATTTTTTGTTTCATTGTTAGAACAGTTTTTTTCATTATTTTGCATTTGTTTTCCTTTTTTTAATATAGAGTTTTTTGTTACAGTAAATCTTTCTAAAATATTTTGTCAGAATTTGCTTGCTCCTCCTCTTTAAAATCAAGTCTTGTGATATATAGTATTTATTCTCCAGCCAATATAGAATCCACTTGCGCATCACTAATATCAACACCTAAAAAAAGCTTGTAAAACTTCTTTGTCTCTTGCTTGATATTGATGTTAAATGTATCTGGATAGATGTGTGACATAGTCCACTGCAAGCCTAAGATACGCATAAAAGATGGAGGACGGTCAAACCAGTTAAATGGAGAACGTGGAATCATATGTACACGTTTGTTTTTTACAGCATTTATATTTGCCCAAAGTGGTTTGTTGTAGATTTCATCATAAAATATTTTTTCTTGTACTATGATTACTTCTGGGTCGTACTGTATGAGTGTTTCCATGGAGATTTTTTCAAAACCTTTTGGGTTTGTTGATTTGCATCTATGGATATTGACATCGCCTGCTATGTGTAATAGCTCTGCATGTACAGAGTTGTCGCACTCTGTCAAAAGTCCATCAAGTCCTTCTGCGTAGTAGACTCTAGGAAGTTTTGAATCTTTTGTATTCTCTACATGTAGAGATACTTTTTGAAATACTTCTTCTGTATAAGTAGCAAGTTTTTCTGCTCTTTCTTCACGTTTTAGAACATCTCCTAAAAAGCGAAAAATCTTAGGATAATCAAACAGAGAATCTTCTTTTGCATAGACTACAGGAGCGTTTAAAAGTTTTAATCTATCTTCTTCTTTAGCAGTAAATTCATCTGATTTAAACCACATTAGTATAAGATCAGGACGGTGCGAAAGCAATACTTCTAAGTTAGCAGTTCTGCCAGCACCAAAGATACGTCCGATGGTTGGAAGTGTTTGCATGCGTTTATCGAGATAAGGCAACTGCTCTTTATTGAGAGGAAAAATCCAACCGATAAGAAGTGAAGGGTCTATTGCATAAAGAGCAAAACATCCAAAAGGAGCTGTGGCATAAACTCTCTGTGGTTGTGTAGGAATATTTACATTTCTATCCATCATATCATCGATGTTTCTCGCTTGTAAATCAATAAAGAAAAGAGAGCTAATAAGAAGAAATAATAAAAGTTTTTTCATAGTTTTCCTTTGTATATTTTAAAGTATAACGATTGGTAAAAAAGTGCTTACCTAAAAACAGGTACGCATCTTTTATAGTTATCGTGGTCTATAATCTCTGCTTGTATGCCATAAACATCTTCTATCATTTTAGAATGTATTACATCGTGTGGTTTGCCATCTGCTATGATTTTGGCGTCGTTCATCACTACTACCCGAGTGGAGATGAGGAGTGCGTGGTCTGGATAGTGCGTGGTTTTGATAAATGTATATCCCTCTTTTGCGAGGTTTGCTATGAGCTCTAAAAGACGTATCTGATTTCCATAATCAAGTCCATTTACAGGCTCATCCATGATAAATGTTTGTACCTCTTGCGCAAGAGCGCGAGCTAAAAGCACGAGCTGTTTTTGCCCACCGCTAAGCTGTCCAAAAGGGCGAGATGCTAAGTTTTCTATACCTACACGTTTGAGTGCTTCGAGTGACTTTTCGTTATCTATTTTTGTTGGTGTACTAAAAAAGCCTAGTTTTGATATACGACCCATAACAACCATTTCCAAAACCGAATAGTTAAATGGCACATTATGATACTGAGGGATATAAGCAATATGTGAAGCTATCTCTTTGTGAGAGTAATCACGAAGAGGTTTACCCATCAAAGATATAGAGCCTTTTTCTGGTTTTATGAGTGCGAGTAA
>JAVETY010000004.1:2121-35407 GCA_034005815.1 Sulfurimonadaceae bacterium | reverse complement strand
GACGGATAAATGTACTTTTACCACAGCCATTTGGACCCAAAAGTGAGATGACTTCTCCAGCGTGAAGTGTAAAATCAACGCCATCAAGGACTTTGCGATTTTTGTATCCAAAATGAAGGTCTTTTACTTCAAATATAGGTTCTAGTTCCATGCTGCCCTCGCGTTTTTAAGTACTATTATAAAGATAGGAATCCCGATAAGTGAGGTCAAAATCCCAATAGGAATCTCAACAGTAAGTGCAAGACGTGAAACAGCATCTGCCACGAGCAAAAACGCACCACCTAAAATAGCAGAGAGTGGAAGTAAAAGACGGTGAGATGGTCCAAAAGCCATACGGATAATATGCGGGATGATAAGTCCAACCCAACCGATAACTCCAGCCATCACAACAGCGAGTGAACTAGCCAAAGTTGCAAGAACGATAGCCACGATGCGAACCATCTTCACATTAACACCGAGTGCTTTTGCCTCTTCATCTCCAAGACTGAGTATGTCAAAGTATTTACTCATAAAAAGTAATCCACCAAGAGAAAGCAAGATAGGGATAGAAACACCCAAGACTTCGCTTAGTTGCGCCATAGAAAGAGAACCCATAAGCCAGTAAACGATAGCTGGAAGCGTACTATACGGATCGGCTACATACTTGATGATAGAGAGCAGGGCAGTAAAGAGTGAACCACTAATAACTCCACCCAGAACGAGCATCACAGTAGAGCGTGAGTTGCCAACCATAGAACCGATAAATATTGCAAATCCAACAGCGACAAATCCAAAGACAAATGCCAGTACTTGTACCATCAGCCACGAATCACTAATAAGCATCCCACACGCAGCACCAAATGAAGCACCCGCGAGTACTCCGAGGATCCCTGGAGAGACAAGTGGATTGACAAACATCGCTTGAAATACTGCACCACTTACCGCCAAAGAGGAACCGATAAGAACTGCTAATATAACACGTGGAAGACGTATCTCTACGATAATATTATGTATAAGCGAAAGATGAGAAGCTTCAAGTGAACTCTCACCCGTAAACTGATACTTTATGTACTCCCAAAACGTTGCCAAATCGATAGGATACTGCCCCCAAAGGAGCATGAAAAGTGCAAGAGATATAAGTAGCAGAGTAGCTCCAAAAAGTGCATTACGTCTTGAGAAATAAGCCATTATTTACCTTAGTAGTTAAAGTTTGCACTAAAGAATAAGCCAATTGGCGCACCTGTTTGGTAGCTACTAGCAGTTGAATCTGCAGCTAAAGCATTGTCAGGTGTTGTGATGGTTGAGATATATTTTTCATTTGTCAGGTTTGTTACAGTTCCACGAAATATTGTTTTCTGAGAACCTAAGAAAGAAGTTGCTGTATACGACACGTCTAAATCAACTAAAGTATAAGCATCAACTTTTTCACTGTTGATAACATCTCCAAAACGGCTTGATGTATAGCGAACACTTGGAGTAAATGTCCATTTATTTAAGTAGTAAGAAAGAGCACCCTTTGCCATCACTTTTGGAGCATCTGGAAGCTGATTTCCTTTAATATCACTTATTACTCCAACAGCTGTTTGAAAATTTTCACTAAATGAGAAATGATTGTAAGAGAGTCCCGCCATAAATTCTAATGATTCAGTGATAGCTCCACTTGCACTAAATTCTGCTCCATAACCAAAAGCATCACCAAGATTTGAAGGATAGTTTACCCCTAAACTTGGGTCATAAATATTTGCTTGTTTATTTTTTACAAAACTTATAAATACACTTGGATGTAAGCTTATAGCACCAACCATAGTTTTATAACCTAAATCGATATTGTCAGATGTTTCAAGTTCTAGTTTGTCCCATAACTGTTGTAACTTGACACCTGCTAGATTAAATTTAGGACGATTTTCTCCATTTACATAGGTTGGAAATAGATTGACATCAAATCCATAAGAACGAGAATAATCTATATAAACTGCACTTTGCTCATCGAGTTTATAACCAAGATAAAGCGATGGAATCCATGTTTTGAAAGTTTTTGAACCAACACTTGCATCAGGGTCTAAAGCACTTGTTGCTAAAGCTAAGTCGTAGTCTGCATAAGGAGAGGTTTGACCTTTACGAGTAGTTATAGATCCTAGTTTAAAGTTTTGGTATTGAATCCCAGCAGAGTAAACAAAATCAGAAATTTCACCACTTAGCTCAACAAAAGGAGCTTGAAGTACATGGTAATCATTATCTGAAAGAACTCCATACCCATCAAACTGTAGATTACCATTAGTATCAACTTTATATTTACTTTGATCACTTGGTGGTCCAGGAGGAAGTTGTTTATGGTACCAGTAACCTATCTTACTTTTTAATTCTTGGCTAAAGGTGTGCTCATAGGACGCTACAGCACCATAGAGATCATGGTCTATTCTCCAATTTATAACGCGACTTTTTGCAGGCATTGTGTTATTTGGCTTTGAAAACCAGTATGCACCTTTGTCATTTTTATAATATGGCTTAATCTTGATCATATCATCAGATGTTGGTGTAATAGCAATATCAGCAAAAATATTTGTTGTTATAAAATCTTGTTTATTCCAATCATAATAATTGACATTATTAGCACTCGTAGGTTGAATCATGCCAAAATCTTTTTTATAATTATGTTTAAGATTCTTTGTTTCTGCGTAGGTGAGTTCACCATAATTATGGTGCTCATCGCTGTTACGAATTGCATAGAGTTCTGCTTTGAAAAAATCATTTGGTTGGTATGCTAAACCTAGCATACCATTGACTCTTAATGCGTCACCATTACCTTTGTATTTATTATTTGTGAGGTAAGAAAAAGAACCAAAAGCTGTAAAGTCACCAAAGCTACCTGTATCAAAACGCAAAAAGGTACGACTAAAATGATCTCTACCAAATGATTGAGAGATTATCGCTCCGGCCTCTTTTTGAGGTGCGAGAACTTTCATATCTACTTTTCCAATAAGGCTTGAAAAACCTAAGTTTTTATCAACGCTCAAATATCCTTTGAGTAAGTCGATAGAAGCGACATTTTCCATATCTAACATATGTTTTCCACCGCCAGGGTTGGATGAGAGAGGCATAGAGTTAATCATATAAACTCCTCCAGGACCTGACTGGCTTTTTCCACGTATGCGAATAGGGTCATGAAATGATGGCTCATTTGTTCCAGCAGCGTCCACAGGTGTAAAGTGTACCGATGGAGAATATGCTAAAACTGTATAAGGGTTCATCTTGGCATGTGTTGAGAGAGTTGAGATGCTTTTTGTGCTAAAACGAACTTGGTTCTCTGCTTTTGAAATATTATCATCCGCTATATAAAGGCTTTCGCTTTCGTAATCTTCATTAACTACGATTCTTTCAATACTGATTGGATTCGCTGCGATGGTTGCACACAAAGCTAAAGAGATTGTGATTACTTTTTTACTCATTTGTTATTTCCTAATATTGAATTGATCTGTTTTTCTGAAAGGTCTACATTAAAAAAGAGTTTATAAAACTCACGTGTATTCTCTTTTATATCTATCTTGTATGCTTCTGGATGAAACTTGCTTGCTAACCATGCAGTTCCAAGTATTCGCATAAAAGATGGTGGTCTATCTATCCAGTTGAAAGGATTATTTGGTACGAGATAGACTCTGTTTTCTTTTACTGCTCTTAGATGTTTAAAGAGTGGATTTTCATTGATTGCTTTCATCACGAGAGTATTTTGTACTACTATTACATCAGGGTCGTAACCTAAAACAGTCTCAAAAGAGATACGCTCTAAACCTTGTACTCCACTTTGAACACAGCTATGAACATTGATTCCACCTGCATAATTATGTGCTTCTACGTGAAACGAATCATTACACTCTGTAAAGAGTCCATCCATCCCCTCAGCGTAGTAGTAACGTACTTTTTTGACATCTTTGAGGCTTGTTTTTATCTCACTAAGTCTTTTTTCTGAGTAGTCTGCTAGAAGATTTCCTCTTTGTTCTTCGCCTATTGCTTTACCTGCGACTCGTATAGAGTTTGGCATGTCATCAATTTGTCTAAAAGCAAGAGTGAGTGTTGGGATATTGATTTTTGCTATTTCACTTTTGACGCGAGTAGCCATGACATCATCTTCCCAAAGTAGAATCAAATCTGGATTGTATTTGATTATATTTTCAAGATTGATACCTGTTCCACCTCCATGAAAACTCCCAATGATAGGAAGAGCCAAAAACCTCGGATCTAAAATAGCTGGGTCTGCAAAATTGTTTGCATTTTTAGCTGCAAATGTAAGTCCAACCATCTTGTCTGGGTTAAGCGCGTAGATAAGATAGTTCATCGGTGGAGATGAACCAAAAACCTTTGTAACCTTTTCATTTACTACTTCTGAATGAAGTGAAGCACTCAAAACTAATAAAAGTATGACTTTGTATATGTATTGCATATAAATTCCTTATGATCTTTTAAGTGAAAAAGCTACAGGGATTTGTAGCTGGATTTGTTTTTCTAATTGTGGATATTTGCCACTCAAACTTGTAACTGTTTGGAGTGCTTTTGTGTCCAACGAAGTGCTTTTGCTTTTTTTGACAATTTTAGCACTCTCAACACGTCCGTCTCGCGTGAGAGTGAATGAAATCACGACCACCCCTTCAAGTTTTAGCCGTTTGGCTAGTGCGGGATATACAAGTGAGTTTTGAATCATGCTACGAATGAGGCTTAATGTAGCATCATCAACACCCTCTTGCACTACTTGTTTGGATGGTGGAGTATCATGTTGCACGAAATCTTGTTTTTTAGGAGAATACAAAGGTTTTTCATTTAGTTGTGCATCCGCTACTTCGTTGGTCACCTGAGGCGTAAACGCCTCAAGAGGTACCACAGTTTCAACAATTTTTTCTTGTTTTTGTGGTATCTCTTGAGGCTTTAGTTCTTTTAATGGCACTTTTTTAACTATCTCTTTCTTTATAATTTCCTTTTTTGGTTTTTGTACAATCTCTTTTTTTGGTGGTGGTGTTGGCGCTTGTACAGCTGGTGTTGGCTCACTCTTCGTTGCAATATAATTACTAAGCTTCATACTAATCATCGTCTCTTGTGGTAATGGTTTTTCTACTTCAGTTTTTGCTAAATAGATTCCTGCCGCGACTAGAGTAGTATGTATAAAAAGAGATGCAATAAATGCTGGATATGTATATTTCATATTTTTAGTATGTTGCATTTTTTCTCCTTTATATATTTTTAGATATAACGATAATTCCAAATATAATTTATTTTAAATTTCATAATTTACTATTAGCTTGGTCTTATGACTGAATATTCTTTTTATAACATGCCATAGAAAATACCGCTATATTTATAAAAGTATAGTGAATTGTATAAAGAAGAATCTTAAATATAGATTGAAAAACGAAACTTACACAGATTTATACAAAAAAGTAACATCTTAAAAAAGTGGATAGAATGGAACTATAGTTGCTTAAAAGCTTTATATAGTAAGAGTTTTAACAAAGAAAGAGATATTTATATGAAAAAATGTTTAACTATTTTATTTGGATTGTATGGTATACTTTTTTTCACTGGATGTACGGCAAGTTTAGTCGATCCGGAGATTGATTTTGAGCCACCAGTTTATGTCGAAGAGATGCCCGCTAAAGAGAACGATCACGATTTTGTATCTGCAGGAAGTATCTTTGGGCAAGGGGATAGTCCTTTGTTCTCAGACCACAAAGCGATGCATGTAAATGATATAGTGACTGTTGTGATTTCAGAAACAGCAAAAAGTTCAAACTCAGGTTCAAAAAAGCTTAGCGAGAGTGATACTAGCTCTTTGGGTGGTGGTGCGTTTACTTCAGGTGGTACGAATGGCGCTATCGATTCACATATTGCTAGACTTAATGGAATTGCAAACATAGGTTTTACAAGTGGATCATCGAGTAATTTCCAAGGGCAGGGAAGTGCGACAAAGGATGCTTCATTTGCTACGACCGTTTCTGCTAGAATTGTAAAAGTACTTCAAAATGGTAATTACTTTATAAGTGGAAAACGTGAGATTTTAGTAGATGATGAGAAACAAATCATCCAAATTAGTGGTGTTATTCGTCCTTATGATATTGATCAACACAATAAAATCAATTCAGTACAGATGAGTGAAGCGAAAATTTTATATAAAACCGAAGGGGAGATTGAACGTGCGACAAAACAAGGATGGGGAACAAAGATTATCAAGGCTGTTTGGCCGTTTTAGTATAGTAGCAATACTAAGTATTAACTCTTTATATGCAGCGAGTTTTGAAGATTTTAAAAAAACACAAAGTGAGTCATTTCAAAAGTATAAAGATGAACGAGATAATCAGTTTAATAAATATCTCAAAGAGCAGTGGAAAGCGTATAATGTTTATAAAGGTACACCCCTTTATGAAGAGCCTAAGCCTGCTACAATTAAACCTGCAATAAAACAACCTCTTGAAAAAGTTGGCCCAACAATTTATGTACAAATAAAAGAGGTACCAAAAGTAGAAATACCAAAAGAGATAGTAAAACAAGAACTTCCTAAGCTTATTGATAAGCCAATAGTTATGGAAAAACCAAAAGCCGTTGATAAATCAGTAGTGGTAGAAAAGCCTACAATAATAGAAAAACCGCAAGAAAAAGTAAAAGAGATAGTAAAGGTTATTCCTAAAAGAGATATTGAGTTTGATTTCTTTGGGATGCAGTTAGGTTTTGATATCTCTAACGGGTTAAAAAGCGCAAGCTTTCAACCTACAAATAAAGCTGGAATAGCAAACTTTTTTGATAAAGCTGCATCGAGTGAGTACACCTCTTTAGTGGAACAAATACAACAAACAAAAAAAGAATTAGCGCTCAATGATTGGGGTGTTTATCTTTTAGTCAAAGAGATAGCACAACAAACATATAGTAATCAAAATGAAGCAGATCTTCTTAGCTGGTTTTTATTTAATAAGCTTGGATATTCTGTAAAAGTAGGACTTGCAAAAGATAAAATTGTTTTGATGCATTATTCTAAAAAAATTATCTATTCGACGCCGAACTATACTATCAATCAAAAAAAATATTATGTTATAGCAAACTATAACAAAGGAAGTGTAGGACAGCTTTACTCTTATGAACAAAACTATCCAGGTGCAGATAAACCTTTAGATTTGGCATTACCAACACTTCCATTATTGTCACAAAATAAAGCAAATAAAGTACTTCAGTTTGAGTATGGTGTAAAAAAATATAAAATCCCTTTTGAGTATAATAAAAACTTAATTGATTTTATGGCTACTTATCCACAAGCGGATTATGAGACATTTTTTAATGCTCCACTTGAAGCACAAACATATGAGAGCATAGCCAAAGAGCTTAAAAAAATCGTAGATGGTAAAAAAGCAAGTGAAGCTATGAATATAGTTCTTAGTTTTGTACAAAAGTCTTTTGATTACCAAACTGATGAACAACAATTTGGAAGAGAAAAAGTGATGTTCGCACTTGAAACTCTTTATTTTGATAAATCTGATTGTGAAGATCGTGCGATACTTTTCTCTTATCTTACAAAAGAGCTTTTTGGAGTAGATATACTAGGTGTTAAATATAAAGACCACATGGCCACAGCTTTATATGTACCGCTAGATGGAGATAAGGTGAAATATTCATCAAAAGAGTATGTTCTAGCTGATCCAACATATATTAATGCTAATATAGGACAAAGTATGCCGAAATACAAACCTTTAATACCTGAGAGTTTTGTAACGGTAAAAAATTAAAAAGAGGTGCTGATGCAGATTGTTTGCGAAAATAACTCTCATCTTAAAGATATTAATATTCTTTATGTAGATAACTATGAAAAATCACAAGAGAGTATGTGCGCTTTTTTGGAAGAGCTTCAGATAAATGTTCTTGTCAGCGTTAGCCTTCAAGATACTTTAGCAAAATATAAAGAATCACATTTTAGTATAGTGGTTGTCAACCTTATATCTATTACAAATGGCTATGACATTATAAAAGAGTTGCGTTTTTTAAAGAATGAACAACCTGTCGTAGCGATTGTAGATGAAGAAGATGCAGTACAACTCAAAAACTCTATAAAACTTAGGGTTGATGGGTATATCTTCCCTCCCCTTATTCGTAAAAATATTATAGAAACTCTTTTAGAAGTAAAAAAAATCATCCAAACACAAGAGCAACTTGTTAAAAATGATGAAGAACTACAAAAAATGATAGAAGAAAAATCAAAACAATTTTTGTATGAGAGCTACCATGATAAAGTAACCGATTTACATAACCATTTTGCACTCAATGATCTTTTAGTAAAAAGTGATTGTGTTTATCTTGTTTTGCTTAATATTGATCATTTTAGAAATATTAACGATGCGTATGGATTTGAATTAGGAAACAATGTTTTAAGAGAAACAGCGAGATATCTAAGGATGGTAGTTCCTTCACATATAAGACTTTTTCATCTGAGTGCGGATGAATTTGCAATAGTGATAGAGGAGTGTTATATTAAAGAGAAGGTGATAGAACTTCTTGATGCGATAGAATATTTTTTCAATGAGAGTGAGATAACTTTAGAAGAGGGGATAGGGGTGCGTATCTCCTTTAGTATGGGTGTTGCTTTTGGACAGGGGATAGAACTTTTACATCAAGCGAAAATTGCACTTTTTGAGCTTCGTGAACATAATCGTGGAGCCTATAGATTTTATGAAGATAACTCAAGTTATCTTCTCAAACAAAAAAATAATATCTACTGGATACATAAGATAAAAGAATCTATCTCTGAGGGAAATTTATTTCCCTATTTTCAACCTATCTTTAATAATAAAACAAATAGGATTGAGAAGTACGAATGCTTAGCACGTATAGCAGATGAAGAGGATATTATCGCTCCGATACGGTTTATGGAAGCAGCGCGAGTAACTGGGATGCTCCCTATCATAACCCGTACGATGATTCAACAAAGTTGTGAAAAATTTGCAAATTCTCAGTATGAATTTTCTATCAATATAACAAGCGAAGATTTATATATGGATTACTTAGAAGAGTTTTTGATGCGCAATGTCACACGCCATCATATTAAGCCAGAGCAAGTAGTATTAGAAATTCTCGAAGATATAACAACTCTCAATGAGCATAACATCATAGAACAACTTCATGCCCTTCGTAAAAAAGGGTTTAAAATAGCGATAGATGATTTTGGAAGTCAAAGCTCAAACTTTTCACGTCTTTTAGAATTTAGCCCTGATTATCTAAAAATTGATGGTGCGTTTATAAAAAACATAATTGAAGATGAAAAAAGTCGTATTATCACCGAAGCAATAGTGTTAATCTCTCATAGAAGTAACATAAAAGTGATAGCAGAATATGTACATAATGATGAAGTGCAAGAGATGGTAAGAGCGCTTGGGATTGATTTTTCACAAGGGTATGCTATCTCAGAACCTAAAAAAGAGTTATAGTTTCTATGGCATGTTATATTATTTGAAAGAGATTCCGTGTCAAGCACGGAATGACGACGGTGGGATGAATATGGAATGACGGTGGTATGTCAAACACAAAGTGACGTGGAGTGTCGTCATCCTGAACTTCTAAAGAAACATTTTTGCTTTGCAAAAAGCGGTTCCCTTGTTTTGGTTCAGGATCTCAAAGTATGACAATAAGAGATTCCGTGTCAAGCACGGAATGACGGTGGTGTATCAAAAACTATGACATGTCATAGTTGATAAGTATTACTTCAAAACCTCTAATTGCTCTACCATTTTCTCACGTTTACTTTCTGCATCTGCTAAGAGTTCACGATTTTTTGCTAGAACATCTTCTGGTGCGTTTGCTACAAATCTTTCATTGTTTAACATGCCAGATACTTTGAGTATCTCTTTGTCGATTTTTTCTATTTGCGCAGTTAAACGATTTTTGATTGGTGTTAAATCTATACTTGCAGTTGGGATAAAGGTCTCACATTTTGCAGATATATCACTTACGGCGTCTGCTATTTTTGTCTCTGTAAATACCAGCTCTTCTACTTTTGCAAGTCTTGCAATAAAAGGAGCCATCATTGCTTTGTCCGCATCACTTAAACCATCTACTTTTACAAATGCTTTTTCTATCTTTTGGTTTGCTAATTCTACAAGCACTTTTGCACGGCGGATAGAGATGATAGCGTCCATAATGATTTCAAACTTCGCTTCCTCTTTGACGCGTTTTTTCGTTTTATATGGATATTGCATAAGCATAATAGATTTGCCATCATCTAGTGTAGTTCCACTTAGTTCATGGTAGAGATACTCTGTGATAAATGGCATAAATGGGTGTAGAAGTTTCATCGCCTCTTTAAAGACCGCTCCAAGCTCTACTATCGATGCTTTATCAGCTTTACTTAACTCGATTCCCCAGTCACAAAACTCGTTCCATAAAAAGCGATACAGAACTGTAGCAGCGTCGTTGAAACGGTACTCATCCATAAAGCCGCGTACTTCTTCTGTCGCTACATTGAGACGTGACATCATATAACGCCCCAAATCAGTTTCTACACAAAAACCACTCATATCTGGAAAAGTTTCCACATTCATCTGTAAAAATTTTGCAGCGTTATAAAGCTTGTTTGTAAAGTTACGATTGAGTTCTAGTTTTTCTTGACTTAGGCGAATATCGCGACCTTGTGCTGCAGAGATAGCAAGAGTAAAGCGTAATATATCTGCACTATATTTTTCTATCATATCGAGTGGATCGATAACATTTCCACGAGATTTACTCATCTTGTTTCCGTGTTCATCACGCACAAGCGCGTGGAGATAGATGTGATTAAATGGAAGTTCGCCATTGAAATGCTCACCCATCATCATCATACGCGCAACCCAGAAGAAAAGGATATCAAACCCTGTGATAAGAAGCGTATTTGGATAGAAATCTTTCATATCTTGTGAAGCAAAAAGTTTATCCATTGTAACATCGCCATTACCCCAACCTAAAGTTGAAAACGGCCATAATGCAGAAGAAAACCATGTATCTAGTACATCTGGATCTTGCGTTACATTTTTAGATGCACATTTTGGACACTCTGTCTCGTGCTCTTTGAGACTTGCCCACTCATGTTCACAATCTCCACAGTAAAATACAGGAATCTGATGTCCCCACCAAAGTTGGCGAGAGATACACCAATCACGCAAATCACCCATCCACGAGTTATAAGAGTTTATCCAGTGTGCAGGGAAAAATTTCACTTCGCCTGCATTTGTTTTTTCTATTGATTTTTTGGCTACTTCACTACGTACAAACCATTGTTTTGAGATATACGGTTCTACTATATTTTTACAACGGTAGCAATGTCCTACTTGATGCTTATGGTCTTCTACTTTGACTAAAAACCCCTCTTCATCAAGGCGTTTTACAATAATATCACGCGCAGCAATACGCTCTAAGCCTGCAAACTCTCCAGCGTATTCGTTTAAAATCCCTTTTTCATCAAAGACTGTGATGAACTCTAGATTATGTCTTTTTCCAACTTCGTAGTCATTTTGATCATGTGCTGGAGTTACTTTTACCACGCCCGTTCCAAAATCCATATCAACGTGCGTATCAGCGATGATAATTACGTCTTTATCTATAAGAGGGAGTTTTACTGATTTACCTATGAGGTGACTGTAGCGCGCATCATCAGGGTGTACCATGACAGCAGTATCGCCAAAATATGTTTCTGGTCTTGTTGTCGCTACTTCTACATGTCCACTTCCATCTGAAAAAGGATAACGTACATGATAAAACTTTCCGTCGTGCTCTTCGTGTTCTACTTCGATATCAGAGAGTGCGCCATCGTGCGTACACCAATTGACCATATAATTTCCACGAACAATAAGCCCCTCGTTATAAAGATGAACAAACGCTTCTTTTACAGAACTTTGAAGTCCCTCATCCATCGTAAAACGCTCACGCTTCCATGCGGGACTTACACCCATCTTACGAAGTTGGTTTGTCATAGTATTTGCAGAGTGCTCTTTCCACTTCCATGCACGTTCTAAAAACTTCTCACGCCCTAGCTCCTCTTTGGTTGTACCCTCAGCTAAAAGTTGTTTCTCTACAACGTTTTGTGTAGCGATTCCTGCGTGGTCTGTTCCTGGTTGCCAAAGAGTTTTAAAACCATCCATACGTTTATAACGTGTGATAATATCTTGAAGTGTAAATGTAAGTGCATGTCCGATATGCAGACTTCCTGTCACATTTGGAGGAGGCATCATGATAGAAAAATTTTTTCCCTCTTTTTGAATATCTTTGTTTGCATCGGGTTCAAAGTAGCCTCTCTCTTCCCAAATTTTATAAAATTTATCTTCTATGTTGTGTGGTTCGTAGCTGTTTGACATGTTATACCTTGATAGTGTGAAATATGAAATTTTGCGCGATTATATCTAAAGTGGAATGATGATTTGCTTAGAGGATTTGTATGATAAATTATCTCTACTTAATTGAATTCATAGTATTATTTCACAATTATTATTTAGATTTCTTCATAAATTGAGACTTTGGCTTTATAAGGTATGAGGTCTCTTTTATCTATCTATATTGTACTATTTGGAAACTAGGAAGAATTCTATAAAAATCTTAAACAAAGAGAGAGCATGATCAAAATAATCGACACAAAAGAATTTTCCCACTTTTTACGAGTGCATAGAAATGAGATTATTAAAAGATGGCTTGCTAAACATGAAGTACAACACATACTTCATAAACATTCTCTTCCTATTATAGATAAAAATAGTCATATACTTTATGAGTTTTGTGATTGTTTTATCGGGGTTATAGAAACCAGTTCTACTATTTCAGATTGCCATATTAGACTTCGTTTTTTAGAACTTTTAAATAATTACAATATCTCTATTTCTGAACTTTTTACCCTTGTTATACGTTTAAAAACTACAATTGAACATATTATTTTTGAAAATAAAAATCTCTCTTTTGCACTTACGGAAGAGATTGAAACATTAACCCTTAGTATGGTACGCGAACTCAGCGAAACATATGAATCGATGCGAGGGGATGTTAAAAACTATAAAAGTGAAAATGCCAATCTTTTAAATGAGTATAAAAAAGCAGTTGATATTAGTAATATTGTCTCAAAAACAAATCCAAAAGGGGTTATTACTTATATCAATGACAAGTTTTGTGAGATTTCAGGGTATACAAAAGAAGAACTTATTGGTAAACCACATAATATTATCCGCCACCCTGATATGAGTCGTGAAGCGTTTAAAGAGCTTTGGGACACGATAAAAGCAAAAAAGAGTTGGCATGGTGTTGTTAAAAATATGAAAAAAAATGGTGGACAGTATATTGTAGATACTACGGTGATACCAATACTCGATGTAGATGGTGATGTCACAGAATATATGGCAATACGCCACGATATTACGGAATTAGAAGAGACAAAAGAGCAACTAAGAAATATCAATAAAGCGATGAAGAGTAAAGTAGATGAACTCTACTCTATGACAAACTCTCTTGAAGAAAAAGCGAACCGCGATAACCTTACAGGGATACACAATAGAGATAGTTTTGAGAGCCTTTTTTCGCAAGAGATAAAAAATGCACAAAACTCCAAACTACCACTGAGTCTTGTGATGTTTGATATTGATAAGTTTAAAGAGATAAATGATACATTTGGGCATCAAGCAGGAGATAATATCCTAGTAGAGATTGTTCATGTAATTGAAAAAAATATCAAGCAAAGTGATATTTTTGCGCGTTGGGGTGGGGAGGAGTTTGTGATATTACTACCAAATACAGCTATAGAGGGAGCATTTAGTTTTGCGAAAAAACTACGTGAGATTGTAGCAAATCATACTTTTAGCTATAAAGAAACCATAACAGCGAGCTTTGGAGTTGCTGAACTTGATGAGTGTGATGATAAAGCAACACTGTTTCACAAAACTGACAAAGCACTCTATGCTGCAAAAGCAAATGGACGTAATCGCGTAGAAAAATCTATGTTTGTTTGTAAAAACTAAAAGAGTTACTTTTTTATAAAATAACTTTATAGATTGTATGGCATGTTATGTACAATTAGTGTGTGACATGCCATAACAAAAAAAGAGCTTCCAAAGCTTCGTTTTGTATAATGCTTCCCTCAATTTTCTAAAGGATTTTTTTGCCACTTTCACGTCTTAATGAAGAGCAGTACAGCGCTGCTACATCTTCATACCAACAAAATCTCATTATCGCTTCTGCAGGCACGGGTAAAACCTCCACTATAGTTGGTCGCATCGCGTATCTGCTCCAACAAGGGGTACTTCCAAGTGAAATATTACTTCTTACTTTTACAAATAAATCAGCGGCCGAGATGGTAGAGCGTGTAAGTTTGTTTTTTGGAAAAGATGTAGCTTCTAAGATAGAAGCTGGAACTTTCCATGCAGTAAGCTATAGATGGCTTAAAAAACAAGATAAAAAAGTGATACTCAAGCAACAGCGTGAGCTTAAAACCCTTTTTAGAAGTGTTTCTGAAAAACGCTCCTATGGGCATATTGGCGCAGAGGTCAACCCTTATGGTGGAAACCATCTTTATGATTTGTATTCACTCTACCAAAACACAGAACTCACCCTAGAATTTGAAGCGTGGATTTGTGAAAAATACCCAGAACATGAACTTTTTGCACTTATCTATGCAGATGTGGTCGATGAGTTTGAGATGCTTAAAAATGAGTATGGATTTGTTAACTTTAATGACCTTTTACTCCATTTTCGTGCTATGTGCAAAGAGGTCGATTTGGGTTACAAAGAGGTGCTTGTAGATGAATACCAAGATACAAATGCACTTCAAGGAACACTCATTAGTGCTATGAAGCCACCTTCACTTTTTTGTGTGGGGGATTATGATCAAAGTATCTACGCATTTAACGGTGCAGATATCTCTATCATCGGCTCGTTTACTGAAACCTATCCTGAGGCAAAGGTGCATACACTTACAAAAAATTACCGTTCAAGTTTACCCATCCTCTCGCTTGCCACAAGGGTAATAGATCATAATGAACGTATCTATCCTAAAAATCTTGAAGTAACACGCACGCAAGATGCACAACCCCCTAAGCTATTGATCTATGAAGAGCTTTTTGATCAGTACCATGGAGTCGCAGCGATGATTCGAGATACCCAAACGCCACGTGAAGAGATAGCGGTGATCTTTCGCAATAACTCCTCCGCTGATGGGATAGAAGTGGGACTTCGTGAGCTTGATATCCCTTGTAAGCGTAAAGGTGGAACAAGCTTTTTTGATTCACAAGAGGTCAAAGCAATTTTAGACATGTATACACTTCTCGTGAATGAGTTTGATATGATGGCATTTATCCACCTTTTTGAATTTGCACGTGGCGTAGGTGGTGCAACGGCTAAAGAGCTTTATATGGGATTAAAAACTCTAGGACATGGAAGTATATTTTATGGACTCTATGCGCCAGATATCTCTATAACCAATCCCTTTGAAAAGCGTAAACTTAACCATCAATTAGGGCTTTTTGATGATTTTAAAGAGCTTGGAGCTGTGGGGAAATATGCCACTCTTGGATTTGAAGAGAAGTTTATGAAAAATCCAATCCTAAAACATCCAAAACTTTCACGTGAGAGTGCAATATTTTTACATGAATTCTACCTTTTATATAGAGATTTAAAAGGTATAAAACAACCTCAAACTATAGTAAAAAAAGCGGCAAATTCAGCACTTTTTAAAAATATTGCACAGATTTTAGCAACAAAAAGAGCTACGTTAAAAGATGGAAATATTGATGAGAAACAAAAAGAGGAAGCACTCAGCCGTATTACTAGAAAAAATATTCTTTTAGAGGAGCTTTCACGCCCATACCATGAGCACGAGAGATTTTTAAATGCGATGATTCTAGGCTCCTCTGACCTTACGCAAGGGGAGGGTGTGAATCTTCTCAGTGTCCATGCTTCTAAGGGATTGGAATATAAAGAGGTCTATGTGATTGACTTGATGGATGGACGCTTTCCAAACCGTAAACTGATGCACAGAGGAGGCTCACTCGATGAGGAGCGACGTCTTTTTTATGTTGCAGTAACACGTGCCAAGGATATTTTATATCTCAGTTATGCAAAATATGACAAAATTAAAAAAACAGATTTTGTAGCCTCTCAATTTCTCTATGAAGCATCTCTTATTGCAAAAGATGAAGCGTACCGTAAAATGGTACTCAAAGAGGAGGAAAAAGAGGAAGATTTAAGCTGATATCACTTAGGATACACCTAGATAAATATCTATGAAGGGGAATGAGTGCAAACTAATCGGCTTGAAAAGAAAACATTTTTTTTAGTTTTTATCATACTAGCACTCTCTTTTGGGATCTTTTATGCTATTTTATACCAATTTCAAAAGGATAGACTTCAAGGGGTAAAAGAGCAATTACATGCCAAGGTTTACAACTCTTTTCATAAAAATCTCCAACTCCATCTCAAAGAATTTTATAGTAATAAACTCCAAACTTTTATCACTCAAGATATACTTGAAGCAGTAGAGAAAAAAGATAGAGAGCAACTTTATAAACTCGCGTATGAACCCTATGTAAAGATGCAAAAAGATGATATGTATTTAAAGGTTTTACAGTTTCATCAAAGTGATGGTGTGATGCTTTTACGCATGCAAGATAGAGAGAATATAGAAGATACTATAGAGCGTCGTATGCCACACGATATACATGAAAAACAAGTGATTTTAAGTGGATACGAGCTAGGTAAGAGTGGTTTTTTTTATAGAATCTTTTTTCCATTATTTTTAAATCAAAAATATATTGGAGCTCTAGAGATAGGTGTATCACCTAAAAAACTTCTTGATCATGTTACCTATTTTAACAATGTAGATGGGCTTATAAGATTTAATGATAAAGATGAGCAAATTTTATTTCAAAAGATAACTGATACTACGTTACGAGAAAATATATTTAAAAATGAATCTCTTCAAGTTTCTAAAAATATTGCATATGATGATAAATTATATGGAGTTTATAGATTTGAACTTCTCTCTTATGGGGGAAGAGCTATTGGTGAATTTGTATTTTTTGATGATTTAAGTAAGATTCAAAATGAGTATGTCAAAGCATCAAAATTTGTGGTTTTGGCATTTTTCTTAACGTTAGTAGCCCTTTATGGCGTGCTACATTTTGTATTCACTCTTTATATCAATAAGATATCAGCTTTATTCCGACGGAGCCAATCTATCTTAAACAATCAAAATGAAATCGTTTTTGTTACAAATAGAAAAGAAATAGTAGAAGCAAATAATGTCTTTTTAGACTTTTTTGGGTTTGAAAGTATTACAGATTTTAAAAAAAAACATCAATGTGTTTCAGAGTTTTTTATAACGCAAGAGGGATTTCTGCAACAAGAAGAAAACAATACGGCATGTATTGCAAAGCTTTTGCACTATCCAGAGCTAACACATCTTGCGAAAATAAAAAAAGACAACAACGAATATATATTTAAACTTTTTGCTTCTAATCTTGATGAGACAGCTACAGGTGAGGTAGTAATCTCTTTGCAAGATATCACAAAAGAGCTAGCACAGGAGGATCAATTAAGAGAGAGTGAGCTTCTTTTTAAAACTATATTTGAAACTTTTCCTGAAGCTACAATGTTGCTTGATTTAAAAACTAAACTTCCCCATGCATTTAACACACTTGCACATACTCAATTGGGCTATACAAAAGAAGAGTTTGCCATGCTTACTATAGAGGAGTATGATGCAATCTTTAGTACGGAGGAGATAAGCAAAAAAATCCAAGGTATAGAAAAATATGGTAGGAGTGATTTTAAATCACAGAATCGTAAAAAAGATGGAACACTTATTGACGTTTTTGTAACGATACAGTTGACTCTTATCGATAAAAAGCAATATATGTTTGTAGTCGCAAGAGATATAACTAAAAGTGAGCAGATAGAAAAAGAACTCAGAGAAAGTGAGAAGAAATTTCGTAGTATGTTTGCAAAACATAATGCTCCGATGCTCCTTATTGATCCAATAGGCGGAGAGATTTTAGATGTAAATATTTCTGCTGAGAAATTTTATGGCTATACAGCCCAAGAGATACGCAAGATGCGTATAGATGATATCAATATGCTAACACATGAGGAGATTAATCAAGAGCATCAAAATGCACTCAGTGAGGAGCGAAACTTTTTTATTTTTGAGCATAAATTAAAAAATGGTTTGATAAAAACGGTAGAAGTGCACTCTTCACCTTTTATGCTTAAAGATAAAGAGGTACTTTTTTCTATAGTTGTAGATGTTACTGAGAGAAAATCTGCTCAAATAGCCTTACAAAAAAGTGAAGAGAGACTAAAAAAAGCACAAGAGATAGCACATCTTGGTAGTTGGGAGCTTGATATTGCAACAGGTATTTTAGAATGGTCTGATGAGGTATTTGCAATTTTAGAGCTTGATAAAAAGCATTTTGTACCAACGTACGAAGCTTTTTTACATGCCATACATCCCGAAGATAGAGCATTCTTAGATAAAAGCTATAAAGAAGCGCTTGATGAAAAAAAGAAATACTCCTTTATCCACCGTATTTTGATGGAAGATAAAAGAATAAAATGGATTAAAGAGCTAGGTGATACAGAGTACGATAAAGATGGAAATCCACTCATCTCCCGAGGAACTGTTCAAGATATAACAGAACAGATGCGTGTCAATGAGGAGCTACAACGAGCCAAAGAGAAAGCAGAAGATGCAAATAACGCAAAAAGCGCATTTTTGGCAAATATGTCACATGAGATACGAACTCCTATGAATGCTATTATAGGTCTGAGTGAG
This sequence comes from Sulfurimonadaceae bacterium, assembly GCA_034005815.1. Lineage (GTDB taxonomy): Bacteria > Campylobacterota > Campylobacteria > Campylobacterales > Sulfurimonadaceae > Sulfurimonas. Next base: position 16,638 of record JAVETY010000004.1, on the reverse strand, counting down.
CTCGTCTATGAGATGGATGTTTCTAAAAAAGAGAAGGATATCATCGGCAAGATTAAAAGTGCTTCTCATATGCTTTTGGGGACGATAAATGATATTTTGGATTATTCCAAGATTGAAGCCAAAAAGATGGAACTCTCACCTCATGAATTGGAACTTGATGCAGTTTTTACTCAACTAAGAGTAATTTTTAGCGAAAGTGTTGCAAAGAAAAGACTCGACTTTAATCTTTATATGAAAAATGATGTTCCTGAAGTGATTTATGCGGATGAACTCAGACTTTTACAGGTTCTTAGTAACCTTTTAAGTAATGGTGTAAAGTTCACTCAAACAGGGAGTGTAACGCTTGTGATTGAACACCTTGCAACTCTTGATGCAACCCATGCAAGGCTCCGATTTAGTGTGATTGATACTGGGATAGGGATGAGTGAAGAAGAACTCGTAAAACTCTTTGAACCTTTTGTGCAAGCTGATAGTTCTACAACGCGTAAATATGGTGGAACAGGTCTAGGACTCGTGATTGCAAAAAAGATTTTAGAGATTATGGGAAGCTCCTTAGAGGTACGTAGCGAAATTGATACAGGAAGTATTTTTAGTTTTGATATCGATGTTGTGGTCAAAAAATGGCAAAAATCTTATATAAAAGTAAAAGAAGATAACTGTAGAGTACTTATCGTAGATGAACATGCCATGGCATGCGAGGCGATGGCTGAGATGCTTCTACGCTTTAAATGCCAAAGTAAAAAAGCTACAAATATTCAAGAGGTTTTGGAAATTTTAGAAAAAGCTAAAAAAGAAAAATCCTCTTATGATTTTTTACTTATAGATTGGGACGTTGTAGATACTAGAGAGATATTAGAAAAAATAGGTGGTGAGATTTCTCCTATTGTGATGGTAAGCTCCTACGCTAAAGATGAGGTGGATGCACTTGGAATTGTGGGAGAAAATAACATTATCACAAAACCAATTACAAGTTCGATACTCTTTGATGCACTTATAAGATGTCAAGAGAGTTTTGTAAAAATTATACAAGAAAAAGAGAGTCAAGCTATTCCCAATCTAAAGGGCCTTCATCTACTTTTAGTGGAAGATAATGAGATAAATCAAGAAGTAGCCGTGATGATGCTTGAGCGAACAGGGGCAACGGTAGATGTAGTAAGTAATGGGAAAGAGGGCGTGGAGAGATATTTTGCCGATAAAGAAAAATACTCAGCAATACTGATGGATTTGCAAATGCCTGTGATGAGTGGGTATGAAGCATGTCATATTATTAGAGAAGATTTAAATACTATACCTATTATCGCTCTCACTGCAGCTGCAACTGTAGAAGATAGAGAAAAAGCACTCGAAGCTGGGATGAATGAACATCTAGGAAAGCCGATAGATAGTGCTGAACTTTATAAAACAATTGCAAAATTATGTAATGTTCCATTTAAAGAGGTGGTGAAAAAACGACAAACTGATACTTCACTTGTTTTAGATAAAGAACATCTCTATAACTCACTAAGCTCAAAAAGTTTGGGAGATAAATTACTGAAAAAATTTTTACAACAACTTCAAAATGAGTTTGCCAATATTTCTGAGAAGATTGTAACTAAAGATCCTACTATTGCTACAATTATCCATAGTCTCAAAGGTGTGAGTGGTAATCTTTATGCAAATGAGCTTTATGGAATTTGTCAAAAAATAGATTTGAAATATAAGGCAGATGAGGAGATAACTCTTCAAGAAGCACAAGAGATGCAAAGTGCACAAGAGCGTCTTATAGAAAGACTCTCTGAGATAGAAACACCTATACAGGTGAAAAGTGAACTCTTGAATGAAAAAGGACTTGTAAAGCTTCTACAAAAGGTACGTGTTGAGCTAACAAGTAAAAATATATTGGATTCTTACGTACACAAAACCCTACTTTATAATCTTCGCGGTAGAATAGCACAAGAAGAGTGGAAAGATTTGGAACTTTTTTTAGATGAATATGAATACGATAAAGCTTTAGAAGTGATGGACAGATGCAAAATTTAAACAATAATAAATCAGCACAAAAGACAAAACCAATTCTGCTTATAGTAGATGACATGTCAATCAATATCCAGATGCTCTCTGATTTATTAAAAGATGATTATAAAATAAAAATTGCTAAAAATGGGCAAATGGCACTTGATATAGTAAGAGGGGATGAGCCCATAGATTTAATCTTGCTTGATGTAATAATGCCTGAAATGGATGGATATGAGGTGTGTAAAGCTCTCAAAAATGATTCTAAAACGCACAATATACCTGTAATTTTTGTAACAAGTAATGATAGTTTGGAAAACGAAGAGTATGGGCTCAACCTCGGGGCAGTAGATTATATAAGAAAACCTTTTCATCCTATGATTGTAAAAATAAGAGTGCGTAATCATATCAACCTCAAACTCAAAAGTGATATGCTCGAAGAGCTTTCGATGCTTGATGGACTCACACATATACCAAATAGACGCTATTTTGATGAGCGCTATGAGGAAGACTACAAAGAGAGTATGCGCGAGAAAAAATCTTTTGCAGTGATGATGATTGATATTGATTGTTTTAAACTCTATAACGATAATTATGGGCATGGTAAAGGGGATGACACACTTGTTCGTGTTGCGAATATACTCAAAAATAATCTGAAACGTCCAAGCGATATTGTGGCACGTTATGGAGGGGAAGAGTTTGTGGTGATAGCAAAAGATATTTCACAAGAGGGTGCACATAAAGTAGCACAAAGATTAGTTGATGCAGTTGCAGCGCTAAAAATCCCCCACATTTATTCGAAAAAAGGTGATGTTGTAACAATAAGTGTAGGCGTGGCTTATAGAAACAACAATGATACTCCTTCAAAAGAGCAACTCTTACAAAAAGCAGATGAAGCGATGTACAAGGCTAAAAATAGTGGTAAAAATAAGTATATCTTAGTGGAAGGCTGATGAGTTTACTCTCTTTTTACATAACTCTCTTATAATCAAAATAGATTTATTTATAAGGAGAAGCAAATGAGATATTTCTTGCTTACAATTATGTTTGGTGTGTTCCTACAAGCACAAGATATATACAAGGTGGTGTATGACCTTACAACCACAAAACTAGCAACAATTGAGAACCGTTTTATAAAAGGTATTGTTACCAATAAAAACCATTATGAGAATCATCTCAAAGAGCTTGATGTAGTGGTGATTATCCACGGAGATGCCTATAAATTCTTTGTAGAAGACCCAAAAAAAACAGTTTTTAAAGATGATAAAGAGATAAATAAAGCAGATAAGTCACTCAAATCAAGACTTCAGTCTTTAGCAGAGACGTATGATGTAAAGTTTAAAATGTGTCAAGCGGGTGCAACAAGGCACAAGCTAAGCCGTGAAAATATCCACCCTTTTGTAGAGATGGTACCAAATGCAGTAATTGGACTTATCGATGCACAAAATGATGGATATGCGTATGCTCCAGTAGATTAAATCTACTTTTAGTTGTAAACACTTCTTAGTGTTTACTCCAAAGTTTTTGATTAAGTTTTAATTCTTCCACAAGTCCCACAGTCATATGAAGCACTTGAATATATTCCATAGCAACTTTATAATCGAGTAAAGAGCTAAATAGCGTAGGCTCAAAGAGATCTTTTCCGTAAGCTATAGCGATGTAGAGATGGTTGTTTTTAAAAGAGAGATACACATCATGCTTTGCTCTTTGTTTGAGTGTGACTATCTTTTGCATGAGTGTATGGGAAAGTATATAGCGCGCTTCTATCTGATCTGTTGCATAGACTACAAATTCTTTTTCAAAAATTATATCATCCATTTTAACCAGCTGTTCTTTGGAAAAGTTGTTGGACTGGAGCCATCCACCTATGAGATTACCAAATGTTTTTTGTGCTTTATCTGGTAAAACTAAGGTTTTTCCATGAAAATTCTTTGGAAAATCAGTAATGATATAAAGTCCTTGAAATAAAGTACTCCAGTTATCTTTTCCCTTAGAGTTTTTTTGTTTTTTCTCAGCGAGGATATCGGAAAATTCTATTGTTATACCATCGATTATGCCACTTATATGATCATTCCCACTCAATCGATCTGGCGTTGAAAAGAGAGAGCTTGCCTCAAATTTGCTCTGGCTGAGATGATTTTCTTCTAAATATTTGAGATTTGGATCTATGGCATGTATAAGAGGTTGAAAGATTTCATCTTTAAATCTTTTTTTATAATCTTTAGAGAGATATTTTATTAAAAAGGTAATTATTGCAAAAGAGAATATTCCAAAAATGACAAAGAAATCAAAGGAGATAATGTTTTGACGCATCAATGCTATAAATATAAAAAGAGCAATAAACGCTATGAAAACAATAGCAAGAATAAGGCGAAAACGAATTTTTTCTCGTTCTACCTCAAGCTTTTGTAGTTTTGGGTAGAGTGTTTTGTAGTAAAAATCTGTAAGCTCACTTACACTTTTCATTTAGCAAAAAGCTCTTTTACATTGACTGCTTGGCGTTCTGTTTGTGGGATTTCAAACACCTCTTTGCGTTTGTAGTGCATTGCACTTGCCATAAAATTTGTAGGAATCATCTCTAAAGCGTTATTATAATCAGTCACTGTTTGGTTGTATGCACGACGTGCTGCTGCAATTTGCTCCTCTACCTCACTTAAAGAGCGTTGTAAGTGCATCACATTTTCATTTGCTTTTAAGTCTGGATAGTTTTCTACCGCTATCATAATGGAACCTAAAGCTGAAGTGAGTTGTGCATCGAGTTTGATTTTTTCAGATTCTGATACATTTGGTTTATTTGCTTCTGAACGTAGCTTTGTTACTTGCTCTAAGAGTGATTTTTCATGTTCCATATATTTACTTACACTCGCCACTAGATTAGGAATAAGGTCATAACGTTTTTTGAGTATTGCATCCACACTTCCAAAAATATTTTCAACTTGATTTTTCTTTGCGACTAAAGAGTTGTATATAAGTACAAGGATAAAAACTACAACGACAAGAATAATAATTGCTAACGACATGTTAAACCTTTTATGGGTAATTTTGTTAAGTATTTTAGTGCAGTTTTTCTTAAATATAAGTGTGTAATTACATAAGAGATGTTAATATACCTTTTTTAACCTATAATATTTACAAAAGAGTAACTTAATCTCTACAAAGGTAGTGAGTGCGATATCTTTTCATTTTATATATATTTTGTGAAGCACTTCTTTTTGGACAAAGTCAAAAAGAGTTAGAAAGTATATCGGTGCGTCTGCACTGGAAATATCAGTTTGAGTTTGCAGGTTTTATTGCTGCAAAAGAAAAAGGATTTTATAAAGAGGTAGGACTTGATGTTACTCTCAAAGAGTACAGTCCTGGCATTGATATAGTTGAAGAGGTCCTAAATGGACAGAGCGATTACGGTGTCTATAACTCTAATATAGTGATAGATTTTCTTCAAAACAAACCCCTTGTTCTTATTGCATCTTATTTTAAAAGATCAGCGCTTGTACTTATTACGAAACCTTATATAAAAATTCCAGAAGATTTGAAAAACAAAGTGATTATGACACATGGTAAAGAGGATTTTAATATTAATTTTAAACATTTTTTTAAAAGACATGGGATAGATACTGAAAGTTTGAGATTTGTCGAACATACGTATGATGTAAAAAAATTTTTAGATTCGAAAGTCGATGCTATGAGCGCATTTATTTCAGATCAACCTTATACGCTTGATATGTTAGACGTGCCATATAATATTATAAATCCAAGTGATTATGGCTCTTTTAATCTACAACTTGAACTTTTTAGCTCCAAACAAGAGGTGTTGCAACATCCACTACGCGCAATGAAATTGAGAGATGCTACAAATAAAGGGTGGGAATATGCCCTTGCTCATCCTGAAGAGATTATAGATATTATATTACAAAAATATTCTACATCTAAATCAGAAGATTTTTTGCAAAATGAAGCAAAAGAGACCATGAAACTTATGTTGCCATACACTTATAAGATAGGGTCTATTGATAAAAGTTTTTTAGAGCGTCAACTAGAGTTATTTAAACAAGAATATAAAATAGATTCCCATAAAACTATCGATGAGTTCATCTATAAAAAACCAAAGCAACATTTTACGCAAGAGGAAAAAGAGTACCTCAAATATAATAAAAATATCAATCTATGTCTACCTCCTCATCAGTTTCCTTACGATGGATTTGAAGATGGCAAGCATATAGGAATAATGGCAGATATTTTTAATGTTATATCAAAAGATTTAGGGACAAGTTTTATTCCAATCACATCTGATTCTATTCAAGAGTTAAAACAAAATTTAAAAAACAACAGATGTACACTTCTTTCATGGATGCCAACTGATTCAGATTTTTTTGATGGTATGCATTCCTCTATAACATTTAATAAAACTCCTTTTGTTTTAATCACAAAGCTTGATAAAGCATTTATTCAAGATGCTAATAATCTTAAAAATGAAACGATATTAGTAGAGTTTGAAATCTATAAAAAGCACTTGCTTAATATTTATCCATATTTAAATATACAAGTGGAAGAAAATATAGATGATATGATGAAAAAAGTACTTGAAAACAAAGTTTATGGGGCATTTACTTTAGATGAAAAGGCTGATTATCTTATCGATGAGTTTGGATATGGTAAACTAAAAATCAATGGTTTTCTTGCGAAAGATTCTCCACTGGGGCTTAGTATTGGAGTTATAGAAAATGAGATTATTTTAGAAGCTATTATAGATAAAGCACTCCAAAATATCTCAGAAAAAACTATAAAAGATATTTTTCAAAATTGGGTTCTTAAAAGATATGAATTAAAAAAAGATTACACACTTGTTGTGCAGATATTTGTAGGATCTATTTTTATTATTGGTCTGATGTTTTACTATCTGAGACGACTTAAGTTTTCTAATCAAGAACTCACGTACAATCTTGAAGAAAAAACAAGAGAGCTTCATAAGCTCAACCTCTTTTTGGAACTTACAGTGAAAGAGAAAATCCAAGAGTTAATTCAAAAAGACAAACTCCTTACTGCGCAATCAAAACAGGCAGTTATGGGAGAGATGATACATATGATAGCGCACCAATGGCGCCAGCCACTCTCTACTATCACTCTACAAATTTCAAACCTGCAAATCAATCAGATGCTTGGTAAAACTATTGATGATGAACAAGCAAAAAAAATACTCTCTTTTATTAGTGAAACTATTATCTATCTCTCTGAGACAATTGATGATTTTCAAACCTATTTTAGCCCTGATAAAGAGGCTATTCATATGGAAGTACACGAAGTACTTCAAAAAGCAGTTACATTTGCACTTCCAAGAGTTAAAAGTGAGCAGATAACACTTGAAATAAAACGCTCAGCTGATATCTATGCCGAGATCTATATTAATGAGCTTGTTCAAGTAATTCTTAACATGCTAAACAATGCTATCGATGCATATGAGATAGTAGATAGAGAAAATAAAGTGATTACACTTTACGCAGAGCACGAAGATGATATGGTAAAAATATATCTCCAAGATAATGCAGGTGGGATTTCTGAGGTAAATATTGAAAAACTATTTGAGCCTTATTTTAGTACTAAAGGGAGAAATGGAACGGGGCTAGGACTTTATATGTCACAAATGATTATAGAGAAACAGTTTAACGGATCTATAGAAGTGAAGAGCTCCCCTGAGGGAACAATATTTATCATAAGTATTAAACCGCAACTTTTACTTGGATAGAGTTTTTAATAAGGTGTTTATCGCTTCTGCTGCGACAAATGCACTTGCCCATGCAAAGGCGAAGTTATACCCTCCACGCGCTCCTGTAACATCTAAAACCTCTCCACAAAAGTAGAGGTTTTTTTGTAATTTTGATTCAAAAGTTTTTGGGTTTATCTCATCAGTACTTACGCCACCACCACTTACCTCTGCATGTCTAAATCCGTGTGTATCACTTACACTCAAACGCCAATTTTGAAGCTTATGAACTATCTTTTTAATAATTTTTGTATCGATATTTTTTAGCTCTATATTTGCATCAAGTGCACTATCTTCTAAAAGTCCTATGGCTATTTTAGAAGGGAGGAGCCCTTGTAACATCTCTAAGAGGGTGAAATTTTCTCTTTGTTTTGCTAGGTTTGAGATATGTGTGCTGAGTGCTTGAGGAGTAAATTGTGGTAAAAGATTGAGGCTTATTTCTACTTCCTCAAACTGTGAAAGTGCGAAACTTGCATGGTGAGAAATATCCAAAATCGCAAATCCTGAGATGCCATAACTCGTAAAGAGTATATCTCCATGTGTTGTGATATCTTTCTGGCGGTTGCGAAAAAGTGTGACTTCACCCTCTGTTTTGGCACCTGAGATTTTATTTAAAATGGGTGAGATGAGATGAAGCTGTACAAGTGAAGGAAATGTGGGGATGATACTATGCCCAAACCCCTCCGCAAACTTATATCCATCATCACATCCACCGAGATGGCTTGCCGCTTCTGAACCTGTAGCAATCACGAGTGCATCATACTCTACTAAAAGTTCTTTTGGATTTGTGATTTTTTGATTGGTGTGGATATGAACGCCTAATTCTTTGGCATGTGCTAGAAAAAGTCCAACGACACTTTTGGCTTCTTGACTCAGTGGATAGGCTCTTCCATCCTCATTGATATCGAGTAAAAGTCCTAATGAAGCAGCGAAACTTTCAAATTTTGTAAAATCAAATGTTTTTAAGGCATGTGCTACAAAATGTGGATTTGTGCCAAGATATTTATCAAGTATTAGATTTTTATTGGAGATATTACAGCGCCCATTTCCTGAGACTAAAATCTTTTTACCACATTTGTCATTTTGTTCAAATAGATCAACATGCCATCCATTACGAGTACAAAAGATAGCACATAAAAGCCCAGAAGCACCTCCACCAATGATAGCTATACGCTTATTCAAAGACGAACTACTTTCGCGCCAAATCCACCCATATGTTGTGGTGCATCTTCAAAACCTTTGACTTTAGGATGTGTAGAAAGAAAGTTTTTTACAGCATAAGAGAGTTTTCCTGTACCTATACCATGATAAACAATAACCTCGTCCCAACCTGATATAAGCGCATCGGAGATAAATTTATCTAAAACATCACATGCTTCATCACTGCGCATCCCATGTAAATCACATTTGAGACCTGCTTTTTTTTCTACGCTTACTTTGAGGTCCGTGCGTGGTTTTTGTTTTATGATTTGTGTTGGTTTGAGCATTTTGGTTTTGACACGAACACGCATCCCATCTATTTCTATAAGTGCTTCTTTTTGGCTTGTCATAGAGATGATAACACCTTTTTGAGAAAGGTATTTGACACTATCACCTACGGCAAACTCATGGGGTCGTTGTATCTCTATTTTTATCTCTTTTTCTTCTGGAAGCTTACTTTTTGCTTTGTTCATAGCACGGTGGATTGCTGCGCTATCGTGTTGACGTGCTGCATGTTTGGCTTCATCTATTGCATCTGCATAGGTGTTTTTGAGACTTTCTTTTTGTTTTTCTAATTCAGCATAGAGTTTTTCTTGGAGTGCTTTGTATTCTAGTTCTTTATGGAGAAGAGATTCGATTTTTTCATCAACGATACGATTTTTCTTTTGTAAATCACGCTCAAGTTCAGAACCTCTTTGGATAAGAATATTGAGTTTTTCAGAGTTATCTCCATAGACTTTTTTCGCTTCTTCGACGATGCGCGGTGCTATCCCATAACGGCTCGCTGTCTCAAATGCATAGCTACGTCCAATGATTCCTTGCATAAACTCATAGGTAGGCACGCGGCGCTCTTCATCATACAAAGCCGCCATAAGTGAAACATCATCACGGTCTGCCATAAGTGAGGCGAGGCGTTTATGGTGGGTTGTGACGATGATTTTTTGATTTTTCTTTACAAGCTCATCTAAAATCACTTTAAAGAGTGCTGCAGCTTCGTCACTATCAGTGCCAAGCTCAATCTCATCGACTCCAACAAGAGAATTGGTGTAGGTAAAAATCTTACTAAACTCTTGCATCCGTCCTGCAAATGTGGATATATCGTTTTTCACATTTTGAGGGTCATCAATAATGGCTAAAATATTTTTAAAATTACCAATGTGTGATTTATGAGGATTGAGTTGCATAGGGATAATATATTTTGCCATAAAAGCAGCAGAGAGAATCGATTTTAAAAGCATCGTTTTTCCCCCAGCATTCACCCCTGTAATCATCAATATATTTTGGGAAAAATCAACACTTACTGGTTTTGCTTGATGTAGAGCAGGGTGGGTAAAACTATCTAAAACAATCTTTGTATCGTTTTGCGTTTTGATGATTTGTAGATTTTGTACACGTGCAAAAAGAACCCGCGCTTGGTAGTTGTCAAACTTGCTAAACTCTTTATCTATAAAAAGAAGAAATGGCAATATCTCAGAGAGTTTTGCGGAAAATGATTTTGCATAAGAGTAAAAAATTGCTTCACGCTCTTGCTCGATAAAGCGGATTTTCTCTTTTGATTTTAGGATTACATCAGGTGCAACATAGAAAAATCCACCTGTACTACGTCCAACAACAGCACCTTTTAAGACATGATTAAATCCACCACGTACCAAAAGAGCTTCTTCATTATTGATGTAATGCACTTGAGAATCTACAAGATAGCTGGAAAGTTTTTGGTTTGATATAAGACGTTTGAGAGAGGATGATATCTCATTTTTTGTCTCTTTTACCCTTTGTGAGAGTCCATAAAGGGTTGGGTCAAGATTTTCATTAAACGTACCATCGGCATTAAAATATGTATCAAGCTCATTAAATCTCTCATCAATAATGATTTTTTCACACCAATCACCAATAAGTCCAACAGGTTCAAGGTTTTTAAAATAACGAAAATATCTTATCACTTTTATAATCTCAAAAATCTGTGTAAAACTAAGTACACCATGCTTTTTAAGATGTGCAAAAGGGGTGGTGAGGTCTGTGGTTTTTGGCGGGGCGTTAAACACGAGAGTATCGAGCTCTTTGATATAACGGTAGTGAAGCCCTTGGTCCCCTTGCATATAAAGCTCTGTTTCACGAGAAAAAAAGTTTTTAAAACTCTCTATATGGTCGATTAAATCAAGTTGTTCTAGAAGATTGTTAGTTTTTTTTGTCATACTCATTGAGAGGTTTTACTCACACTCTGTGCCACTTATCATTTGTCCATAAAATGGTGTTTCTCTTTTACCTATAAAAGTAAATGTTCCTGTGCTCATTGTAAAATTGGTACTATTTACATCCACGCCATCACATGTGATAGTATGACCTTGTTGAAATTTCGTAGAGACTTCTACTCTTTGCTTATTTTGTGCATCGCTATAGGCATTGAAAATAATTCCAAAAGCTATCATAGCTGCGACTATAGCGGTAACTATAGCCTTTTGTTTTTTATTTAGTTCTGTAAAATAGTGAAGTACTAGAAAAAAGACCCCTGTGATTATGAGTCCTAAAATATATGCCATTAACTTGCTCCTCGAATTTGATACGTAATATCTCCAGCACCAAAACCAATAATAAGGCCTTTATCGATAGTTTTGAGTGCTTCTTTGTTTTTTACAATTGTTATTTTATTATCTGCTCTTTGGATTGTGTCCGCCATTGTGAGATTATAATTTTTAAATTTCTCTAAAAAATCTATCTCTCTTATAGCTTCACCTGCCGCCCAAACAGGAAGGATAATAAGCTCTTGCGCACCCTCAAAACATTTTACAAACTCTTCTAGATTATCTATAGTGCGTGAGTATTTATGTGGTTGCCAAATCGCTGTTATCTTATCAAAACCTTTGAGGTGTGCATACTCTTTGACTGATTCGAAAGTTGCACGAATCTCTGTTGGATGGTGCCCATAGTCATCTATAATCACACTTCCTAAATCTTTTGCTACGATATCAAAACGTTTTTTAATCCCTTTAAATAAGAGGATATTTTGACGAATCTCTTCGATACTCATAGATTCACTTGCTGCAAGTATGGCTAAAGATGCATCAAGAGCAATATGTTTTCCAAAGCCCCAAACATCAAAATAACCAAATTCTTTAAGTTCAAAACGTGTGTGTGGTTCATCATTGATAAGTATAAATTCTATATTTTTAATATCTTTAGATGGATAGATCCATTTTGCATCGAGTTCGCCTTGAAGTTTTGCTAAAAATGGGTCTTCGCCATTTAAAACGCGACATGACGCTGACTTGATAAAAGTTTTATATGTTTCATAAAAAAGTTCATAATTATAATCGTAGTATTCCATATGCTCTGGCTCAGTGTTAATTACGATTGCACAGTGTGGATTGGAGTTTATAAAACTACCATCACTCTCGTCTGCTTCAAATATCATCACATCAGAACTGCTCTCATAACGCACATTGGAACCAAATGCTTTTGATTCTGCACCTATGATAGCGGAACCATTCATTATTGCAGCGAGTATTGCCGTTGTAGTGCTTTTCCCATGTGCACCAGCAACAGAGTAGACTTTTTTATCACCAAGGATTTTGATTAATGCTTCACGGCGTGCGAGCACTTCAATCCCTTGTGCTTTTGCAGCAACTACTTCAGGATTATCAGGACGTATAATCGCAGAATGAATGACTAAATCTTGTGCATTAATCGCTTCTGCACTATGGGGAACGTTGATTTTAATACCTAGTTTTACTAGATCTTTTGTAAGTTTATTTGACGCGATGTCAGAACCACTCACCTCATGCCCCTTATGGTGCATATACTGTGCTAGACCTGAGATACCGATACCGCCAATACCTATAAAATGTATTTTCATCTTAGTTTTCCCTGTTGTTTTTTAATTGTTCTAGCAATTTCTGTGCCGTTATATGAAATTGGCTGATATAAAAAGTGCCAGCTTGTTGTGTTTTGTTGATATCAGCGATAGTATCTAGAAAAATATCAAAAGGGATTTGCTCTTGGCTAGCTACTTTATGAATTAAAAGAGCAGTAGAGAACTCTTTATCATCACTAAGGCCACTTAGCACTTCAAAAAGTGCTGCTGCATCGCTAAAACTCTCTTCACTATAGTGTTCAATTGCATATTCATAAAGGGCACGTAAAGTTGCGAAATCTTGCACCTCATTGATATCCATCACACGATGAGATTCTAAAGTATCTGTGAGCTTTTCAAGTGCAATATCTAAGATGGTAATATAAAATTGGTGCAAAGCATCTGCATCAAAAACATCATGAGCATGTTGCTCTAAAACATATAAAGATGCAATATCTTGATTTTTCTCTGCTTTTTGTATCTCTTTTTTGAGTTGTTCTTTTGTTTTAGTCATTTAAAAAATCTTTGGTAAATTTGTTAGTTTTTCTGATATGGAGGGTTTAGAAATCATCGTTTAATGCCGCCTTATAAAAATCGTGCTATTATAGCTAAAGTAGCTTTACTTAGGTAAACAAAGGGGATGCTGTTATGTGGGTAAAAATTATTTTTTCAATTATTTTTTTAGCACTTCTGGTGCTTAATTTTTCTTTTACAATAGGTGAACATGCCATGGAGTTGCATCAGCTTTCATTTGAGAGGGCTATGATGGCTTTTGGTTTAGCAAAAGGATTAAACGGTGTTATATCCTTACTTCAAGGGACACAACTCTCTGTCACTCCTGTGGGAGTAGGACTTACCTTTAGTATTGGGGAAATACTTGATCCTATTAATGATCTTGTGGAGCAGTTCTCATGGGTGATGCTTTTTGCTTCGATATCTCTTGGAGTACAAAAACTTCTTCTAATTATGAGTGGTAAATTTTTTATGCAAGTGATTGTGGTAGTTTCTTTGGCTCTCTCATTTATATTTTTGTGGGTTAAAAAATTGCAAACGAGTATCTATTTTGTAGGTGCTTTGAAGTTTTTGGTCTTGGTTTTATTTTTACGATTTGGTGCCTTTTTATTTGTATATAGTTCTGAATATATCTATCTCAATCTTTTGGCACAAGACTATCATGAATCCACTCAAGTGATTGAGCAAACCACAACCTCTCTAGAAGAGATACAAAAAACAAATCGCGCTTTGATTGCAGAGAAAAAAGAGGAGGGCTTTTTTGATAAGTTAAGCTCTAATTACAATAGTCTTATGGAAAATTTGAATTTTTCAAAACAGATACAATCTTTGCAAGATACTCTCGAAGAAGCTACAAAAAAGATTATCAATCTTATTACTATTTTTGTGGTACTGAGTGTGTTGATGCCACTTTTATATTTTACGCTTTTTATTGTAGGGATAAAATATGTGTTTAGAATAAAAATAGAAGAAGCGGTGCTTTATAAGATTTTTAATCAAGAAAAAAATAGAGTATAATCAGTAAATTTAATAAGAGGAAATAGCATGAAAATAACACTTAGTGCGTTATTGCTTTTTTTATTTGTAGGTTGTAGTGATGATACAACTACACAAAATAAAGCGGTAGCAGAACAAAAAACTCCACAAGTAGAGCAACCAAAAGAGCAAGTACAAACGATTGTACAAGAAGAAACAAAGCCTGAGGTTA
>JAVETY010000004.1:0-2111 GCA_034005815.1 Sulfurimonadaceae bacterium | reverse complement strand
AAAGTAGAACCGAAGCCAGAGCCAAAAGTGGAAGCAAAAGTAGAACAAAAAACGGCTCCAAAACCTGCATTAACAACAAAACAAGAAGTGAAGCAGGAAGTTAAACAGGAGATTGTAGAGGCAAAACAAGAAGTAAAAAAAGAGATTGCTGCAGTTGCAAAAGATCCAGCAACACTTTATAAAGCTTGTACCACATGCCATGGAGCAGATGCAGGAAAATCAGCTCTTAATAAATCACAAATCATAAAAGGGTGGTCAGCACAAAAAATAGCAGACGCACTTAATGGTTATAAAGATGGGACATATGGTGGTGCATCGAAAGCACTTATGAAAGGGCAGGTTGCAAAACTAAGCAAAGAAGATATTGAATCTCTTTCAAACTACATAGCAAAGTTTTAGTCACACACTCTCGTTCCCACGTTTTGGTGGGAACACATACCACATTTTTTAGCTCCAATTATTTTATGACATGTCATAAACTATTTCGTAAACTTGAGCGTCAAATCTTTATAGTTTCTAAGCGTTCCTTCTAACAAATCCCCTTTTTGAGAATTTTATAGATGTAATCACTACGGAAATGAGATTTTGTTGTTATTTAAAGATACTTTATTTAGAAAAAGATACAACACCGAGAATTTTATCTTTAGGATTCTCTTTTGCTCTTCAATTCCTACGAATTTATATTCATTTTTCTACCAATAACCTTTTTCATCTACTTTTATCTCAATCATAAACGACTCACCGAAGCAGCCAAAGGTTTTTTAGTCTTTGCAAGTTTGTTCTTTTATAGTTGGTGGAATATTGCGTATCTTCCGCTTATCCTTATTTCGATGCTTTTTAACTATATGATAGGAAACAGTCTAAGCAGACACGATCATAATAAAAAGACCTTTTCTAAAAAATCTATACTTATATTTGGTATATCTGCCAACTTAGCTTTGCTTGGATATTTCAAATACGCAGACTTTTTTATAACCAACTTCAACATCCTTACTGGCGTAGATGCATCACTTTTAAATCTTTTACTACCACTCGCCATAAGCTTTTTTACTTTCCAACAGATAGCATATCTTGTAGATAGTTACAGAAGTGAAACCAAAGAGTACGACTTCCTAAACTACGCTCTGTTTGTGACATTTTTCCCTCAACTTATAGCAGGACCGATAGTCCATCACAAAGAGATGATGCCACAGTTTGCAAATGTACGAAATAAGGTAAAAAACTATCACAACATAGCCTTAGGGCTTTTTATATTTAGTATAGGATTATTTAAAAAAGTAGTTATCGCTGATACTTTTGCTGTTTGGGCAACAGCTGGATTTGACACAGCTACAACGCTAAATCTCTTTGAAGCGTGGGCAACATCACTAAGCTATACATTTCAACTCTACTTCGACTTTAGCGGTTATACAGATATGGCAATAGGTATCGCACTACTTTTCAATATAAAACTTCCTATCAACTTCAATAGCCCGTATAAAGCTAGAAATATACAAGACTTCTGGAGAAGATGGCATATAACACTAAGTAGGTTTTTAAGAGATTATGTTTATATCCCACTAGGTGGTAATAGAAAAGGAGAGTTTAGAACCTACTCTAATCTACTTGCTACTTTTATCATAGGTGGACTCTGGCATGGAGCTGGATGGACATTTATATTTTGGGGATTTTTACACGGTGTGGCTCTTATGATTCACCGTGCTTGGAGCAAACTTGGATTTAAGATGTGGACATGGCTTGCATGGCTGATTACTTTTAACTTTATCAATATTGCTTGGGTGTTTTTTAGAGCGAAAGAGTGGGAGGATGCGGTTAAGGTTTTAAGTGGGATGGTGGGAATTAGCGGGATAAATCTACCAAATCCATTGGCAAGCAAACTGGCATTTTTAAATCAATATGGTGTTGAGTTTGGTAGTGTATTTAAAAGTATAAATGGAAATTCTACAACTATTATCTGGCTACTTTTAGTGTTTGTAATCATCTTGTTTTTTAAAAATAGTATGGAATGGGCAAATATGCACAAAGCTAATAAATTTTACGGTTTAATATTTATCATTTTGTCAATATTCGCAGTTATGAATCTATCAAGAGTTAGTGAATTCTTGTATTTT
>JAVETY010000070.1:0-9411 GCA_034005815.1 Sulfurimonadaceae bacterium | reverse complement strand
TTGGAGACAAATATCTCCTTGTACATGTCCATATAAATCATTGTATTTTTTGAAATAGTCAATGTCCAACATAAAAAGTGCCAGTGGATTTTGAGTTCTGTCTGACATAGACATAGCATAATTTAACATTGTATTGAAATG
The DNA here is from genome assembly GCA_034005815.1 of Sulfurimonadaceae bacterium. GTDB lineage: Bacteria > Campylobacterota > Campylobacteria > Campylobacterales > Sulfurimonadaceae > Sulfurimonas. Next base: position 9,270 of record JAVETY010000070.1, on the reverse strand, counting down.
TCTTCTGTTGTATATTTGTGTCAATTCATCCGTAATAGAGATATCCATAAGTTTTTTATTGGATTGTTCTATTTTTCTGGATAAAAAAAGAATAGTCATAAAACCAAAAATAGAAAGGATAACTATCAGGATATTATGTAAATTAAGATTATTTTTAAAATCTGACATAAAATCTTTTTGAGCTATTACAACGCCAATAATTAAATCTAATCCATATTTATCTTTAAAATTTAAACTATTTACGAGATAAATATCATCATCTAATATAAAGTAACTATTGCCTTCATTTTCCTGTAATTTTGTTATTTGGTTCAATCTTTTATCTGGGTAGGTTGTTAGATTGTATCGCGTTAAAATATCGTCATAAATCTCAAATACATCTTTGGATGAAGAAGTTGCTAGTAAATCTCCATTTTTTTCTGCAATGAATATCATTCCATTTTTACCTACATCTATCGTTTTTAGATAATTAGATATCTGGATCAGTGCTAAATCAGCACTAATAGCGCCTTGAAATTCCTTCGTATCTGGATTATACAAAGGTGCAGATATTCCTATTCCGAGTCCATCAATCATATGATATTTATATACAGGGTACCAAGTGGTTTGTTGACTTGTTTGTGCTGTCATAAACCAAGGTCGTGTTCTTGCATCCATTAAAATGCCGTCTTTTAGTTTCTCCCCTCGAGTATTTTGAGGAGAAATATCAAATGTATTTACATTCATATTTTCTGATTCAAGTGCTGTAAATATTCTGTATTCATTTGTTTGAGGAATTCTTGAAGCTCCTATGTATTCACCTTTTGTATTGCCAAATGATATAAAGGTAATATAGGGCATATTCTTCATAAGTAATACAAATCTTTTTTGTAACGCAGGAATATCATCTATATCAAGAGCGGCGATTTTAAAAGCTTCTTCATTCATAGAAATAATGACGGATGGAGCGTTAAAAAAACTCTCCAGATGTGTATCAACTCTGAGATTTATCTCTTTAGCGATATTAGTTGCATATTTACTAATTGCATCATTAGCAAATCTATAATTAAGAATAGAAAATAGTAGGATGATAATGAAAAAAAATAGAGATAAGAAGAGAGTAAGTTTGGATTTTTTTATAAAATCATTTTGCAAGATAACAATCCAACTTAGATAATGAGATATTTGATATAAATGATTATATTATATTGTTACTTTATTTAATGCCAATCGCAAATTAAATATACAATATTATTTTAAAAAGTAATACTTGAAAAATATTTTAGCTACCATATAGCTACTAAAGGAATTTGATTCTCTGAAAGTATGTATTTTAGGGGTTTAAAGAAGTGTGGCTCCGGATACTGGGGACCAATTACATAAGCTCTAAATACCCTAAAAGACCCTGTATATCGAAGTTTTCAAGTTTAAGGTTTTACCAAAAAAGGTATTTACAAGGTATTGAATAGCACCGAAATGACACCGAAAATTATAGTTAAGAGTATGAAATTATTTTGTATTGTAATATTAACTAAAATAAGCCCTCTGAATGGTGCGGATGAAGCTACCATAAATCTCTGAAAAACCACAGCTATCGTTGTTTTAGCCATTTTTTTATTCCTTATTTAAGTTTCCCACTTGAAAAAGGCTGACGCTGTTGCGAAGATGTTTTAAAAATTAATTGTATAATTACAAAAATTAATTGGATATTTAAATATGACAGCAAGAAATTTTGATACATTAATTAAAGAGATTGAATTTAATCTTCCTAAAGAGGTTGATGAAAACATTATGGGGCATAAAACTGGTGTTGTAAATAAATATTTCACAACTCGTGCAGGATTAATGTATAGGGCTTATGAGTTGGCATTATCGGCTCATGAATGTGCGAATAAAAATCAAATTGCTGCCAGTATAACTTTAACTCGTGCTTTATTTGAGACAGTTTCCGTCGTAGGTTTTTTAAATTATAAAGTTGATATATTTAATAAGGATAGAGACTTAGCATGTTTTGATGAAGTAGTAATGAAGGTAATGTTAGGTTCAAAAAGTGAAGGGGAATCTTATCCTTCTATAAATATACTTACTATGATAAAACGTATTGACAAAACTATGCCAGGATTCAACTTAACCTATGGTAATTTATCTGAATTTTCACATCCAAATTTTGCAGGTACTTGTGGTTTATATGGTGAATTATCAAAAGGTGAAATCACTGTTTTTTCAAAGTGTAATAAAGGTACTGAAAAACATAAATGTGACACGATTGATCACATTTGTTTAGCACTTGATACTTTGAAATATTTTCATATAGACATGCAAGAGAAAATTGATGATTTTTGTGCTAATGCAGAAGCATAGTACCTTTTGTAAGTAATAATCCTTTTTCCTAAAACCCAATAAGAACCACCAATAAATAAGTGGCAGCTAATAGGCAGATGAGTTGGATTTTTAGTAGTATTCTTAAGTTACGCACCCTTTAAAAGTTGCAACTCAGCATAAGCCATTTTTCTAACGTATAAGACTGTTTAGCATTATGTTATTATTTAATTGCTGCAATTGATTATTTTGATTTATGTTGTGCATCGACTGGTTAAGATTATTCCAGTCTCTTTGATTATTAGCTTCTTCTGCAGCTGCTACATTTCTTTGCGCAGCTATTGCTTCTTGCTCTCTAGCTTTAATTAGTCTTTCTTGATTTTTATAATATCTCTCACTTTGTTTATTTTGATTGATTCTAGCCAATTTATTATCTATTTTGGTTTGTAATAATATTAATTTTTCATTTTCATAACAAATCGATTTATACTCATTATTATCCATAAAATCAACTGTTACATTATTTTTGCAAATTTTATTTTTATATTTGTCCTTAATAAAGATTGCTTTTTTCTGGCTTTCTAAAGCCAGTTTAGAATTATTTTCAATTATATCTGCTAACTCTAGTCGCTTTTTTACGTAGTTTTTTGGAAGTATGACATTAGCAATTCTTTTATTGTCAACTGCTTCATAAGCAGTAATATCACCATCTGAATACAAAGTTATTATATACCCATTTAGTCCTTTTTCATTGCCCATTCCATACGCATGTGTTACATGCAATTTTTCAGCGCTTACATCCATAATAAAGAAACTGTGTGTTAAATAGTTTACATTAGACATTACTAAATCTTCAAATGGATTTATTGTTGTATTTATCGTTGGTACAACATATTTACCTCCTGATGCTACACGATATTCAATTTTTATATCATTGCTTTTTTCATCTATAATAGTTGATACAAAATGAAATCTTCTTCCGTACCCATATCCACATTCACCTTCTAGTGTAGAGTTTTCTAATTTATCTATTCTTACACAATAATCCATAATTTTGCCGTTGTCAAAAAATGCAATTTCTTCTATTGTGTTATAAAGAGTATTTTCGATAGTTCGTCCTATTCCATTCGCAAGCCCATTTTTGCAATCTCCGTCCCAAAATAAAGAATAATCTGACTTTATTGTTTTATCCATGTGAGAATCCATTTCAAAATATACTAAACATTTTTCTACTTTGTTATTAGGCTGTATCCATTTTTGTATTGGTTTAAGATGTATGTATTGTTTTCTATGTTCTTCATATTTTGCCATATTGTTTTGTTCGTATTTATCAACTACATCTTCTTTTATCTTTTTTAAATTTGGTTGTCCGCTTCCACAACCATTCAATAAAATAATACCTATTCCTATTACTAATATATTTTTTATATAGCATATTTTCATACTCTAGTCCTTTTATATAAATTTTAATTGTATTTATAATATTTTTATTTTAACATAAAGAATTTTTATAGATACTTAATGATACTTATTAAAATATATCATTTTTTATTTATTTCATTTTTACTTGTTTCTAAACTATATTTTGAAAATATTGGAAGATAATAGGTATTTTAAAATCAGCTAAAATTGAAGAAAAAATAAAAATAGTTAAGATCCATTAAAACTTTTAACATTGTTCTATTCTGTCTTTGATATAAATAAATTATAATTTCCTTGAAATTTTTTGATTCTTTTATTTCTCTCAATCTCCCATTTATCTGCTGGATATCGTTTATTCCAAGCTTGAAATTTTTGCTGTTCTTGCTTTCTTGACAGGTATGAGAAGTGGCGAAATGATTGGTCTGAAATGGAATGATGTTGATTTATTCAAAGGTTTTATTAGTCCTAAAATGAGTAGAAAAATGGGAGTTGATGGTAAGCTAAAAACGGCAGCGAGTTATAGAGAAATAGAAATTCTTGAAAACTTGATGCCTTATTTAGAAAATCAATATCGTCTTACAGGTTCAAAAAACTCTTATGTGTTTCTAAACCAAGATAATGAGCCATTGTACGACATTAAAAGAATCAGAGAGAACCAGTGGAAAAAGACATTGAGAGCTTGTAATCTTGATTATAGACCTATTTATCATACCAGACATTCATTTGCTACTTTAATGATTGAAAATGGCGAAGATATTTTATGGGTAAGTAATATGTTGGGACATACTGATTCGACAATGACTTTAAGTAGATATGCTAAATATATTAAAAGAGATTACAAGAAAAGAGCACAATTCTTGAATACAGAACTGACACCGTTTGACACCGAAAACGACACCGAGTTAAAAAAAGTTGTTTAAAAGTCCGTAGTTATGGGGGTTTGATTGATTGTGGCTCCGGATACTGGATTCGAACCAGTGGCCAAGTGATTAACAGTCACCTACTCTACCGCTGAGCTAATCCGGAATGTCTTATTGTTAAGAGCCGAAATTATACAGAAGCACTTGGTAAAAGTCAAGTGCTTTTGGCTATTTAGCTCTTTTTCGTGCAATATGTGTATGTGGAACTAAAAACTCTACATTGGAGATGATTTTTGTGAGTACTTTTTTCTCTTTTATCAGTTTTTCTAGCCTTTCTTTACTTGGCATGTCAAACAAAAGTTCTATATCGTCTCTTGTGAGTGCCCGTTTATCGAGTGTGTTTAAAATCTCTTCCTCATCATAACTATTGTGACTTGGTTTTTCTGTTTTTCTTTGCACTATATGGATAGGTAGAACAGGGTCAAATAGCAGAGATATGTCGTGGAGCTCTTTATGGCTGAGTGCTTTGACATCATAGGCTGGTGGTCTATCGATTGTACCTATATCTATACGTGTTGCATTGATTTGATGGAGTACTTTGTTTAGTTTTTCCACTTCCTCTTTACTATCATTGACGCCTAATACAAATAAGATTTCAATAAAAAGCTTTCCTGTAAAAACTTTACTAAAATTTATAATCGATTCTATAATTGCATCGATAGAGATAGAAGGGTGGGGTCTGTCTATTTTTTTAAAAATATCAGGTGAGACTGCATCGAGTGAGAGTTTTACCTGGTCAAGCTTTAAAAGAGCGTCAAATACCTCTTTTTTTCTAAGTGAAGCGCTATTGGAGAGTATGAGCGTTTGAGTATTATTTTTAATCTTGTTGATCTCGTCAATAAGTTCTGGTAGGTGAGGGTAGAGTGTTGGTTCACCATTTGCGGTGATTGTGATTACATCGATAGTATCGTTGAGATGAGTTTTTAACTCTTCCATGATAGTGTTTACGCTTACAATCTCTGTTTGTTTCTCCATAGCAAGCATGGGTGCTAGTTCGCAGTAGAGACAGTCAAAATCGCATTGCTTATTAAAAGGGGAGAGGTCAATCCCTAAAGAGACACCAAAGCGTCGTGAGTTGATAGGTCCAAATATTGTATGCATAACTCTTCCTTTTGTATAAGCACATGCCAAAGATTCTTTGGCATGTTAGGATTATTTTTTACTTACTCTATGGCACTCTTTGATAAAGTGGATAGCGTTTTCTACTGGAACATCAGGGAGAATTCCGTGTCCTAGGTTAAAGATATGGCGTTTACCTTGCATCGTCTCTTGAATCACTTCTACACACTCAGTGATTGCTTCTTTTGAGTAGAGACGACATGGTTCCATATTTCCTTGAAGTACGTATTTATCACCTAATCTCTCTTTTGCGTAAGACATCGGAGTAGACCAATCGACACCAAATACATCAAAGTTTCCATATACTTTATCTAAAAATGCAGGAATTCCTTTAGGGAACATGATAACAGGGATATGTGGGTATTTTTCTTTTAAATATTCTGCTATTTCCACCATATATTTCCATGAAAATTCATCGTACATACCTGGCTCGATAGCTGCTGCCCAACTGTCGAAAATTTGTACAACATCGATACCTGCTTCAATCTGTTTTTCCATATAAAATTTAACAACTTCTGTCACTTTTCTTAGGATACTATGAAGAAGTTCAGGGTTTGAGTACATCATCTTTTTACAGATATTATATGTTTTTGTCCCCTTGCCCTCAATCATATAGGTCGCAAGTGTCCACGGCGCACCTGTAAAACCTATAAGAGCCTTATCGCCACCACGTGCATCAAGCTCTTTGCGTAAGATTTTGATTGTATCATACACATATGTGAGTTTATTTGCTGCTGCTTCGCCACCAAGGAGAGCATCAACATCGGCTTGTGTTACAACAGGTTTTTCAAAAAGAGGACCTTCCCCTGTAACAAAATCAAGTTTCATACCCATCTCATTTGGGATAACTAATATATCACTAAATAAAATCGCAGCATCCACACCCACAATATCAAGTGGTTGCAGTGTTACTTCTGCTGCTAGTTTAGGGTTATGACAAAGGTTTAAAAAATTTCCTGCTTGTTTTCTAACAGCCATATACTCTGGAAGATAACGACCCGCTTGGCGCATCATCCACACTGGAGTGTATGGAGTCTCTTTTCCAAAACATGCATCTACAAATATTTTTCCCATTTAATTTCCTTTAAAATGTTGTACATGCCATAAAGTATGGCATGCCATAAGTTAGTGAGCCTTGCCAACTTTTCCTAAAAAGTAAAGTCCAACTGAAACAGCTGCTATAGAAAGGGCAAGATAGAAAAGGTCAAGTGCGTTTTCGTAGTTTGTGTGTCCCACTTTTTGGAAAAAACCAACTACCAAAACCATAACAATAACCTTAGAGATTTTATCTTTTAGCTGATCAAGCGAATGGATGGCTAAGAGCTGATTTTCCTCCCCTTTATCATTTTTTGCAGGGTCAATATCGGATATAAAAAGCTCATACAAACCAAAAGAAAAGATAATCATCACAACGCCGATAAGATATAAATCCACAGCGCCAATGATACCTCCAACTACTTCTTCGTGAAAATGCTCTGGATGATTGTGATCTAAATAAGCATTTATAACATATTTTGCAGTTTCATAGATATCAAAACTAGCAACTGTAAATAAAATAATCGCACCAATAAGCCCAAAAATCACAGCTAAAAGTATGATAAGTCTTGAGCTCCAAAGTCCTTTTTCAAAAATTTTTTCTAGCATCTATTCACCTTGCATTGTAACCCATTTTTGAGCTATCCTCACAGCATTTGTAGCTGCACCTACACGGAGATTATCCGCTACTATAAACATATGTACAATATTCTTTTTAAAGTTATCATTTCTAATACGCCCTACAAAAGTTTGGTCTTTTCCAAATGCAGTAGATGGCATTGGATAAAGACTTTCTGATGGTTTATCTAAAATAATTATATTTTCAGTGTGTGATAAGATATTGCGAACTTCTGCAGCATCTGCGTCACGTGTAAATGTAAGAGTAACCGCTTCTGCATGACCACGAAGTGTTGGAACACGAACACATGTTGCGCTCATCTCTACATCTTTGTGTAGGATTTTGCTTGTTTCGTTAATCATCTTCATCTCTTCTTTTGTATACCCATTTGGCTCAAAAGTATCAATCTGAGGGATAACATTGAGTGCGATTTGGTGTGCAAACGCTTTTGGTTCTTGTGAGTCAAGTGTAAATGCAAAAAAGCTTTGCATCTGAGTAACGAGTTCTTCCATAGCATCTTTTCCTGCACCTGAAGTTGCTTGGTATGTTGCAACATCTACACGTGCTAAGCCATACGCAACATCAAGAGGTTTAAGAGCTTGTACGAGTTGAATCGTAGAACAGTTAGGGTTTGCTATGATTCCTTTATCTGTCCATCTTGCAATATCTTCAGGGTTTACTTCTGGAACTACAAGAGGAACATCTTTGTCCATTCTAAAGTGTGAAGTATTGTCAATTACAACTGCTCCAGCTTTTACAGCAGAATCAGCAAACTCTGCACTTACACTTCCACCAGCACTAAAAAGAGCGATTTCGATATTTTCTTCTTCAAATATAGTGTGTGTAAGTTCTTTGATAACGATATCTTTGCCATTAAACTCAACCTTGTCACCCGCACTTCTAGAACTAGCAAGTGGAACTAGTTTCTTTACAGGGAAATCAAGTTCCACTAAAATAGATAAAATCTCTTCACCCACTGCACCATTTGCACCAACTACTGCTACGTTATACTTTTTTGACACTTTGACTCCTTAAAGATTGTATGTATCTATTTTTGCTTGTAAATTTTCTTTATCCATACCCAGTACTTTAGATGCGCTCAGTAAATCGCCATTTTCTGAGGATAAAACCTCTTGGATGAGTTCTTTTTCCATTGTATGAATATCTTTTGTTTTTTGAAGACCTCTTGATTCTAAAAAAAGTGCTTCGGGTGTTATCTCATCTGTTTCGCTCAAAATTACCGCACGCTCTACAACGGAGAGAAGCTCTCTAATATTGCCTGGCCAAGAGTAAGCTAAAAGCTGCTCTTGTGCTTCTTTTGAGAAATGTTTCATATCGAACTGATACTTCTCGCAATTTTGAATTAGAATTTTATCTGCTATTTGTAAAATTTCATCTTTTCTTTGGCATAAAGGTGGAATTTTAAGTGGAATTGTGTTTAAACGGTAGTATAAGTCTTCTCGAAAGAGACTATTTCTGATTTTATCTTCAAGATTTGCATTTGTTGCAGAGACGATACGGATATCTATTTTGATAGATTTAGAGGAACCTAAACGACGTACCTCTTTTTCTTGCAAAGCACGAAGGAGTTTTGCCTGAACACCGTAAGGCATCTCACCTATCTCGTCGAGAAAGAGAGTTCCACCATTTGCAAGCTCAAACTGTCCCGCTTTTGCTTCTGATGCATCGGTAAATGCACCTTTTTCAAATCCAAAAAGTTCGCTCTCTATAAGGTTTTCAGGAATGGCCGCCATATTGATAGCGATAAAAGGTTTATTTTTTCTTGGAGAGTTATTGTGTATATAATTTGCAAAAACCTCTTTTCCCACGCCGCTCTCACCAAGTAGTAAAATACTC
>JAVETY010000069.1:0-9420 GCA_034005815.1 Sulfurimonadaceae bacterium | reverse complement strand
AAGAAACGTTCTGTATTTTCTCTAAGTGCTTTTTTTTGTTTTTCAATTCCAATCAAATCATGAAAACCTATCTCTTCTATAAAGATAACAGGTTTTAAATACTCTTTTTTAGCTCTCCAAATAGCAGCTTTATGGTTTTTAAAATCGATTTGCATCTTATGTCCCTAGAGCTGGAAATGTTTTTTCAAATTAGCCATATTAAGTAGGACTGGTACAATAATAAGTGAAGCAACCACCGCTGCTATCGTTCCAAATATAAGTGCAACACCAAGCCCACCAAATACAGCGTCACCAGCAAGTAAAGTTGAAGCGAGGATAATCGCCGCTGCTGTTAAGAAGATAGGTTTTGCACGTGTTGCTGCTGCATGTGCTATCGCTTTATCTTTGGGCATGTTTTTTTCACACATAAGTGATTTTGTAAAATCTATAAGCAAAAGGGAGTTTCTAGAACTAATCCCAATAAGTGCGATAAATCCAATAAGTGAAGTTGCAGTTAAGAAAAATGTATCAGCAGTAAAGAGATCCATAATAAAATGTCCAACAATTACACCGATGATTGAGAGAAATGATCCAAGAAGCACAATCCCGCTGAGTGTGTAACTTTTATAATAGACAACCATCAATAGAAATATAAGTACAAGAGCTGCAATAAACGCACCACCGAGTTCTACAAAAGTATCAAGTGTTACTTTCATCTCTCCATCCCAAAGGATTTTATAGGTTTGCTTCGTTATTTTATCTTTGAGTTCTAGATTGAAAAGACCTGTTTTTTCAACCACATACTGTGCACTCAATTTTTCTATCATCATATCTCTTGCTTTTATAAGTGGATAGACTTGAGAGACCATATCCGTTTCTGCGATCACATTTGTCATTTGATGGAGATTTTTACTCATTATCATAGGGTTTGATTTTTTAGGGATGATAGTCACAAGCTCTGTTACAGGAATCATCATGCCCATTTGATTCATCAGCATCAAAGAAGAGAGTTTCATCTCAATAGCGCGCAAATCTTTGTTAGAAAACTTCTTAGAACCTTTGCTCAAAGAGAGATAGATAGGGATTTGATTATTATAAATATCAGAATTTTTGACCGCTATTTGCATCCCCTCAAATGCGAGATATAAAATATCATTGAGTTGTTTTATATCTACACCAGATTTTGCAATTTTAGTGCTATTTGCTTGAATCTCATAGGTATCATAAATATCATCTTGCATGATAGCAACATCAACAAGTCCATCTGTTGATTGGAATATATTTGATACAGTATGTGCGATAGCGCGGATAGTTTCGGCATCATCCCCATATATTTCTGCAACCACAGCTGCTAAAACAGGAGGACCCGCTGGAGGTTCAACAAAAGAGATTGTAGTACCCTTGTAAATATTTGCACATCCATCTACTATCACAGGACGAATACGCTGTACCATCGAGTATGAGGGCTCATCACGATTATGTTTTTTAGAGAGATTTACAACTATCTCTGCAACATTTTCCCCATTTTTAAAGTGAGAACCTTTGATAAGCCCTGCAAAATCAAGGGGACTTCCCATCCCTAAAAATACTTCCATATTTAAAACCTGTTTTTCTTGTTGGATAAAACCTGTAACGCAGTTGGTAATGCTTGCTGTCTCTTCAATAGAGCTTCCATTTGGCAGATCTACATAGATAGCAAAAGTGTCATTGTTTTTTCCTGGAAGCATCTTTGCAAGCACTATTTTTGTCGGTGCTATCATCAAAACAGAGAGGATAAATGCTACAAGCGTCCCAATAAGAACAATTTTTCTTTTTGATGCACTTTGGATAATCGATAGTACACTTTGTTCAAATTTACTAAACATTAATGATCTCCTTTTGCACTAAAGTCTGGTTTTTTAAGCATTCTAAGTGCTAAATAGGGTGTAAATATATATGCCACAAAAAGTGAAGCGATAAGTGCTACAGGAACATTAGCAGGGATTGGTTTCATAAACTGTCCCATCATCTGCCCTACAAACGCCATTGGTACCATGGTTAAAATAATCGCTAAGGTAGCTATGTTTGTTGGTGGTCCAATCTCATCTGTTGCTTTTACCATCAAATCCTCAGCAGATTCATGTTCTGATTCAGGTGCGTGGTAATGGCGATGGATATTTTCAATCACAATAATCGCAGCATCAACCAAAAGACCTAGAGAAAGTAAAAATGCAAAAAGGGTGATACGGTTGATAGTTTGCCCTGTAAGATACGCCACAAAAAGTGTAATCGCTAAAATCGCAGGAACGGTAAATGTAACGATAAGAGATTCTCTCCAACCAAGTACAAAAGCAAGTAAGATAGCAATAATCACGATAGAGAGTATAAGGTGAAAAACAAGCTCATTGACCGCTTCATTGGCACGTTCCCCATCGTTTCTAGTGATCACATAGTTGATACCATTTTCTGCTAAAAATGCTCTATACGTTTCTAGTTCCTCTTTGACTGCATTTGCGATGATAACCGCATTTGTTCCTTGAAGCTTTGAAACGGTAAGTGTTACTTGCTCTTGTAAAGGAGTAAATGCGCCTGATTCTTCTTGAATACTTATATGGGTAGATTTAAAGTTTTGTATATCGTAGGAATGTGTTACATTGGCGATTTGACGTAGATAGATAGGTGAACCCAGATACTGTGCGATAATGATGTCACCTACATCTTTTGCAGATTCGATACTGTTTTTGACACCTACCATTACGATTTGATTCTCTTGTGTACGATTTTTTATAGATGGCACACTGTAAGAAAGCGCTTGCACCGCTAGAACTATTTGTCCCATAGAGATGTTATATCCTGAGAGTTTATGTAGATCCACTTCTATATTAAACTGGTGTTTATACCCACCTTTGAGCTCTGTAACTGCAACGTTTGGAAGTCCATTAATATGGTGTTGGATTTTTTTTACTTTATCATAGAGCTCTGTTTTGCTCATCTCTTTATTATTGGAGTAAAAAGCGACAGATACGATAGGGATATCAACATCAATATCGAGTGGTTTGATAATAGGTTGCATCACACCTTGTGGGAGAATATCTGCATTTTGCATAATCTTATCGTAGATTTTGAGGTTTGAATCCTCTTTGTTTTCACCGATAAAAAAGGCAGCATTAACCACTGCAACATTATCCATTGCCATACTTTGAATGTTTTCAACACCTTTTACCTCTTTGAGTTTACGCTCGAGGGGTTGGACAATCACTTTTTGTATCTCAGCCGCGCTTGCTCCTGGAAGGGCTACGATAACTGTAGAGCCACTTACGACCATCTGCGGATTTTCTTCGCGTGGGGTTACCATAAGAGCGATGTAACCAATCGCTAAGAGAAATATTCCTAAAACAATAGTGAGAGGGTTTTTTAAAAAACCAAGGGCAAGTTTTCCAGAAAAATCTTTAGGAGTATAGTGTTTCATTTTCTCTACCTCAATCGATATCTATAGTTGCATACATGCCAGGATAAACATTTTTATGAGTGTTTTTAAACGAAACTTTGATTTTAAATGTATGGGTCATTGGGTTTGAACTTGGGATAATTGCACTTATTTCCCCAATTTGTTCTAAACCAAGTGATGGTATAAAAATTTTTACTTTTTTGCCATGTTGGATGAGATTTAGATTTCCCTCTGCAATCTCTGCTGCAATTTTAAGGTCTGTCAAATCTGAAAGTACAATAGCCGGCATCCCTGGCATTGCCATTTCCCCCACTTTTATATTACATGCCACAACGACACCATTGTTGGGTGCTGTGATATTGAGATAGCGGTATTGGTTTTTTACCTCTGCGAGTTGCGCATTTGCTTGTCCTACCTGTTTTGCAGCGATGATAATCATATCTGCTAGGTTTTGCTCTGCGAGTTCGAGGTTTTCTACCTCAAATTTTGAAACCATATCTTGTGCTAAAAGTCTTTTATGACGCTCTAGATTGAGCTTAACGTTTGTGTACTGGTTTTGATACATTTGCAAACTTAGCTCTGCTTGAGAGATACCTAGTTGCACCTGCGTAAGTGCGGAGTCAATCTCTTTGGAGTCGATGGTGTAGAGTAAATCACCTTTTTTTACATAATCACCCTCAGAAGCTTTTACAGTGGTTACAAACCCCATAAAACGACTTGTAATCATCTTTTGATTATCTGATATTACACTTCCTGAGAGTGTGAGAGTCTCTGCCATAAGAGAGGCAGAGAGAGCAAGAATGGTTAGAATTTTTTTCATAAGTGTCCTTTGTGTGCTAATTTTTCTAGAGCAAAAATGCGTTCATTACGTTTGTTTTTTGCTTCTTGGAGTTGGAGTATTTTTTCTATCTGTTCACTTTGTTTGATAATGACATCGCTCATGGAAGAGAGTTTTTCTCTATAGCGACCTTCGTAGTTTTGATAAATTGCATCTGCGAGAGTGAGCTCTTTTTCTAGAGATAAAATCTCCGCATCAAATGTTTTAATCTCAGTTCGTATCTTTGCTACTTGGAGTATTATCCCTTTTTTGGCAAGTTCTACTTCTGTTTTTGTTTTGAGTCTTTGAGCGCGTGATTTTTGTATCTCTGCGTAGTCCGCTCCACCGCTAAAGAGATTCCACGTAAGTCTCGCACCTACTGAGTATGCCTTATGATCATTTGCATTGCCTAAAAATGTATTATCTGCCGTAGATAACTCTGCAAAAGCCCCTATCGTTGGGTAGTAAGAGGATTGTGCGATATCTACCATGCTAGAACGTATCTCTAATCCAGTGTTTGCTCTTTTTATGTCTATATTATTATTTAAAACATCTTCATCACTCAAATGATATTGTGGTACATCGCTACTTAGTGTTTGTATAGTTGTTACATCACGGTTGAGAAGAAAGCTAATATAGTGGTAAAGTAATTCTTGGTTTGATTCCATTTGAAGTACTAGCCGTTCTACATTTCCTTTTTTTGCTTGTACTTCTAAGAGATCTACCTTTTTTGCATATCCAACCGCTATCATCTCTTTTGTCATATTTTCAAGTGTTTCAATATTGTTAAGTATGAGTGTAAGATTACTAATCGCATCTTTTAAAAGAGACATGTCATAAAAGCTTTTGCGTAATTCATAGATTTTTTCATCTAAGAGTTGCTCTTTTTCAAGACCCTTCATGTTTGTCATAGCTTTTGTGATATTGCTATAGCTAGAGATTTGAAATCCTGTAAAGAGAGGAATTTCATATTTGAGTTTAGTTTGGAAAAAATTTCTAGCATCTGGGTAGTTTAAATCATTTGGTTCACGATTTAGTAAATTAGAACAATAAGCAGGGGGCGTGGGACTTTGACATGCCATAAAATCACTAAACCCAAAATCACCAAAATTTGCTTCTCTTCCTGCAAGTTTAAAACCAAATACATTTCCAGCATCATTGGATCGTGCTACATCTTGTATAAGATCTAGCTTTCCTAAATGGTTGGCAAAAGCTGCATTTTGATCTGCTTTTGCTGCTTCTATATCTAAAGTTGCACCTTTTAGTTCAAGGTTTTCAGACTTAAGTATCTCAATAGCTTCATCAAGCGTGAGGTTTTCCTGCGCGTAAACAGATGTAAAACATAACAAAGTAACATAAAAAATAAAAAGAGATTTTTTCATGTACCCTCCAAAGTGAAATATTTACAAAATTAAGTAGAGATTATAACATTTATTTCATTTCTATATATATTTAGAAAATTTCTTTTTGTAGCATTTAAGTTTAGTACGCAACCTTTTGAAAAAGCTTCAAAAATAAAGAAAAATCAATATAAGAAAAATAAATAATTGGCTTTTAAGAAAATGTGATTAAAATTTCATTAAAATTCTGAATACAAGGCTTACAAACGTGACTTATGCATGCCCCATTACATTTGATAAAATAGATATAAATCTTTTTCGTATTAATACACTTTTGGTGAGTTTGTTGATAGTTATGTATCTCTTTTTCCCATCGATTTATATCTTATACTTTTTAGTTTTTGATTTTAGTGTAAAACTCTTTATCAAGAAAAAATATTCTCCTCTCTATCTTTTGGCTCGCTTTCTTAGAAAAGGCTTAGGACTTAACGCTGTGATAAGCGATGGAGGAGCAAAAAGGTTAGCACAGTATTTTGGCTTATTCTTTATGTTGCTTTTAATAGGAGCACATTTTATACAAAATACTCCACTTTTATGGACGATTGCTATTATTTATCTTCTCTGTGCACTTTTTGATATTGTCTTTAATTTTTGTATTGGATGTAAAATCTATCATATTATCAAGAAAATATATCCCAACTTTATGAACTAGAATAAAGCATAAATTTGTTAAAATCACACTCTAAATATAAAATAAAGCTCTAGGATTGATATGCAGAAAGTGGTTGATTCTCTTTTAAAACAGGGAAAGATTTACAAAAAAATGCAAGAGATAGTCCCAAAAGAGTTGGGAATACGCAATAAGCTCAAAATTTATAAAGCGATTGATTTGCAAAACTATTTTTGGGCAATTTTTGCGGTAAGCCAAAAAACAAAACTTTTTACTAAAGATGCTAAAAAAATTGAAGAGATTTATTACAAACTTACACTCTATTGTGATCATAACTTTAAAAATAAAATTATATTTATCGATGCTCCTTTATGCACAAAAGCAAGAAAAGCATTTTTTGAACTTGGCTGGAAGATAAAATGATTTTATGTGACATAGGCAATAGTTCTTACCATTTTTATGAACGTGAACTTACATTTAAAGAGGATGTTGAGCTCTTTGATCCTAGTACTATAAAAGAAAAAGTTTATTATGTTTGTGTGCAACAAGATATCAAAGAGGAGTTAAAACTACTTGATAATTGGATTGATATTTCAGTATATATCGATTTTAAAAAATACTATGAGACTATGGGAATAGACAGAATCATGGCATGTGAGGCAATTGATAATGGTATTATCATTGATGCTGGAAGTGCGATTACCGTAGATAGGATGGAGCGTGGTTTATTTCAGGGTGGATTTATTTACCCTGGAGTGGTCGCGATGGAAGAAACTTATAAAAATATCTCCCAAGCTCTTGCATACTCATTTAACTACAAGGTGGATTTAGATAAAATGCCGAAAAATTCCCAAGATGCAGTGAGTTATGGATATCTAAAACTCCTCCATACTGAGGTTATCTCATATAAGAGTGATATTTATCTAACAGGTGGCGATGGTGCAAAGCTTCTCGCACTTTTTCCTGATGCTACACTTGATGAGATGCTCCTATTTAAAGGGATGCAAAAGATTATACAAAGGGCAGATATATGCTAAATGTAGCACTTCCAAAAGGTCGTATCGCAAAAGAGACTTTAGAGATTTTTGAAACTATTTTTGGTGATAGTTTTAGGTTTGATGATAGAAAATTGATTTTAGAAACACCAGATTTTCGTTTTTTACTTGTACGTAACCAAGATGTAGCTACTTATGTCTACCATCAAGCAGCAGATATTGGTGTTGTAGGACTTGATACTTTAGAAGAGCAGGGGCTTGATGTAGTACGTCTACTCAACCTTAAGCGTGGCTTTTGTAAAGTTTCTATCGGGATGCAAAAGGGTGAAAAACTCGACCTCAATAAGCCTGAAATCAAAGTCGCAACAAAAATGGTAAATATCACAAAACGATACTTTGAAGAGCGTGCAGTTGCTGTAGATATTATTAAACTTTATGGTTCAATCGAGCTAGCACCTCTTATAGGTTTAGCAGATATGATAGTGGATGTGGTGGAAACGGGTGCAACGATGAAGCAAAATGGCTTAGAAGTTGTAGCCGATATTATGGAATCTACAACCTATCTCATTGCAAATAAAAATAGTTTTATTGCAAAAAAAGAAGAGATATTAGATATTTATAGCAAAATAAACGACGTTATAAAAGCAGAAAACAGATAATGACAAACCTCGATTTATACGCAAAAGCAGAACATCTTTTAGGGATAGAAGAAGCTACAGAGGCGCTTTATGATTTATATCGCAGTGAACTCGATGGCAAAGATGTCAAAACGCTTCTAGACGTTGGCTGTGGTCGTGGTGGATTTATGCTACGTATGCAAAGTGATGGTGTAAAGTGCAAAGGGATTGACTTAAGCGCTGTTATGGTTGCAGAGTGTAAATCACAAGGACTTGACGCTGAGCATATCGATATAAGCGAAGTCGGCGGAACCTATGATGCGATAGTAAGTATCTTTGATGTACTTAACTTCTTAGATAATGATGCACTTCTTTTATTTTTAGAATCTATTAGCCAAAAACTAAATCCCGATGGAATCTTTATAGCGGATATCAATACTCGTTATGGTTTTAGTGATGTAGCCGAGGGAAGCATGAGTAATGATACAGAAAAAGAATTTTTAAGTGTGGATGCTACATTTGCTGATGATAAACTCCATACAACATTTACCCTTTTTGAAAAAGAGAGTGATGGAAAATATACAAGATACCAAGATACCATTATTCAGTATTTTCATCCTCTAAAAACGTTTCAAAAACTTCCATCTTTAAAACTCATCGATAAGCAAATTTTCTCGCTTTACGATACAAAAGATAAAACCTTACTTATTTTCAAAAAAAAGTAATGGAGTTCGACCTTCGCGGAAAATCCTCCTTTGTGATTCTCTCTTTTTTTGAAACATTAGAACTTCCACAAGATACTATCCTCTCTTTGCTATTTTACGAAGAGGAAGTTCTACGTTATGGATACTCCTCTTTTATAGATATCGCACAGTTGCATCAACTCCAGTTTCTTACTCCTATAGCAAATGGTCATGAAGTCACACTCGGGTTTCGTAAGTTAAATAGTGAAACATCATTTCATAACGAAAGTGAAGGAAATGAGAAATATGGTGCAAACTCCACCTTTTTTACAATAGAAAAAAATAATAAATTTAGCTTTTTATATAACTACCAAAAAGCATTACAGTTTTGTGGTGTGAAAAGAAAAAAACGGATACTTAATCTTGGTGTAAACCGAGCAGATGAGTTTGTAGTGATAGAAGAGTTACTGAAAAATGAGATAGGCAATATAGAATTTGTAGGAGTAGATTACTCAGCTTCAGCGATAGAGGTTGCTAAACAAAGATTTCCACATGAGAACTTCCACTTTTATGCACATGATATCAAAGAGCTACAAACACTTGATATAGGAAGATTTGATTTAATCATCTCTATAGGAACTCTACAAAGTAGCAATCTCAACTTCAATGCCACGCTTATGGATATATACCAAAACCTACTTGCCGAAAATGGCTCGATGATTTTAGGATTTCCCAACTGTAGATGGATAGATGGCGAGATGATATATGGCGCAAAAACGCCAAATTATAGTTTTTCAGAGATGGGACTTTTAGTAAAAGATATCCACTTTTGCAAAAAATATCTCCAACAAAAAAAATATCGTGTTTTGATTAGTGGAAAAGATTATATATT
>JAVETY010000068.1:0-9541 GCA_034005815.1 Sulfurimonadaceae bacterium | reverse complement strand
TTTTTTTACTTCTTTTTTTACACTCATTTTTATATGGGTGTGCTACATGTCAGTTTATGATTCCTACTGCTGAAGTAAGTCTCAATCTCCCAGTAAAAGGTAAAAATCTCCAAAAAATAGAAGTAGAGTGGTATTTTTCAGATATGTATACCTCTGAACTAACCATAAATTACGATAAAAATCAAAATCAAATCTTGGATAAAGAGGAACTTGATGTTGTTTTAAAAACAAAGATTGATTATCTTCTTCCAAAAAATATGCTTACACTTATCAAGTATGGAAATCAAGAAAATGAAAAAATCCTCCATGCTACATATGATAATTTCACTACCAAAGTTATCGGTGGAAGACTTCTTTTTACCTTCGATATACATGTTGATATAGAGATACAAGAAGATTATGTACTCTCCTTTTTATTTGAAGATGATGAATCTTTTTTTAGTTTTATTGTTCATGATATAAAAATTCCAAGTGAAGATATCTACTTTGAACAAAATCTTTATCTTTTTAGCGCTGCAATCCTCTTTAGCTTTGAGCCTTTTAGTGAATCAAAAGAACTTATAACGACAAATGTAGAATCTAAGCAAATAGAGGCAGAACTATCCACGCAAGCATCACTTTTGCAAGAGACTATAGTAAAACTTAAATCTCTTTTTCTTGAAGCAGACAAATCAAAAAATGTTCTCACCTATCTACTTATTTTAGTTTTTGCATATCTCTATGGGATGATACATGCCATAGGTCCAGGACATGGAAAAACCTTAGTAGCGAGCTACTTTCTCTCTAATGAACGCTCTTACTCCAAAGCACTTTTTATATCTTTAGCAATTGGTGTAGTCCATACTTTTTCAGCGTTTTTTCTAACCTTGGTAATTTATTTTGTAATAGAGACATTTTTAGTACAGTTTATGGAAAACACCATCCTGCTTACTACTAAAATCTCCGCTGCTATCATTATCGCTATCGCACTTTATCTCTTGTATAAAAAGCTAAAATCTTACAGAGCGAGTAAAAAACCTCTTCAATTTACCACTACACCACATGCCATAAGTTGTGGTTGTGGCTCTTGCAAGGTGGATCAAAACTCCACTGACGCGGCTCTTATCATCTCAGCTGGCATTATCCCATGCCCTGGAACCGTGACGATTTTTATCTTTTCACTCTCTATGGGACTTTATTTTTTAGGGTTTTTATCTGCATTTGTCATGAGTTTGGGGATGAGTACAATTATATTTATCTCTGCACTTATCAGTGTCAGTGTGCGCAAAAAAACTTTGAAAGAGAACACTAAACTGAAGACAATTTTAGAGTATTTTTCTTTGGCACTTATATTTACATTAGGAATTATCCTCTTTTTCTCTTGAGGTATAAAATAAACACACCTCAACAAAATCCTTTTTTGGACGATTTAGTGACAATTACTATTTTTTGGAGCAAATTATGAATATCTCTTCTGCTATGAGCGCATATAAATCACACGATTTAAATATCGCTATGAAAACATCGAGTGGTGATACTATTTCTCTTGATTTTTCAAATAAACAATCATTAGAAGCTTCAACACAACAAGGTAAGAATGGTTCAAGCAGTTCGCTTTCCTTTTCCTCTATGCAATCGTTTCAGTTTTCTATGGATACAAATGGTATCGATGAGCAGGATAAAAAAGAGATTGCAGCTTTTATGAAAATAGCGCAACCTTATATCGATAATTTTTTAGGTGAACTAGCAAATGATGCGCCTTCTTCTCCTGTGACCAAAATAGCAAATGATATAGTCAATGCTTTTGCGCCTATGCAAGAAAAAGATACAAATACAAAAAATTATGTAAAAGCAAATATGGTTGAGATGTTTGATAATGCTATGAAAAAACTAGAAATTCCTCCAAAATCTGAAACAAGTATAGATAAAATTTTTGAACAAGCACAAAAACTTCTAGAAGAAACACTTAAAACTTTTGAGGATTTGCACAAAAAAATCTACGCTTAAGATGGTATAAAAAATGCTTAATAGAAAGTTATGAAGCATTTTTTATTATTTTTCCTCACAACTTTTTTACTTTATGCCTCTTCTGATATAGAGCAAACCTATAAAGAACTTAACCACGAGATAGACACTCTTTCTTCTCATCTTAGCGCTGAAGAGAAAGTGA
The DNA here is from genome assembly GCA_034005815.1 of Sulfurimonadaceae bacterium. Lineage (GTDB taxonomy): Bacteria > Campylobacterota > Campylobacteria > Campylobacterales > Sulfurimonadaceae > Sulfurimonas. Next base: position 7,392 of record JAVETY010000068.1, on the reverse strand, counting down.
CTCTTTATTTTTTAGTGCTCTCAACACACGAAAACATCACAACAGCACTTTCACTCGACACTACAAAAGTGGAAAACCTAAAAAAGCTCGAGCAAGAAACGGTAAAATCACTTACAGATCTTCATGAAAAAAATACAAATCTCAATCCACAACAAATAGAAAAAATCCGCGAGCTTTATATTACTATGAACAAACAAGCGGAAGAACTTTTAAATGCTAAACCAAAAGAAGAAAATTACTATCTCTCTTTTTTAATTGGTTTTTTCTCACTTATTATAGGTTTACTCTTTGGATGGATTTTATTTAGAGAAAAAAAACAAGAACTTTTGCACAATGCATACCACCAAGATATCGTGCAAACTTTAGAATATGAAAAAGAGGAACTTCTTTCTACTGTAGCTACACTAAAAAAGCAACATGCCATAAAAGATACAAAGCTTGAAGAAACACTTACAGAGCAAAAAGAGAACAACAATAGATATAATGAGACGCTACAATCTTTACAAAAAGAGCTCAAAGATTTAGAGATTACATACAAAGAGGTCTCCAAAAAACTTCAAGAACAAACAGAGATATCCGTTGTTATAAAAGAAAAAAATGAAGAACATGCCATAAAAGAGACAAAGAAACAAACTCTCATAAAAGGTGAGTTTGATACAAAACTCCTTGATTTAAACACCCAAAGTGCAGATATAAATAAAGTACTAGAGAGTATCGCTAGTATTGCAGACCAAACAAATCTTTTGGCACTCAATGCTGCGATAGAAGCGGCGCGCGCTGGAGAACATGGAAGAGGTTTTTCAGTTGTAGCAGATGAAGTGCGCAAGCTTGCAGAAAAAACGCAAACAGCACTTTTAGAAGCAAAAGCAAATATAAATAGTTTAGTTGCGTCCATCGCATCTTTAAAAAATTAAGATTTGCGAGATAGCTTGACAAAAAAACACTATTTAGTGTAAAATTACGCACTTAAAAAAAAGATGTCAAGAACTCTCAATTCCCTTCTTCTTACAACAAATCCCAATATAGTTAAGGTAGTTTATATATGAGTGATACTAATTCACAAACACCAACCCCAAGAAAAAACACGAAAACCACGGCAAAACGCTCCCATACTCCAGCTCAAAACACAAACATCGACGAACTTCGCACTAAATCAATCGAAGAACTTGTAGAAATTGCTACAGAACTTGATATCGAGCATCCAAACGAGCTCAAACGTCAAGACGTTATATTTGAGATTTTAAAAGCACAAACAGCACAAGGTGGATTTATCCTCTTTAGTGGAATCTTAGAAATCATGGGCGATGGATACGGTTTTATTCGCTCTATTGACAAAAGCTTTAACGAAAGTATCAATGATGCGTATGTTTCAAACACACAAATCAAACGCTTTGCGCTAAGAAATGGAGACGTTGTAACAGGTCAAGTGCGCCCTCCAAAAGAGCAAGAGCGCTACTACGCACTTATCAAGATAGAAGCGATTAACTACCTTCCACCAGAAGAGAGTAAAAAACGTCCACTCTTTGAAAACCTCACTCCTCTTTATGCAGCAGATCAAATCAAACTTGAATACACTGAAAAAGGTTTAACAGGTCGTATGATGGACCTTTTCTCACCTATTGGAAAAGGGCAACGTGGACTTATCGTAGCAGCTCCTAGAAGTGGTAAAACAGAACTTCTTAAAGAGATAGCACACGGTATCTCAAAAAATCATCCAGAGATTGAACTAATGGTTTTACTCGTAGATGAGAGACCTGAAGAGGTTACAGATATGGAAAGAAGCGTCAAGGGTGAAGTATATAGTTCAACCTTTGACATGCCAGCAAAAAACCACGTAAAAGTAGCCGAGATGGTTATAGAACGTGCAAAACGCCGCGTGGAACTTGGTAAAGATGTGGTGATTCTCCTTGACTCTATCACGCGTCTTGCTCGTGCTTACAATACGGTCACTCCTTCAAGTGGAAAAGTACTCTCTGGTGGTGTGGATGCAAATGCTCTTCACAAACCAAAACGCTTTTTCGGAGCTGCGCGTAATATAGAAAAAGGTGGAAGTTTAACTATCATCGCAACAGCGCTCGTAGATACGGGAAGTAAAATGGACGAGGTTATCTTTGAAGAGTTCAAAGGAACTGGAAACTCGGAAGTTGTACTCGATCGCAAAATCGCAGAACGCAGAATCTTCCCAGCTATTGATATACTCAAATCTGGAACACGTAAAGATGAACTTCTTATCGGTCCAGATGTACTTCAAAAAGTGTTTATCCTACGTCAAATGCTTCAAAAGCAAGATAATGAGATCGAAGCACTTAAATTTATCTACACAACTATGGGCAAAAAAGCTACAAATGCAGAATTCTTAGAAAGTATGAACGCGAACTCATAATGAAATTAGGTGTTTTTGATAGCGGAATCGGTGGACTCACTGTTGTAAAATCTCTTTTGGAGCATCAACTTTTTGAAGAGATTATCTACTATGGTGATACTGCGCGCGTGCCGTATGGTATCAAAGACAAAAATACCATTATCCGTTATGCTATCGAAGCGGTTGAGTTTTTCAAAAACTTTGATTTGGATCTTATAGTCGTGGCATGTAACACCGTCTCCGCACATGCGCTTGATGAGATGAGAGAATCAGCCTCTTGTCCTGTTATAGGTGTGGTTGAAGCGGGCGTACTTGCTGTCACAAATAAACTCACGAACAAAGACGCAAATATCCTTATCCTTGCCACAAAAGCAACGGTTCACTCCAAAGCATACGAAAAAGCACTCCATAAACTCTCTTATAAAAATATCCAAAGTAAAGCAACAGGACTTTTTGTCTCACTTGTTGAAGAGGGCATCTATGACGGTGCAATCCTTCAAGCAGCATTTAAACATTACTTTCATGATATCACTACACCGCCGGATGCTGTAATACTAGGATGTACACACTTTCCACTTATTGCAAAAGAGTTACAGCACTACTTTGGAACGCAAACCTGCTTGATACACTCAGGTGAAGCTATCGTGGAACATCTTAGCGAACTCTTTGAATTTAAAGAAAAATATCCAAATCCTCATCTGAAGTTTTTTGCCTCAGAAAACCCAGAAGCACTCCGAGAAGTCGCTAAAAAATGGCTCCATTTAAGCTCTATATAAACTTTTGTTATAGCCTATTTTAACCCTAAAAATGTTACACTTTTCGCTTATTTTATAGTCAAGGTAGCATTGTGAAAGAATCTTCAGAAGTTTTAGCCAGAAAATATAGACCAAGTAATTTTGAAGAGCTCATAGGGCAAGACAGCATCGCTCAAACCCTCTCACTCGCACTTGATTCTAATCGTCTCTCACATGCATATCTCTTCTCAGGACTTCGTGGAAGTGGTAAAACATCCACTGCTCGTATCTTTGCCAAAGCACTTATTTGTGAAAAAGGTATCACGCACCAACCTTGTGGTGTATGTGAAAACTGTATCAATGCGGTACAAAACCGTCATATCGATATCGTAGAGATGGATGCCGCTTCGAACCGTGGTATCGATGATATACGCGAACTTGTTGAGCAAACCAAATACAAACCCTCTATGGCAAGATTTAAAATTTTCATTATCGATGAAGTGCATATGCTTACAGCACAAGCTTTTAATGCACTTCTCAAAACCCTTGAAGAGCCACCAAGCTATGTGAAGTTTATCCTAGCAACAACCGACCCACTCAAACTCCCAGCGACTATCCTTAGCCGTACACAACATTTTAGATTTAAAAGTATCGCTACAAATAAAATTATCGATCACCTAGCGCATATCCTCAACCTCGAGAACATCGGCTATGACACGGAAGCCCTAGAGATACTCGCACGTAGTGGAAGCGGAAGCCTTCGAGATACGCTCACACTTCTTGACCAAGCTATCATATACTCCAAAGGGCATGTCGATGTTGCGACTGTAACTGACATGCTTGGACTTGTGGATCCGAAGTTTATTACCGACATCTTTCAAGCTATTTTTGCGAAAGATTATGCGCAAATCGTTTCATTTGTAAAGATACTCGAAGATTATGAAGCGCAGATGGTGGTCGATGAGCTTATCGCCTATCTCAAAGAGCGCCTTTATAACCAAGATGGGTTTTTCACAACACTTATACTTGATAGATTTTTTAGAATCCTTAGTGATGCAAAATCTCTCTTTGCTATCAATGCAGACGGATCATTTGTTCTTTCTCTTGTATTTTTCAAAATGGTAGAAGCACTTCGTATCAAAGAGGTAGACCAGATGATAGAATCCCTTCAAAAAGAGATTCATCGTCCAGAACTTCACAATGTTGCAATCGAGCCAAACGTACTCAAAGTTCCAATTATGCAAGAAAGTGTAGCAGCACCTATCAGACCAATAGAACCTATCGCTCCTGTAGATCATGGCATCTCAGAAATAGTAGAACAAAAACAACAAGAGATAATCCAAGAAGAACCAATAGTACAAGAGATTGTTCCACAAGATACAAGATTTGAAACACTCATTGTAAGGATAAAAGATAGAAATTATGAACTTGGCATGTGCTTTGAAAAGTTTATCACTTTTGTCTCTTATGAAAATGAACTTTTAACATGGGAGAGTTGCGCAGATGAAGATGGCAAAACAGCACTCAAACATGGCTTCGGTGCGATAAAGCAACTCGTGCGTGAGGTCTACGGCTTTGAAACTCAAATCAAGGGGTTACATTGCAGCAAACCAATAGAAGAGGTAAAATCTGAGCCAGTAGTAGCAGAACCTGAATGGCAACCCTCTTCAATGATAGAAGATGCTGAGATAGGTGGAAGTATGAGTTGTGTTACAGGATGCTCTACAGATGATGCTACAGCTCCAAAAGAGATAAATGGTAGCGATATCCTAGAGCAACCCATGGTGCAAAAAGCACTCGAACTCTTTGAAGCAAAAAGAGTTACTATTCAATCTAAAGTCTAACAAGCCACTAATCAAAAAACACTTCACAGCAAGAGAGTTTTTCTCTTTTGCAAAAGTTCAAAACCTGCTCAAATGGAATCGAATTACGCTTTTTTATAGTCGCAAAATTAGACTGTGAGATACCTAGCGCTTCGGCTAGATCTTTATCTCGTATCTTGGTTGTACATTTGTATGACATGTACTCTTTTAGCACCAAGATAATGGTGTGAAAGTCTCGCATAAAATCCTCCTTATAACTAAAGATGGACTTTACCTCAAACTTTTTAGTTGTTGAAAATATATGGCAAATTGCTATTTTTTGGAATGTGGGGCTTTTCTTGCAACAAGCCTCGAATGACGAAATAAAAGAGATTCCGTGTCAAGCACGGAATGACGGACTATGTGTAGTATGAAGCTGTGTTGTGTCTTACAAGCTGTATTCGTTCATCATGTACCCAAAACTCGTCACAATAAAACCCAAAGTCCGTCATCCTGAGCTTGATTCAGGATCTAGTTTATCATGTAGTATGTTTTGATTTTGAAATGTAATTAAGAAGATTTGTTGCCAACGAAGATGTTGGCAACGAGTAGTCTGTTTTATGACATGTCATAAAATATTGAATACCATTAAATGATAGTAGGTTGTATAAGGTCTTCTATTTTCACTATTACATTAGAATTATCAGTATTTGTATACTCAGTAAATCCACCTGATTTAGCTCCTACTTCCCAGCCATTTCCTACTTTTAATGTTACTGTATCCTCAGCTTTACCTTTAATAGTAATCTCACCCAAATTGTCACTCATAGCTAGTACATCTTCTAGAGTTAGATTAAGAAGATTATTTGCTCCAGCTGCACTTAAGTCTATAGTATTAATACCTTTTAGAGTTGTAATAGCACCAAGATTATCAAAATCCAAACTCACACCTGCATCAAGTTTGAAATCTCCGATAGTATCTGCTAGTTTTAGTTCAAATGTTGTTTGAACAGTTGCAGCTGAAGTCAAATCAACTTCATTCACTTTTATTACATTTCCATCTTTATCAACTTCACTTGTCGTAGCTGTAACTGTTACAGTTCCTGATTTATCATTGGTAAACTGAACATTATTAATTTGGTCATAAGTTATGCCTTTTAATTCCCACTTACTAGTTGTAGTATTGTAAGTTGCGTCTACATCTATTAAATTACCCTCAAGTCTAAACTGAGCATTTTTACCAAGTCCACCAAGCTCTAGATTCATAACTTCACTACCATCTACATCTTTCATATTTGCATTGAGTTTAAGGTCAATCCAGCTAAATGCATCTCCAAATGTTTTTGTAGGGTCGATTGTTACACCATCTGCTACAGGAGTTATTGTTCCAGTTACTGGTACAACAAATTTTTGAGCCGTTGAGAGATTTTCCTCTTTGATGCTAATCTGTGCTTTAAAGTTAAAATCTCCTGCCCAGTTTTCTGGAGCATTTATATAGATTTCTGGCATAACTCCGTCAGTTGTTGGAACTAACCATTTGTTTCTAGTTACAGTGTCATCACCAGCAATATTTGGAGTTAAATCAAAAGCTCCATAGTTTAGAACAGTTCCACTAGTTTGCCCAATATTTGTAGCCATTACTAAATTAGTACCATCGTTATACCAAACAGTAAATCCATTTGGAACTTCATCTAAGATGATATTTCCTATTTTCTCAGACTTATCAGGAAATGCATCTGCTGTTATAACTAATTTGACTGGATTTGCTAAATCTACTCCAGCGATAATCTGATCTTCTGTTCCTGTAGCGATAACCGTAGTAGCATTTAGAACAGCATCAATTACAGGCGTTACTTTAATCTCAGCTTTACCTGTTGAGTCTAGCTCTAATATACTTCCTGTCTCTTTGTTTTTAACACTTACTTCAAACTTCACATCTCCATCTCTGTTTGATGCTGGAGTGTATTGTAATCCTGTGATTGCAGTACCCACTTTGAAGTTATCAGCTGCATTTTTTGGAGTGATTGTGTATGTATCAGTCCCACTATTATATGTAACATTATATTTTCCAGATGTATCTGTTAAAGTTCCTTTTCCTGTTCCAGTATCTTGTGCATCATCATTCCAAGTTTCAGTAATTTTAATAGTGATTGAGTTATCTAACAACTCTGTTTTACTTCCATCATTTGGATTTGATAGAGTGATTTTTAAGTTGGTAGCCACATCTTCCGCTGTATTTGCAACTTCTACAGCTATAGTCATTGCGTCTGTTACAGGTAAAATAGTCAAATCTTGTGGAACTGTAGCACCTTGATGTGAAGCAGCTCCATTTGTAGATGAGATAGTTCCTGAGATTGTCATCTTTCCATGTATATCTCCACCTGTATTCATATCTTTTGGAGGTGTAATCTCAATATTTTTAAATACATTTTGAATATCACTAGCTTGTTGTCCAGTTCCTGAAATAACATAGTGAGTTTGTCCATCTTGTGTA
>JAVETY010000067.1:0-9578 GCA_034005815.1 Sulfurimonadaceae bacterium | reverse complement strand
TCTTCCGATCTATCCTAAACCTTGGTCGTACATCAAACCTAAGTTATAAAGTCCTTGCGCTAAACCCATATCAGCCGCGCGAGTAAAACATAAAAATGCACGCTCCTGATTTTCATCGACTCCATGCCCCTCTTTATAAAGCACTCCAAGGTTGTTAAATGCTTCTGGATTGGAGCGTTTTGCGCCCTCTTCGTACCAAAATGCAGCTTCACTAAAGTTCTGCATGCATCCAAGCCCACGTTCGAGCATGAGCGCTACTTCATACATCGCTTGTGGCACTTCACGGACGGCGGCTTGCATAAAACATTCATGTGCTTTAAACTGATCAGGTGCAATACCTAAACCATTCATATAAATCACACCGAGATTATAAAGTGCATACGGATGATTTTGCTCTGCTGCTTGTGTATAAAGTGATAAGGCTTTTTGTTCATCACTCTCACATGCCAAGCCATTTTGGTACATATATCCCAAAGAAGTAAGGGCTACTGCATCATTCTGTTCCGCAAGAGTTGTATAGAGTGCAAAAGCAGTTTTATAATCCCCACTATTGTACGCTTGATGCGCTGTTTCTATCATAATTGCTCATTTTCTGTGCGGATATTTTGTCTAAAAGTGGTTTGATTATTTTTGCGTGCTGCTTTTGCATTGCGTATCTGCTCTACAAGCGCTTCTTTGACACTAAGATGCTCTTCACGAATCATATGATCATCATTTCCATCTACCTCTGGGTCATAAACCAATATTTCAGGGATATAATTTTTTAACATCTCTTCAATCGACTGCTTTTTCTCTTGTGAGATCTTTGCAAAATTCGTCTCTTTTTTATGAGAGTTTTTAGGTGCTATATATTCGGCACGTTTAGGCTTCATACCACCATCTGTATCTGCGTTATACTCTAAAATTTCAGGAGTATAATCTTTAAAAAGTTCTTGTGTATCTAGTTTTTTAGCACTATGCATCTTAAAAACCTCAATTAATCTAAGTTAGTAGTAGGCAAATGATACTTAAAAATGATAAAATTCGCTTTAATATTTGAGTTAAAGATGGAATACTAAATGAATTATGATGTAATCGTAGTAGGGGGCGGGCACGCAGGTGTTGAAGCCTCACTAGCAGCTGCAAGAAGAGGAAAAAAAACTCTCCTTATCTCCATGCTTGCTGAAAATGTAGGAGCAACAAGCTGTAACCCAGCTATTGGTGGACTCGCCAAAGGTCACTTGGTACGTGAAGTAGACGCTCTTGGTGGCGAAATGGGGCTTTTAACGGATAGTGCAGGGATACAATTTCGCATCCTCAATCAAACCAAAGGACCAGCCGTTAGAGGGAGTCGTGCGCAGATAGATATGGACCGTTACCGTGTTTTAGCACGCAATGTTGTCTTAACAACTCCAAATCTTGATTTAGTACAAGATATAGTGGACTCTCTTATCGTAGAAGACAAAACTGTCGTGGGTGTAAAAACGACACTTCTCAATGAATATAGAGCTCAATGTGTGATTATCACAAGTGGAACATTCTTAAAGGGTGTGATTCATGTGGGTGAAATCAAACAAGTGGGCGGACGTTATGGGGAGCAAAGTTGTGAACATTTAAGTGCTTCGCTTGCGGCATGTGGCTTAGAGATGGGACGACTCAAAACTGGAACATGCGCGAGAATCGATAGCTCAAGCATAGATTTTTCTGTGATGCAGGTACAACCTGGAGATGATGTACCAAATCCATTTAGTTTTAGAACAGATAGAGCGGAGTTTGTACGTACCAAAACACAACTTCCATGTTATATCACATACACCAATCAAAACACGCACGATATTATCGAGTCAAACTTTTACCGTGCACCTATGTTTACTGGACAGATTGAGGGTTTAGGACCACGATATTGCCCTAGTATCGAAGATAAAGTGAATCGTTTTCGTGATAAAGACCGCCATCACCTTTTTATAGAACCACAAACAGCTGACAATACAGAGTGCTATATAAATGGGATGAGCTCATCTCTTCCACCTGATGTCCAGCGTGCAATGATTCGCTCTGTTGTGGGGATGGAAAATGCAAAAATTGTCCGTTATGGATATGCGATCGAGTATGATTATGTAGACCCAAGAGAGCTCAAGCACTCACTTGAGACGAAAAAAATAAAAAACCTTTATCTCGCAGGACAAATCAACGGAACCACAGGGTACGAAGAAGCAGCTGCACAGGGAATCATCGCAGGGATAAATGCAACATTAAATATAGAGGGAAAAGAGCCTTTGGTACTTCGCCGTGATGAAGCGTATATTGGAGTTTTGATTGATGACTTAGTTACAAAAGGGACAAAAGAGCCCTATCGCATGTTTACTTCTCGCGCAGAATATCGTCTGCTTTTACGCGAAGAATCAGCCGATACAAGACTTGCACACTATGGACATGCACTCGGTCTTATAAACGATGAGGTTTATAGAAATGTACAAAAAAAACAAACAGAGATAGAAGCAGGACTTAAACTTTTAAAAGAGACACGTTTTACTCCAAACAAAGAGTTTAATGAGCTTTTAGAATCTTTAGGCGAAGAGAAAATCAAAGATATTATAAGTGCTGAACAAATGGTAGCAAGAAAAAGTTTTGATGTCGAAAAAATGATTGCTATCGTGCCAGCACTCAGTGTTTATGAACCTTATATCCAAGAAGAGATTTTGGTAGAGGGAAAATATGCTCGTTACATTGAAAAGCAAAGCGAAGAGATTGAAAAGATGAAAAAATATCTTGAAATCGCTATCCCAGAAGATTTTAATTTTAGAGGTGTGAGTGGTATGAGTAAGGAGATTATGGAAAAACTAGAGAAGTTTAACCCTCCAACACTTCAAGCCGCTTCAATGATAAGCGGAATCACACCTGCTGCGATAGAGATACTTCATATATATATCAAAATAGCGCAAAAAAACAATCGTTCTTAACATGTCATACTTCCATCAAACTCAAGAGATCCTGAATCAAAACAAGGGAACCGCTTTTTACGAAGTAAAAATGTTTCTTTAGAAGTTCAGGATGACGGAAAAGTTACGTCATTCCGTGCTTGACACGGAATCTCCTGCGTCTTGTCACACTTGAAAAACTAAGCTTTTTCTCCATGAATCATTCTCGAAATAATCCCTTTTTCACCTCTAAACTCAGCCACAACAACGCCCATAACATGTAAGAGAGCAAAATATAAGACAAAATTAAAAGAGAATTCGTGAATCTCTTTGAGTGTATGTGCAAAATCTTTTGTAAACCCTAACTCTTGATAAAAGTAGATACCAAATCCACTTAAAGCCATAAACCCAAGTACGCCATAAAGAAGATAATAACTTATTTGCACCCCTTTTTCATGAAGTGAAAGAGTATTAAATAGCACTTTTGGCTTGCTATTTGTAAATGCTAAAACAAGACGAAAAAGAAGTAAAAATGCTAATGCATATCCTAGATAAATATGCCATTGCCACATCTCTGCGCGTATAGTTTTTGCTATGATAACTGCATGCTCTTTTGAGAGTTCTATACCAAACTCTTGCAGTTTTTGGATAATAATCTCACTGTTTTGTCTATAACTCAAAAAAGTTTTGCGTAAAAACACAGTACCCAAAAGTGCGAGCACCACAAAAGCGTGCAACCAATGCCAAATGCGAAATGATAAAGAATAGTACATGTCATACTCCTAGAATAAGAATTTTTAATTATAACCACTAAACAGAAAAATTATTTATCAATCCACTTGTAAATATCAAGAATTGAAATTCTATCTTTATCGCTTTCAATAAAATATGTGATTGTATATCCCTTGAAAGTCATATCTCTGACACGTTCATTGGCGGAGTTTTTGGATTGTTGAAATTTATAAGGAAAGATTGTAAGTTTATTTATTTTATGGTCTAACTGGTTTTTAAAATGAGTAGCTCTGCTCTTGCTGTCTTTTGATATAAATAAAATGATAATTTTTAAAGCAACCAAATACTCTTTTTTTCTAAAAATAATCATCTATAAGTTCTTCATAAACTCATTCATATCATTATCATATTGTTCTTGATTTATGAGTGTGGCTGTGTCATTTTCTATAGCTAAAATCGCCTCTGAAATTCTTTTTTTTGCCTCTTCTTTAGTGATTGCAGGATAGCCATCATCGAGTGAAGATTGTACAAATTTTACAAAATCATTAAGTAAGCTTTGTGTGTCATTTCCATATTGTGAAGATATGAATTTTTCAATCTCAGGATTATTTATTTGAATAGTTTGCATTTTATCTCCTTAATTATCTTAGGCTTGATTATAGCATTTATTTAAAAAGTAGAAATTTATATGACATGTCATAAAAATAGTAAAATATTAAAGCTCCAAAAGCACAGTGTCTCTGCGTGTAGATTCTAGTTTTTTACAAGCACTCTCAAACGCTCCACTCTCGCCTATAACGATACAGCGATGTTTCGCTCTTGTGATAGCGGTATAGATGAGCTTTGTATTGTGCATGATATAGTGGCTAAAACTCATTGGAATAACTACTATATCGTATTCCATCCCTTGTACTTTGTGGATGGTGAGCGCATAAGAGAGCATTAAATATGTTTTTAATTCTTCATACTCATACTGGACAACCATATCTTCGTTGGGATAAAAGACAAAAACTTGTTCCTCTTTTTCGTCGATTTTAAAGAGCAATCCACACATGCCATTGAAAACTCTTCGCTTATTAGAGTCCGCTCCATCCTTAAACTCATCTGCACTCCATGAAGTCATATTTTCATTTTTGGTGTGGACTACTTTATCCATAAGACGGAGTTCGAGTGAGCCTCTTTTGACAACTTTGGATGGTTTTGGATTGAAATAATCTTGAAGAACATGATTGAGGTTTTCACTTCCAAGTGCACCTATTCGCATCGGAGTTATTACTTGAAAATAGTTGAGGTACTCTTTTATCTGTTTGTGTTTTAAACGATAACGTGCTTTTTCTATAGATTCAACCACTTGATGCGCGATTTCTGCGATGATATTTTGTGTATTTTGCTCTCTTAGCTCTGATAACTCCATTTGATTCATGCTATTTTTAGCCCCATAGTAGTTTGGAATACTTTTATCGATAAACAAAAAGTCATCGTACTCTTTGCGATAATCGGGCACCTGCGCTTCACGTATCTGGTTTGCTATAAGTGCAATTGCTTGCTCTTCGCTTTGGCGATAGATTCGTGTGAGTTTTACTATGGGAGCGATTTCTAAAGTAAGAGCGTCACTAAGAATATTTCCAGCTCCGATAGGTGGGAGTTGTGCGTCATCTCCTACGATAATGATAATTGCTTTTTTACTGATTTTATGTAGAAGTTTGGAAAAAAGAAACGAGTTAATCATTGACGCTTCATCGATAAGAACAACAGAAAAAGGTAGGAAGTCTAGATTCTCAAACTTCACTAAAAGTGACTGAATTGTAGCACTTTCATATCCAGTTGTATCGGCGATACGTTGTGAGGCGATGCCACTTAGTGCGCAGGTGATAATCTCTTTTGTTTGGTATCTTGTGTTTAAAAGGTTGAGTATCGTTTTAGAAGTCGTGCTCTTACCAGTTCCGGCATATCCCACAAGAAAGAGTAAAGAAGCACCTTTGTTGATAATCTCTACCGCCTCACGCTGTTGCTCTCCCAAAACTAAATCCGAGTCTTTTAAAAAGCCATCTAAATCAGCTACAAGCCCTCCGTGATCAAGTTTTGCACGCTCTTTAAAAGTATCATAGATAAATTTCTCTGCATCATAAAGACGTGCAGGCGATACACGGTCATTTTTCATCAAAACTATAGATTGCTCCGCTACACGCTCAATCAAAACACCTTCATAGAGATGATTTTTGTCAGTAAATCCCAAAAGCATATCGAGCTCAGAAAATAAAATCTCTTTTCTAACGCAAGAATTACCTTGCTGCTCACAATAGTTTAGAAGTACATAATCCATGGCAGAACCGATACGATGATCATTTAAAAAATCAACGCCCATCTTAAGTGCAAGCTCATCAGCACGTTTAAATCCGATGGAGTGGATGGAAGTGAGGATATAAGGGTTAGCCTTTATTTTGACACACGGGTCATCCACATTTCGCATTGCAGTGGCAATCGTTGTAAGAAGTGCAGGGGAGACATCATAAGGACTTAGAAACTCACCAATCTCACGCATAGAACGGAACTTTTTCCACGATTCTTGGATTTTTTTGAGGCGTTTTTCTTTGATACCGTCAAACTCTAAAAGGCGTTCGATATTATTGTCCAAAATATCGATAAGACCATCATTACCAAAGTGCTCTATAAGATCAGAAGCTAGCTTTTTAGTAAAGCCTTTGATGATACGATTGAGGAAGAAAAAAAGTTGATTTTGATTTATTTTAATAGTTTCAAACTTAAATGTTTTACCATATTTTTTATGTTCTTCCCACACACCTTTGAGTGTGATAGCAGACTCTTTTATATGCGCTACATCGGTTTCATAATATGTTCCACTGATTTTTTCACCAGATTTGAGTACTGCAATAAAAAAACCATTCTCTTCAAAAAGGATTTTATCGATTTGTCCTATGAGAGTTTGTTGCATATTTGCCCTTTGTGTAGTTCAGCCTCAACAAGTTGGAGTGCTTTTTGTGTCATCGATGAGATAGCTTGCGTGGAAATATCTTGTAAGTCTATCCATAGCAAATCATCAGCGTCCAAAGATGTGCATCTATAAAGATATATTTCTAATTTATAACGCGTTACAGCATGTTTAAAACTTCCTATACAATCATCATCTAAAGGTGATTCTAAAGCGGGAAGTGTGAGCATATCTTTGTACATGCCATCATTTTTTCTCTGCATCGCTATTTTGCCATCTTTTATATAAATAGCAAAGTAGAGGTTTTTATCTGTATAGATAGTCTTTTTAGTTTTTGTAAAATCTTCTATAACATGTTGCCCAACGCATTCAAGTTGCAATGGACAAGTATGACATGTCGGATTTTTAGGTAAACAAATAAGCGAACCCAAATCCATAAGTGCGAGATTGTGATGTGTAGGATTTTGCGTATTTAAAAACTCATCCGCTTTTTGCCAAAGCTCTGCGTCACTAGGATTTCTAAGTGCAAAAAATCGAGTGAGAACTCTAGCGATATTTGTATCCACCACACTCACACACTCTTTATATCCAAAGCTTATGATGGCATGCGCCGTGTATCTCCCAATCCCTGGAAGTTTCAAAAGCTCTTCTACAGTTGTGGGCAAAGAGGGCGCACAAAGCTTCGCACTCTTATGAAGATTTGCAGCACGGCGATAGTATCCAAGCCCACTCCACAAACTAAAAACCTCTTCGATATCAGCATTAGCTAAATCATAAAGCGATGGGAATCTCTCTAGAAAAGGAAAATAATACTCATCCAAAATTCTCTTCACCTGCGTCTGTTGCAACATCACTTCGCTTATATAAACATGATACACATCATCAGTAGTACGCCATGGTAATTCATGACGACCGTTTGAAGTGTACCAAGAGAGGAGGGAGATGTGAGAGTTAATCAATGTTGATATAGTCTTCTTTCATTATTTGTAAATTTCATTATTGCACTTATTAGTCAAAAATTGCATTTATATTGCAATATGTCATATAAAATATATATTTAAACACAATACATAATTTATATTTATAAATTATGTATTGTGAAAACCTCTTGATTAGAGTTAGCGAGTTCTCTAGCTATGACTTCATGAAATGTTGTATCTTTTAAATAACTATTTTCTAAAAGTAATATCTCAAATGCCTCTTCTGCATTTTTCCCATGTGAAAAACCAATTACTTGCATATTTTCAATGTCAGGAATATCTGATTCACTATCAGGTTGAAATGTATAGCCTTCGAAGGTAATAAATATGTATTTTTTTATTTTAAAATTTTGGTGCATTTGCTATCCTTATTTTAGTTTATATTTTCCACGACTTGTAAAAGATAAATAGTTTTTATCTCTTAAAATTTGAAGTTGTTGTCTAATTTTTGCTTGAATATTATTATTTTCAGGATGTTTTAGATGTAAATAGGTTTCAAATTGGTACATTTCATGAAGGGTGAAATCATTTTTATTGAGTTTTTCTATGCAGTTTAAAATATCAAGAATCCAACCTTTAGATTTTATATTATGAGATTCTTTTAAAAAGCTTGTTTTATTCCATTCTTCTAAAATTTTATCTTTACTTTGTAGTTTTGAATCTTTGATATAAAAAATTTTACCACTATTTGGAATTGTATTAAGTAAAATATTACAACCTACCCAGCCAGCTCTTTTAGCACTTGACGAGAGAGGTTTACGTTTTTCAATTATTTCTGGAATAAAATAATGTTTAGGAATAACGATAAAATTGGAGACATCATAGGTTTGTTTATCATAGGTTAAAAAGAAAAAATTAGGATTTGATTCACTTTGGAGCCGTTCAATCATTGTGGCATATGCACCATCAACAATTTTGTTGCCTATTTTGTCTTTTTTACTTTTGAGTTCATAATCTTCCTTGCATTTAGGACAAAAGAAATCTGCAACAGGCTTGTTGTTTGCATACTCAGAAATAATTCCTCCGCAATTTGGACAATAGATAAATTCATTCACCCAATCTTCTGTCAAAACACGAATTTTTTGAGAATTGCTGTTGTAATTATCCGCTTTTATTGAGTAAAGATTAAGATTCATAAGTTTAATCTTTTGTACATGTCATACTTACGCCTTCACTCTCGCCAATCTCTCAGGTTCTTGTGCTTTATACAACTCTGCGCATCCTTTTGAGAGTTCGCGGATTTTGAGGATGTAGTTTTGACGTTCTGTTTGGCTTATTGCTTTTCTTGCGTCGAGTACGTTAAATGTATTTGCTGCCATCATACATAAATCATAGGCTGGAAGTGGGAGTTCTGCTTCTAAGGCACGGAGGCACTCTGCGCTTTTTGCGTTGAACTCATGAAAGAGCATCTCTGTATCTGCTACTTCAAAATTGTACTTGCTAAATTGTATCTCTGCTTCTTTGTGTACGTCACGATAAAGTGTTTTGCCATATTGGTTTTCGCCCCATACGATGTCAAATACTGTGTCCACGCCTTGAAGGTACATCGCAAGTCGCTCTGTTCCATAGGTAATCTCTACTGCTACGGGGTTACACTCGATACCGCCTACTTGTTGGAAGTATGTAAACTGTGTTACTTCCATGCCGTTGAGCCATACCTCCCAGCCTAGTCCCCACGCGCCTAGAGTTGGAGATTCCCAGTTGTCTTCTACAAAACGGATATCGTGTTCTGCGATGTTAAGACCTAAATATTCGAGAGATTTGAGGTAGAGCTCTTGGATATTATCTGGAGAAGGTTTGATGAGTGCTTGAAACTGATAGTAGCTTCCTAAACGGTTTGGATTTTCTCCATAGCGTCCATCAGTTGGACGGCGGCTTGGTGCGACGTACGCAGTTGCCCATGGAGTTGAGTCAAGTGAACGCAAAAATGTAGCAGGGTGAAATGTTCCAGCTCCTGCAGGGATGTCGTATGGTTGGACGATATTGCATCCCTGACTCATCCAAAATTCTTGTAGTTTT
>JAVETY010000066.1:0-9700 GCA_034005815.1 Sulfurimonadaceae bacterium | reverse complement strand
ACATAGAAAAATTACAAATATTATTTGAAAAATATACAAAAATATCACCTTCTATGATAGAGTTGGAAATCTTAGAGACACATGCCTTGGAAGAGTTTTCGCATATATATAAGATACTTCAAACTTGTCAAAATATGGGTATGAAAATAGCGCTTGATGATTTTGGAACTGGGTATTCATCTCTTCATTATCTTAAAAAATTCCCTCTTAATATAATCAAAATAGACAAATCTTTTGTATTAGATAGCTTAACTCAAAGTAGTAGTTTATCTATAGTAGATGCTTCACTCGGACTTTCACGTGCATTTCAATGTAATGTCATAGCTGAAGGCGTAGAGTCTATTGAAATTGGAGAGTTACTTATTCAGCTAGGTGTCTCTAAGGCTCAAGGATATGCAATCGCTAAACCTATGGATCAAAAAGAAGTGCCTGCGTGGATGAAGAGTTATAAAAATCATCCAAAATGGTTAGAAACTAAAACACTAGAAAATGAAAATATAGCTATTTTATATGCATCAGTTGAGCATCGCAATTGGTTTGATAAAATAGAAAGATATTTTAACAAATCAGAAATAGAACTTCCTACTATGAACTATAAAGAGTGTTATTTAGGAAAATGGATAGATAGCGATTCCTCAAAAATATATAAAAATAAAAAAGAGTTTAAAGAACTAAAAGAACTTCATACAGATTTGCATATAATCGCAAATAAAATGCTTATTCAAGATAGTTTCGATAATGATAAGTTTAAAGAGCTTACAAAAATGCGTGAAAAAATACTAGATAAGTTGCAAGAGATAGTTGTTTAGGGCACTTTTAAATTACATTGATAAAGTTTTAGTGACTTTTTTTACAAATATAGTAATTATATAGGAGTTTAGTATGCAGGTACGAGTCTATTACGAAGATACGGACACAGGTGGAGTGGTTTATCACTCTAACTATCTTAACTTTTGTGAAAGAGCGAGGAGTGAGGCATTTTATAAGCGTGGGATGACACCTGAGCTAGAGTATGGGCACTTTGTGGCTCGTCGTATCGAGGCAGATTATATTACCACTTCAAAGCTTGGGGATTTGCTTGATGTACGCACAGAACTTGTAGAGATGCGAGGTGCTTCGTTTACTCTTAAACAAATAATATATAAAGAGGAGACAAAAGTTTTTGAGCTTTCTATCAAACTTGCATATATTGATTTTGAAGGAAAAGCTCAAAAGATTGATCACAATACGAAAGAGCTTTTACTCTCTTTATTCTGATCTTGGAGTATAGTGCATAAATTTTGTAAGAGAAGGGCGTAGAAGCTCTATTTTGTAGTTCATTTGGTTGTTTTGCATCTCTATATCAAACTCTCTGTTTTCATTGGTAATAAGATAGTAAAAATAATCAAGCCCCACAGTTGTCGTGTAGTTAATCCAATCATAGATGATGTCATTGCCAAGGAGTGAATTTACCTCTATAAGTATGTTGTTATGCTCTGTAATCGAGTTTGCTATTATCATGTTTTTTCTATCTTCATACTGTGTCATCGAAAAGAGGAGTGGATCATAATTTATTTGCGTTGAGAGAATATTGAGAGGCAACGCATCATACAGTGTAAGTTGTGACATTACCATACCACTTTTGACAATCGGTGTATTGAGAAAAAATGAAGCTTCTTTGATATCTTCATTTTCTTTGAGTCTTTTTTCTAGGTTTGTTGTTGTGTTCGTAATCGCATATTTGATTACTTTTTTAGATGTATCTTCAACTAAAGTTTGCGATAAAGAACCACCCATTTCTACACTATTTACTGGCTCGATAAGCTGGGTAAACTTAAATGATTTCTCTTCGTAGTTTGTCATTTCTATACCTAAAATAGAGCTATCATGAAAGATAACAAGGGGAGAAAATGCTTCTTTTAAGAGTAAATCAGATTGTGCTCTATAATCGATTCCACCGTAAAATAAAAATGGATTTTCTGATTTTGCACTTTTTTTATTGATAGTTGGAAAATAGATATTGGATGTTGGACGTAATTCTGCGATAACATCTGCTCCCTCTTGTGTAAGCGGTGCGATGATGTAGTAAAAACCATCATCTTCTATTTTTTTAAGGGCTGCTTTTATATCCTCATATGATTGTGTATTTATTTGATAACTTTTGAGCTCAAATGAGTGATTTCTAGCGAGTAAATAAGAAAATGTAGCATTTGTGGTAGATGCTGCATATCTACCTATGATTTTATCTGGAAGTAAGAGTGCAATTTTGAGCCTATCGCTTATCATCGATGTAGAACCAAGGTTAAGAAGTGCAATATGTGTCATACGCACTTCATCAAGCATGGGATTTTCGAGCTTCGAAGTAGCCCGAGATAAAAATGAGAAAATCATCTCATTATCAATATATTCCTGCATACAAGCTTCATCACAAGGGTAGGGGTCTATATCTTGTATATACGTTTTTGGTATTGGTATACTAGAGATTAAAAAGCTTTTAGCAAAGATAGTAGCAGGAAATAAGAGAGAAAAAAGAAATCGTTTTTTCATAGGAAACCTTTTATAGTAAGAAGATCATTCATTGCTATTTTTTTAGATTGTGGATTACGCAATAGATATTGCGGATGCATCATTGGAATAAGTTTATGATTTTTAAAGTTTATGACATGTCCTCTGACGCTACTAAAATTATCTTCTTCACCGGTGAGATATCTATACGCTTCCTCTCCAAGTGTGACTATGATTTTTGGTTTGACAAAATCGATTTGTGAAAAAAGATAATGTTGACATGAATCCCACTCTGAAGATGATGGGATATTGCCACTGAGTGGTTTACATTTTATGGCATGTGTAAAGTAAATATCTTCTAAGCGAAGTTCTAAAACATTTTCTATCATTTTTTGTAATGTATCACCACTTCTTCCACAAAAATAGCTATTAGAGCTATCTTCTGCACTAGAAACACTAAAATCTATAAACATAAGTTGAGCTTGTGGATTGCCAAAACCACCCATACTTTGTTTACGAGATTTATTTAAATCACATAGATGGCATGTCGAAATATTGTGCATAAGTTGCTCTAAGTCAAAAGGCTTTTCGTAAGAAGCGTCTGTTGTTGTATTAACCGTAAAAGAATCGATATACTCAAATCCAAGTGCTTTGATTCGGTAAAGATTTTGAAGCAACAATAGATTTTGAACTGACTTCATCGAACCCCTTTTTACGATTTTTTAAAAGAAATCATTATATTTAAAGAGTGGTTAAAAAATGCTTTACATGATTGTGTTAGAATTCTGAACCAGCAACAAGGGAAGCAAAAAATATGGAATACACAATAGACAAAAATGTAAAAATATATGATTTTATTCTTATCTCTTCAAGTGAAGTAGATGAGACTGTAAGAGCGATTACAGAGATAACAGATCAGACTGTGTTGATTCATATAACCTCTTATATTCACAATACTGTACTTGTACAAAACCTAAAAATGCAGTTAGAAAAAAAAATACCACATGGCAAGATTATTCTTATAAAATCTGATGATAAAACAAAAACTTTAGTCACTCTTTTTGCTTACAAAGAAAAAATAGAACAACAAGAGTTGAGTGATAAGATTTTGCAATCTATGCATGAAGGATATAAAAATCAAAATGAGAGCTTGAAAAAGACTAAAACAGATTTATTAAGTAGGTATTTTACAGACAATCTTACACATCTACCAAACATATATCAACTACGTAAAGATTTACAAGAGAATGAAGAAGCTGGACTTGTTGTAATAAATATAGATAATTTGAGAACTATTAACAATTTTTATGGCTTTAATGTGGGTGATTATGTGATTGAAAATGTGGCTCTCTTGCTAGGTCAACACTTACAATGGTATCAGCTTTATCGTACAAGTGTTGATGAGTTTGCTTTTATACTAGAAAGAGCACTTCCTTTTTATGAACTCAAAGTTTTTTTAAGTGATTTGTATGAAGCAATCAGAATGATGATGGTTACGTACCAAGGAAGCAAGATTTTTGTAGACTTTACGTTAGCATCGTCATCAAGTGTTAAAAATGAAAATATCTTCTCAAAAGTCTCTATGGCTCTGCAATACGCAAAAGATAAAAGTCTTCCATTTTGGATATATGAAGAGCGCATGCAGTTTGAAAATCAATACGAAATAAATCTCCAACTCTCAAATACAGTAAGACAAGCGATAGAAAATAAGAAAATTGTTCCATATTTTCAATCTATCATCGACAATAAAACGCTTCAAATCACTAAGTTTGAATGTTTAGCAAGACTTATCGATGAAAATAATAATGTTATCGCTCCAAATCTTTTCTTGCCTATTGCAAAAAGGATAAAAGCAGATAGTTTAGTTACTAAAATTATCATAGATAAATCGATGGCAGTTTTTTTAAAAAATGATTTTGAGTTTAGTATCAATCTCTCCATTGATGATATTTTAAATAATGAAATGTATCTCTACATTATAGAAAAACTTAAAAATTATCCAAATGTACACCGCATCACTTTTGAACTTTTAGAATCAGAAGCAGGGCAAGATTTTAATAAAGTAGAAAGTTTTATCAATGAAGTAAAACGCTATGGAGCAAAAATTGCGATAGATGACTTTGGAAGTGGATACTCAAACTTCTCATTTTTAAGTAAGGTTGGAGTTGACTATATCAAGATAGACGGCTCACTTATCACGCAGATAGAAAAAGATAAAAATGCCTTGCTCGTAGTAGAAACGATAGTAGAATTTGCTAAAAAATTAGGGATACAAACAATAGCAGAACATGTCTATACAAGTACGATTATGGATAAAGTAAAAGAGTTGGGCATAGACTATTCACAAGGATTTTATATAGATGAACCAACGATTGATTTTGAAAAGATAAAAAAGTAGAAAGATAAAATCTAGTTATGGCATGTGAAGAAAACTACTATTTTGCTACCATTTTTGTGCTGGTTATAAACTTATTTCGATAAAATAAAAGTCATATAACTAAAAGGCAATTATAAACTATGAGTCAAGAACAACAATTTTTACAAGATTTAGAAAAAAAACTATGGACATCTGCAAACAAGCTTTTACCTTCCCTTGATGCAGCAGTCTACAAACATGTAGTGCTTGGTTTGGTGTTTTTGAAGTATGTATCGGATAGTTTTGAGACAAGACGCTTAGAGCTAAAGCAAGAGTTTACAAATCCTAGTAGTGATTACTATCTTTGCGATGACGTAAATGATGAGATGATAATTGAAGAGCTAGAAAACAGAGACTACTACACAGAAAAAAATGTGTTTTGGGTTCCAGCAGGTGCGAGATGGCAATACATCCAAAACAATATCCGATTATCTATTGGGACGAGCTTGCCTCTTGGTGGAGAGTTTAAGGGTGCAGGAAAACTTCTCGATGACACAATGGAACTCATAGAAAAAGAGAACCCAAAGCTAAAACGCATTCTCAACAAAAACTACGCACAACTACAGATAGAACAAAACAAACTCTCTGACTTACTTGACCTTATAGCGACCATACCATTTGCTCATGAAACACTCAAAGCAAAAGATATTTTAGGGCATGTCTACGAGTACTTTTTAGGACAGTTCGCATCAGCAGAGGGTAAAAAAGGCGGACAGTTCTACACTCCAAAATCGATAGTAAATCTAATAGTAGAAATGATAGAGCCTTACCGTGGGCGTATCTATGACCCAGCTATGGGAAGTGGTGGGTTTTTTATAAGTAGTGAGAAGTTTATAGAAGAGCACAGCGGAAAACTAGGCGACATATCTGTATATGGGCAAGAATCAAACCCTACTACATGGAGACTAGCTGCTATGAATATGGCAATCCGTGGCATAGACTTCAACTTTGGCAAAGAGCCAGCAGATACATTTACCAAAGACCAACACCCAGACCTAAGAGCTGATTTTGTTCTAGCAAATCCACCTTTTAATCAAGACGAATGGTGGGATGGAAGCTTAGAGGGGGATGCAAGATGGAAAGGCTACACAACACCACCAAAAGGTAATGGTAATTATGCGTGGATGCTTCACATGTTACATCATACAAGCCCAAATGGTGTAGTGGGACTTGTTCTTGCAAATGGAAGTTTGAGTTCTACAACAAGTGGAGAAGGAGCAATACGAGAGGAGCTAATCAAAGCCGACCTCATAGAAGCGATAGTAGCACTTCCCTCACAACTCTTTGCAAATACGCAAATACCTGCGTGTATATGGATACTCAACCGTAATAAAAAGAGCAAAGGTAAAACTCTCTTTATAGATGCAAGAAACACAGGCTTCATGGTAGATAGAGCGCAAAAATCTTTTAGTGATGATGACACAAAAGCCTTAGCAGATGTGTTTCACAACTGGAGAAATAAAAGTGGCTATGAAAACAAGCTTGGCGAATACTTTGAAGCGAGTATAGAAGAGATAGCAAAACAAGATTACATACTAACCCCTGGGCGATATGTAGGAGTAGAAGAGGAAGCGGATGATGGGATTCCATTTGCTCTAAAGATGGGCGAACTCACACAAACTCTAAGTGAGCAGTTTGTAGAATCAGCAAAACTTGAAGAGATGATAAAAAAGAACTTAGCGGGGCTTGGGTATGAAGTCTGAATTTTCAAATTCATTGACTGAATACACAATAGAAGAAGCAATAAGTCATTTAATCGACTATCGAGGTAAAACACCGAAAAAGACAAGTTTTGGAATACCGCTTGTAACAGCTAAAATTGTTAAAAATGGTCGCTTAGAACCTTATAATGAATTTATCGCTGAAAAAGATTATGATTCTTGGATGGTAAGGGGAATTCCTAAAAAAGGTGATGTTGTTTTAACAGTTGAAGCTCCATTAGGAGAAGTCGCTCAATTAGATGAAACAAAAATTGCACTTGCTCAAAGAATTGTTACTTTAAGAGGCAAAGAAAATATTTTAGACAATACATATTTTTTATACATTCTTAAAAGCTCATCAATGCAGTCACAACTACAATCACGAGCTTCTGGAACAACTGTAATAGGTATAAAACAATCAGAATTAAGAAAAATCGTATTACAGCTACCACCTCTCCAAATCCAGAAAAAGATAGCTCACATCCTCTCAACACTAGATGACAAAATAGAACTGGGTCGTAAAATGAACCAAACACTAGAGTCTATGGCTCAAACTCTTTTTAAATCGTGGTTTGTAGATTTTGACCCTGTACATGCCAAGATGAGATGCAAGAGTGAAGAAGAGCTAGAAGCAGCAGCCAAAGAGCTTGGAATATCAAAAGAGATACTAGAACTTTTCCCTAGCGAATTTGAAGAGAGTGAACTTGGAATGATTCCGAAGGGGTGGGAAGTAAATACTCTTGAAAATATAATTTCAATTAATCCATCTTACCAATTAAAAAAACAAAGTATTGCTAAATACATAGAACTTAAAAAATTATCTACAAGTTTATTAAGTATTGAAGAAGTTGAATATCGTGAATACAAAGGTAGTGGAACAAAGTTTAAAAATGGAGATACTCTATTGGTGAGAATTACACCATCTTTAGAAAATGGAAAAAGAGCTTATGTTGATTTATTGGAGAATGAAGAAGTTGCTTGGGGTTCTACAGAATACATAGTGTTAAGTGCAAAAAACAAATTTTTTGCTGAATGGGTGTACTTATTATCAATTTCTGATTCATTTAGACAATACGCCATAGGTAGCATGAATGGGAGTTCTGGAAGGCAAAGAGTTCCTAATGATGCAGTTCGAAATTATAAATTACCTATTGCTTCAAATAATTTAATAAAGATATTCTCTGAAATTATTTCTATTATTTTTCAGAAAATTAAAATAAATACTAATGAAATCCAAACCCTCCAAAAAACAAGAGACACACTCCTCCCAAAACTCCTATCAGGCGAGATTGATGTATCGGAACTAGAGATTTAATATGGCACTCCCAATAAATATAAACTCCCTCATCCACGGCTCAACTGTAGAGTGGGAACGCATAGAGTTCAAAGAGGGATGGAATCCTGAAATCATCCTCCATACTATTTGTGCTTTTGCAAATGATATGAACAATTGGGGCGGTGGGTATCTCATCATAGGAATTGCTGAATCAAATGGTCGTGCAGTTTTACCTCCAAAAGGTTTACATGTAGAAGAGCTAGACAAGATACAACAAGAGCTTCATCAGCTTTGCCATAAAATCACTCCAAGTTATTTCCCTGTTGTAGAACCTTATGCCATAGAAGACAAACACTTTCTAGTTGTATGGTGTGCAGGTGGAGAAACAAGACCTTATAAAGCAAATAAAACCCTCTCAAATAACGCAGAAAAAGCTTACTATGTAAGACGCATGTCATCCACTGCAAAAGCAAATGAGAGTGAAGAGCAACAACTCCTACAGCTCACAGCCAAAGTACCTTTTGATGATAGGATAAACCATCATGCAAGTATCTCTGATTTGTCACTTTCTGAGATAAGAGTGTTTTTGCAAGATGTCAAAAGTGATTTGTTTCATACCGCTGGGACTATGCCATTTGAAGAGCTTGTAAGACTTATGCAAATAGCAAGAGGACCAGTAGAATACTTGAAACCTGTAAATGTAGGACTACTTTTTTTTAGTGAAACTCCAGAGAAGTTTTTTCCTTATACACAAATAGAAGTCAATATCTATCATGATGATATTGGAGATAGGTTTAGTGAAAAGACTTTTAAAGGTCCGATACATCAGCAGTTACGACAAGCACTATCGCATATAAAAACACTTGTAATAGAAGAACATGTACAAAAAGTCGAAGGACAAGCCGAAGCTATCAGATATTACAACTATCCGTTTCAAGCAGTAGAAGAAGCACTTGCAAATGCTGTTTATCATAAAAGCTATGAAGAGCGAGAACCGATAGAAGTAAATATACGACATAACAAAATAGAAATACTTTCACATGGTGGAGCTATGCCTCCTATCACAAAAGAAGATTTTAAAAAAGATGTAATAGTAAGTAGAAAATATCTCAACCGTCGAATAGGCGATTTTCTCAAAGAGTTACATCTGACAGAGGGAAAAGGTACAGGAATACCAAAAATTCGTAGAGCTATGAAAAACAATGGTTCGCATCAGCCTGTGTTTGAAACGGATGATGCGAGAAGTTACTTTTTGACGATTCTTTATGAGAGAGAAACCACCATAATATCCGACGATAAACCGTCAGATACCGTCGGATACCGTCGGATAGTGTCAGATATGAATATACAAGAGAAACTAATATTAAAGTATTTAACTAAAAATGAATCTATTACATCACAAACAGTACAAGAGCTTTTAGATATTAAAGAGAGCAGAACAAGAGAGTTATTGAAACAAATGGCTGATAAGGGTTTTATTATTAAACAAGGTCAAGCCAGAAATACACATTATGTTTTGGGAGATATGGCAAATGATAAATGAAGACCAAATAGAACAACTCGCACTTGAGTGGTTTAGAGAGCTAGGTTATGGTTATTTTAGTGGACCTGAGATTGCACCTGATAGTGACAATCCACAGCGGAGTAACTATCAAGAAGTAGTACTCTCACAGAGACTGAAATCTGCCCTTATCAAACTCAATCCAACACTTCCTAGTTCTGCAATAGATGAAGCACTGCATATACTTCAAAAGCCTCAACATGCCACACTTATCCAAAACAATCGTGCTTTTCATCAGATACTATTACAAGGTATATCTGTTG
>JAVETY010000003.1:0-40476 GCA_034005815.1 Sulfurimonadaceae bacterium | reverse complement strand
GGTATAAAATGTTAAGAGAAGAAGAAAAAAAGCATAAAAAAAGCCTCTCTAAAAAATAGAGAGGCTAAAAGGTTTAGAAGCTAAAGAGTAAGCAAAAGCCTACCATACAACACCTGTTCCACCAAATTGGTGTGTTTTTGCAGCACCACTAGCACCAAGTAAACCACTAGCTGTACCACGTGATTTAACACCATCTAAAACTGTTTGAGGACAATCAGTAGACATAGCAGCAATTGGAGTAATAGTAACATTACCATCAGCTGTTGTACCAAACTGAACACATTTTACAGAACCATTTGCCGAAGTTAGAGAATCCGCTCCAAATGCACCTTGTGAAACATATTCAGCACCAAGATTTTGTAATGCTTGTGCAGCACTTGTCATCTCAGAAGCAACTTTTGCATCTTCACGAGTAGCCGCAAGTTTTGGAATAGCAACAGCTGCTAAAATACCTAAAATAACAATAACGAAGATCAATTCGATCATAGTAAAACCAGCTCTTTTCATAAGAACTCCTTGAGTATAAAAATTGGGTTACTCTTGTAACCTTGTTAGCATTATGGAACATTTAAAATAAAATACTGCTTAATTGCAATATAGAATAATAAATAACCATAACCGTGAAAGAATTATACATTATGCACTTATAAGATATAGCTTAAAGTATAAAAGTATTTTTGGAACTCTTTTTGCTTTGGTTTTGTAAGTTAAAAGAGTAAAATCAATAAAAAGGGAAAATTATGAGTTTTGAGATTTCACGCACACATGATCTTATCAAAGACGCACTCGATTATAGAGCAATGCGCCAAGATATGATAGCATCGAACATTGCAAACGCAGATACCCCTTTTTATAGACCAAGAGATGTTCATTTTGAAGAGCTTTTAAGTGCAAAAAAAGCAGAAGCTCTTTCCATTAAAAGTCCAAAACTACAGATGGCAAATACAAGCACAGGACATCTAAAAGCATACAATGACCAAAATGGAAATAAAGCTACAACATTTTATCGTGATGGGCATCAAGCACGAAATGATGGTAATAGTGTAGATTTAGACGTAGAAACTACAGAGATGAGTAAAAACTCTACAATGTTTAATGCACTTATAAATGCAAATAAAAAAAGTGCAAGAATTTTCAAAAGCGTTTTAGAAGCTTCTGGTAAAGTGAGTTAAGGATAAATTATGAGTCAGTTTTTAAATAGTTTTGATATCAGTGGTTATGGACTTTCAGCACAGCGTGTGCGTGTGAATACAATTTCAACCAATATAGCAAATGCACAGACTACACGAACGGATGAGGGCGGACCTTATAGAAGAAAAGAGGTTGTTTTTAAAGCAATTGACTTTAATCAATACTATAACCAAGCGATAAACGATAGTACACAAAGTGCATCCTATGAAGACCCTTTAAAAGAGGGGGCTTTTGGCAAAAAAGTAAATCCTGCTATAATGAGTGTATTAGTAGATAAAATAGTGCGTGATGATTCTGCACCAAAGATGAAATTTGAACCAAATCATCCTGATGCAGATGTAAATGGGTATGTTGCGTATCCAAATATTAATCCTGTTATCGAAATGGCCGATTTAGTAGAAGCGACTCGTGCATATCAAGCAAACGTCGCAGCGTTTGAAAGTGCAAAAAGTATGGCAAACAGTGCTATCACACTGTTGCAATAACAAAGGAAAAAGTAGATGAGTGGTATAGATAAAATTTCCGGCGTTTCTACCGTCGACCTTTTAAAACAAAAAGATAAACTTAGCCAAAGTGCGACTGGTGAAGGGTTTGCAGAGCAACTCAAATCAGCACTCAAGGAAGTTAATACGATTCAAGAACAAAGTGAAGTTGCGGTTGCTGATATTGCAACAGGTCAAGTAAAAGATCTCCATCAAGCAGCCCTTGCCATAGGTAAAGCAGAAACAAGTATGCAACTTATGCTTGAAATTCGTAATAAAGCACTGAGTGCATATAAAGAACTAGGTAGAACACAACTCTAAAATATAGTTTCTAAATTCTTTATAAAGAGTTTAGAAACACCCACACATACAAATAATGCTATAATCATCCTAAAAATTATAAAGACCTAAAGCGTGAATGAAAACATAAGCAAAAAAATCCTTTTACTCTATATTTTACTTGGGTTTGGTTTTTTATTTTTTCTTATTATGATGCTTGTCATAGTCCTCAATGCAAGAGATATACCATCTTTATATACACAAGAAGATTCACGCGCAAAGCGCGGAAATATCATAAGTGCAGATGGGTTTCATATCACCACAACAAAAAAACTCTACAAAGCAGTTGTTAATACTACTTACATAGACCCAGAAAAGAAAAATCTTTTTATAGAACTTTTTAGTATCTATTCTGGCATGCCATCAAAAGAGGTACGCTCCAAAATTGATGCACGAAAAGGGAGTGTTGTTCTCAGTTTTGATATCCCTGAAAAACAAGCACAGTATCTTAAAAAACTCTCCTATGAGCTCCGTCGATTTGATGTCTTTATGGAAAAGAAAAATCCTCGTACAGGGCAAAGAACACTCCACGGTTTAAGTATATTAGAAAGTGGCGAGAGTAGAGAATATCCCTTTGGGAATCTACTTACACCTGTGATAGGATATTCAAATAAGATAGAAGATAATGGTTATACAAAGATAAAAGGGATCAAAGGGCTAGAGAAGAAATTTGAAGCAGAGCTTGAAGCAAGGCAAGATGCTCTTAGTAAAGGCCCACGGGATGTTAATAGTTATATTATCCTCAACAAAGAGAGTCTTACAAAACAAGAGCTCAATGGTTTAGATATCAAGCTCAATATCAAGCTTTCATTACAGCTAAAAATCGAAAG
Source organism: Sulfurimonadaceae bacterium (assembly GCA_034005815.1). Lineage (GTDB taxonomy): Bacteria > Campylobacterota > Campylobacteria > Campylobacterales > Sulfurimonadaceae > Sulfurimonas. Next base: position 37,634 of record JAVETY010000003.1, on the reverse strand, counting down.
AATGCTTGATACCATGAAAGAGGATTTACGTGCTAAAGAGGTTATGGTCTCTATTATGGATGCTAAAAATGGAAATATAGTAGCGATGGCAAGTTCCAACAGATTTTCTCCAAAATCTATAAAAAAAGAGGATTATCCCTCTTTAAATGTTGGGATGGTGGAGTATAGTTTTGAACCAGGAAGTGTTCTCAAAACAGTGGTGTATGCACTTTTACTCGATAAAGGACTGATCAATCCATATGACCTTGTAAACGGACATAATGGAAAGTTTAAGATAGGGAATCGTGTTATCACAGATGAACATAAATATGATTGGCTCAGTGCTGAAAATGTAATCGTGCAATCTTCCAATATAGGTATAGCACAACTCGCGCAAAAACTCTCAGGAGTTGAGTTTCATGAAGGACTCAAAGAGTTTGGATTTGGGCAAAGCTCTACGAGAGACCTTATATATGAGAAATCAGGCAGTATTTCAAGTCCTACTCGGTTAAATAGTGAGATATATAAAGCAAGTACATCGTATGGATATAGTATACATGCCAACCTTATGCAAATTCAAAAAGCGTATAGTGCTTTTAATAATAATGGCCGTATGCTCTCTCCACGAATAATAGATAGTTTTATAGATGAATATGGGCGCAAGATAGAGATTCCCGCTTCTGAACAGATACAAGTGATAAAAAGCGCTACAGCTGAGAGAGTGAAACAAGTGTTAATAAAAACAGTCAATGAGGGAACCGGAGTTCGTGCAAAATATCCAGGACTTATTGTGGGTGGAAAAACAGGAACAGCGCACATTGTAGAAAATGGGCGCTATGTTAATAAATATCATACAACTTTTGCAGGATTTGCTAATGATGAAAAAAATAAGTTCAATGTTGTTACGGTTGTTATAGAACCTAGAAAGATTCAGTTTGCTTCTTATACTGCTGTACCTATTTTTAGAAAATCTATCGAGCTTTTAGTAGAAGAGGGATACTTAAAGCCAGATATTATCGAGTAATCTTGTTTCGCCTACTTTTGCCTCTACAAGAATGATAGTATCACCAATGACTACTTTTTTGATAGCTTTAAAATCACGACTCACAATCGCTACATAAGAGATCTCTAAAGGTGCGAGAGTTTCTCTCATTGCATCTGTAATCTCTTTGATATCTAAGATGTTTTTGCTTACCATCTTCGCACCTATATAGAGCGACGTGATGATTTTAAGTGCTTCTTTTCGCTCTATGGCGCTTAAATAGGCATTTCTACTACTTAGTGCTAAACCATCTTTTTCTCTTACTGTATCGACTGGCACAATGATTACATCCATAAACATCTGCTGTACCATGAGGATGATAAGGTTAAGTTGTTGCGCATCTTTTTTGCCAAAGTAGGCTTTTTCTGGATTTACAATGTGCAAAAGTTTCATTACAACACTGAGCACTCCATTAAAATGCCCAGGTCTACTTGTCCCTTCTAATACATATCCACGTACTTTTGGCGCTAGCACACTCACTTCATCTTCGCCATATATATCTTTGGCATGTGGAAAAAATAAAATATCAACACCGCTAAGCTCACAGATTTTTTTATCCGCTTCATCACGTCTTGGATATTTATCTAAATCTTCACCCGCCAAAAACTGCGTAGGATTGAGGAAAATAGAAACAACCACAAGCTCATTTTCTGCTTTTGCTTGTTTTATAAGAGTTCTATGCCCTTCGTGCAAAGCACCCATAGTAGGGACGAATCCAACGCTTACATGAGATGTTTCGCGCAAAGTTTTTAAGTAATCTTTTAGTTGTAAAGGACAAGAAATAATCTTCATTTTAAGCCTCTATAGAATATAATTGCAATTATACAACGAGCGGATTAAATTATGGATAATTATGAATATACAGAACTCTTAAAAAGTGTAAAAGCAAAAATCAAGAACATTGCGGGTGTTATTGAACCTGAAAAAATCAAGCAAAGACTCGCAGAGATAAAAGAGCTAGAAAATGACCAAGAGTTTTGGAATGATGCTGCAAACGCTGCAAAAATTCAAAAAGAAAAAACGCAACTCCAAAGAAAGCTTGAAAAATACAATATTGCTTATAGTGCGGTAGATGATGCAGTAGAGCTTTATGAGATGGCAAAAGATGAAAATGATGAAGACTCCATCGAAGCACTCTATGCAGAAGCTGAAAAATTAGAGGAACAAATACGTTCGATGGAGATAGACGTACTCCTAAGCGGTGAGAGTGATGCGAATAATGCAATCCTCTCTATCCACCCAGGTGCAGGCGGAACTGAGAGTCAAGACTGGGCTTCGATACTTTTACGTATGTACAAAAGATTTGCAGAGCGTAGAGGATTTACTGTAGAAGTGATGGACTATCAAACAGGTGAAGAAGCAGGTATCAAAGATGCGACGATTATCATCAAAGGCGAAAATGCGTATGGATATCTCAAAGTAGAAAACGGTATCCATAGACTTGTGCGTATCTCTCCGTTTGACTCCAATGCAAAGCGCCATACATCGTTTAGCTCTGTCATGGTCTCTCCTGAAATTGATGATGATATAAATATTGTGATAGAAGATAGAGATATCCGTGTCGATACATACCGCGCAAGTGGAGCAGGTGGGCAACACGTCAATAAAACCGACTCAGCTATTCGTATCACGCATATCGAAACAGGTATTGTCGTGCAGTGTCAAAACGATAGAAGTCAGCATAAAAATAGATCAGCTGCGATGAAGATGATGAAGTCAAGACTCTATGAACTCGAACTCGCAACACAAAAAGCAGAACAAGATGGCACACCAAAAAGTGAAATAGGCTGGGGACATCAGATACGCTCTTACGTTATGCAACCCTATCAGCAGATAAAAGATAGCCGCTCCAATGAAGCATATTCAAATGTAAATGCGATTTTAGATGGAGATATAGATAAGATGATCGAAGATGTACTTATTGCTTCAAACAGAGCTTAAAGCTCTGGTTCCTCTTTTTTAACAAAACTGTAAATCAAAAATCCAATCCCAAGTAACATTGCAAATATTGTGAGGTAGCGCACTTGTTCCTCACGCGTTTGTTTATACTCTTCTGCAAAGAGTGCGCCTGTGTTTTTCTTGGCATGTTGATTTTGTGAGGGTGCCATGCTCGCTTCCATACGAGCAACATTTGCCGCCGCAATTTCCACTTCTGTATAGCCTTGTTTTGGACTAAGCCAAAAATGTATAACAAATCCAAGCACCAAAAAAAATGCTCCTACAGTACGTAAAAGCACAAGTTTATATTTTTGTAAAAATAGTTTCATAGAAAAATCACTTATAAGAAAATTATATTAATTATGTCAAACTTGCGGTATGAATTTACTTAAAGAATTTTCCATCAATGACACTTGTGCTTATTTGCAAGATAAAGTGCAAACAACGCACTATAAGATTATAGAAAACTGCAGTAGTGCTTCGTGCCAAGAGATGGTTGAACGTGGATTTCGCCGTTTTGGTAAGATGTTTTTTCGTCCTATATGTATGGCATGTACGGAGTGCCAAAGTATTAAAATAGATGTTGCTAACTTTGCGTTTACAAAATCAAAAAGACGTGTACTTAAAAAAGCAGAGAATATAAAAATTTATATACAAGAACCTTCTGTTTCAGAAGATCACCTCATACTCTTTGATAAGTACCATCGCTATATGCAAGAGAAAAAAGGATGGCAGTACCAAACAACTACATTTCAGCACTACTATAACTCTTTTGTCGCTGGATACAATGACTTTGGATACGAGGTGCTCTATTTTGATGGAAATAAACTTATTGGAGTAGATCTCATCGATGTGCTTGATGATGGCATCTCATCGATTTATTTTTATTATGATCCTGATTATGCAGAGTATGCGCTTGGAAAGCTCTCTCTTTATAAGCAAATAAAGCTAGCACGTGAGAATAACAAAGCGTGGATATATTTAGGATATTATGTAGAAGAGTGCCCTAGTTTATCTTATAAAGCGGATTACAAACCCTTTGTTACTTTGGAGGGCAGACCTAACCTTCATCAAGAGTATAGTTGGAGTTAGTTGGAAAGTTCTTTTTTTTGTTTTGCTATGATTTGTGCTTTTTTTCTTGCTTCTTCCTCTTCAACTTGTTTTTTAAATGCTTCTCTTTTTTCTAAATCAGCTTTTTTCAAACGTTCCATTTTTTCTTGATTAGAATCTTTTTTAATTTTAGGAGTCACTTTAACAATTTTTTTTGCATTTTTAGCTTCTAGTTCATCTCTTTGTTTCTGAGCTAAAATAGCTAAAAACCCACTTTCAATGATTGCGTCAACGTTGTTATTGTAATAATCTAATATTTTTTGCTCGAAGCTTTGTGGTAAAAGATTGGAGTTTACAGTCTCTACAAAAAGAGTATTATTTTTTGTACTCAGAGATTTTTCAAATGTAGTAATAACAAGATTTTTAAAATAGTCATTTGTTTTTACAAGCTTTCTTAAGTCTTCTAAATAGAGATTTTTATCGACACTATTATCACCATTTTCTATCATAAACCCATTTTCTTTTGCTTTTTGTGCTTCATATACATAGATCTCTATCTCATTGGTGTAGCGACTAAACTCTTTTGTATTTTTCAAATCTTCAATATTTGAGAGATTTTTATATATGTCGTCACCAATTTGTGCATAAACTTTTGGGTACTCTGCAACTAAAAAAGTTACAAATAAAAACAATCCTAAAAAAACCCTCATAATATCTACCTACTTTTTAATTTATTTGCATTATATCAAATTATAGATGATATAATAAATCATGATTATTAAACGTATATCGACCGAATTGGCGTACTTTTTTACACTCTTAGTTGTGTTAGCGTTACTTTTTCATAGTGACTTGTTAACTTCACCTTTTGCTCGTTTTGAGAAAATGTATCAAATAGGCAATTATCTACACCCTTTTCTTTGGAGTGGAATACTTTATGGACTTATAGCAATCGTGCGTCTTTTTATAAAAGGGATTCAAATGTTAAAAAGAAAAAAAGACTAAAAATAGATATTTTTTTATTTCACAGGGTGTTTTTCAACAAAAAACTTGCAATCACTTCCTGTACTTTGAAAAACAACTATAGAGGGGATTTGTGGTGATTTAAAACCATAAGCACGACAACCATGGGGTCGTTTTGGTTCCCATGTCACAAAATAATGCTCACATTTTCTACAGTTTATTCTTTTCATCTCGTCATCTTTTTGCTATTTAAGGGTGGTATTTTACCATATTCGCTACAATTGCCCAATTAATTTACAAAAGAGAAGATGATGGATAAGATATTACTTATGTTGCAGCTCCAAGCAACTCTTAACGATAACACCAATGGTGAAAATTGGAAAGAGGGAAAAACTAAAAACGAAAAAACGATAGATTGGAAGCGTTGCATCTATATGGAATGTGCGGAGATGATTGATAGTTTTGCATGGAAACATTGGAAAAATATTGATGCTGCACCTGATTTTGCTAATCTTCAAATCGAAGTGATAGATGTTTGGCACTTTGTAATGAGTCTTGCTATAGAGAGATACGCAAAAGAGATGCGTGGCATGGTGGAAGATATTGCTTTAGACTTTTCACAAATACCAAGTTATGAAATCCTAGCAACTGATAAAACATCTTTTGACACACCAGCACTTATTATGGAAAAAGTAGAAGAGATAATGTTTTTATCGTTAGATAAAACCAACTGCGATATTGAAAAAATTGTAACTGCATTTTTTGAACTAGTGAAAATGAGTGGACTCTCGCAAGAGACACTCTACCGCCTTTATGTAGGTAAAAATATCCTCAATCAATTCCGTCAAGATAATGGCTACAAAGAGGGAACATACCAAAAACTTTGGAATGATGAAGAGGATAATGTTGTGATGAAGCGTATTTGGGAAGAAAACGGCGATATTAAGCCTGATATTCTTTACAACGAGCTTGAAAAAACCTATCTTGCACTCCCTAAAAGCTAAAACTTGGAAGATATCCTCACGATAGAAAATCTCTCTTTTGGATATACCAAAGAGAAAAAACTATTTGATAGCTTTAGTTTGAACCTTAAAAAAGGTCAGATAAAAGCGATAGTAGGAGAGAGTGGCTCTGGGAAAAGTACTTTGTTTGAGCTTATTTTGGGAAATCTTAAATTGAAGCAGGGTAAAGTACAACACGCAAGAATATCTCAAGTGTTTCAAGACCCATATAGCTCTTTTCATCCTAGCTATACACTTCTCAATCAAATCGAAGATGTAGCAGACACAAAAGGTATCGAGCAAATATTAGAGAATCTTTCTCTTAGTTATGACTTACTTTTAAAACTACCTCACCAACTTTCAGGTGGACAGCTCCAACGTGCCTCAATCCTGCGTGCAATGCTAATGCAACCAGAGCTTCTTTTGCTCGATGAACCAACAAGTGCGCTTGATAATGTGATACAACTTGAAGTGATGCAGATGCTGCTAGCAAACCTCTCCCATATGGGGATGTTGCTTATTACACACGACCTTGATTTGGCAAAGTGGTGCGCAGATGAGATTATAATAATAGGGGAAGATAAGAAAAATGTTAAAAACAAATGATAATTTTTCTCTCTTATATCTAGTTGTAGTATAATTACAGTATGAAAAATTATACACATATCCTTCGTCAGCACAATTTAAAAGCGACACCACAAAGACTAGCAATAGCAGATGCACTAGATAGAAAAGGGCATATAAGCTTAGAAGATTTATATACGTTTATGCTTGCTAAGTTTGAGTCTATCTCTCTAGCAACTATCTATAAAAATATTAATATCATGATGCAAAACTGTTTTATCCAAGAGGTAAAACTGCCACATGCCAAGTCAGTGTATGAGCTTACTAAAGATACACATGCACATTTGGCATGTAGAAAATGTAATCATGTAGAAGATATCGTACTCAACCTAGAGGATGTGATAGAAAAAGCATCTACTAGAACAAATTTTCAAATTGAATCAAATGATTTGGTTTTTATAGGAGTTTGCAAAACTTGTCAATAGTTTTGCAAGGCTTTACCTTTCTTTCTTCTCCAATATACTTTATCTAAACAAACAGTTTTAACATCCCCTTAGAACATTTTTTGTATAATCACGAATTCAATTTAGAGATGAAGGTTTTTTTATGCGTGGATATAAGATTTTTGCGGGTAGTTCAAGTGTTGAGTTCGCCAAAGAGGTGTGTGGGATTTTAGATGTCCCTCTTGCAAAAGCAGATGTAAAAAGATTCAGCGATGGTGAGATTTCTGTACAAATTGCAGAGAGCGTTCGTGGGCGTGATGTTTTTATCGTGCAATCTACAGGTGCTCCATCCAACGATAATTTAATGGAACTTTTAGTGATGACTGATGCACTACGCCGTTCAAGTGCAAGTAGTATTACAGCTGTTGTACCTTACTTTGGGTATGCAAGGCAAGATAGAAAAGCTGCACCTCGTGTTCCAATCACTGCAAAACTTGTAGCCGATATGTATGTAGCAGCGGGGATTAACCGTGTTGTTACGATAGACCTTCACGCAGGACAAATACAAGGCTTTTTTAATATCCCTGTAGATAACCTTTATGGTTCTATCGCTTTTGAAAACTATATTAAAAGTAAAAATCTCAAAAAACCTATTATAGCTTCTCCAGATATTGGTGGTGTTGCGCGTGCGAGATATTTTGCAAAACGTTTAGGTTTAGAGATGGTTATCGTTGATAAACGTCGTGAAAAAGCAAATGAGAGTGAAGTTATGAATATCATTGGTGATGTTGCAGGATATGATGTTATCATGATTGATGATATGGTTGATACGGCAGGCACGATGGCAAAAGCAGCAACAGCTCTTAAAAACAAAGGGGCGAATTCTGTTATGGCATGTGCAACCCACGCAGTTTTAAGTGGAAAAGCATATGAAAATATAGAAGGTGGTGATTTGGATGAACTAATCGTTACAAATACTTTAGTTGCAAAACCACATCCAAAACTTGTAGTTTTAAGTGTAGCACCCCTTTTCGCAGAAGTGATTAGACGTGTGTACCATAACGAAAGTGTTAATTCACTTTTTTCATAAATAACATCTCATTTAAGGGCAAGTATTTGAAAAATATTAGAAATTTTTCTATTATCGCACATATTGATCACGGAAAAAGTACCTTAGCTGATCGCATTATTCAAGAGTGTGGTTCGGTGAGTGATAGAGAGTTGAAAACACAAATGATGGATACGATGGATATCGAGCAAGAGCGTGGTATCACCATCAAAGCACAAAGTGTAAGACTTGACTATGTCAAAGATGGAGAGCATTATATTCTCAATCTTATCGATACTCCGGGTCACGTTGACTTCTCTTATGAGGTGAGTAAATCACTCGCTTCTAGTGATGGAGCACTTCTTATCGTCGATGCTGCGCAAGGCGTTGAGGCACAAACGATTGCAAACGTATATCTCGCGATGGAAAATAATCTCGAACTTATCCCTGTAATAAATAAAATCGACCTCCCAGCAGCAGACCCTATCCGTGTTGCAGAAGAGATAGAATCAAGTATCGGTATAGATGCAACGGATGCTATGCTTATCTCTGCAAAAACAGGTGTAGGTATTCGTGAACTTGTTGATGCTATAGTTGACCGTATTCCTGCTCCTGTGGGAGATCCACTTGGCAAAACAAAAGCAATTATTTATGATAGTTGGTTTGACTCTTATCTTGGTGCACTTGCTCTTGTACGTGTTTTTGATGGAGATATCAAAAAAGGACAAGTTGTAAAGCTCATGAGTAATGGTGAAACACATCAGGTACTCGACCTTATGTATCCGCATCCACTACGCCGTCAAAAAACTACAGCTATAAAATCTGGTGAGATAGGTATCGTGGTGCTTGGTCTAAAAGAGGTAGGTGTTATCCATGTGGGTGACACTATCACGGATGCTAAAAATCCTACAAGTGAACCAGTGGGGGATTATGCACCTGCAAAACCATTTGTATTTGCGGGACTTTATCCTATCGATACAGATAGATTTGAAGAGCTCCGTGAGGCACTTGATAGACTTAAACTCAACGATAGTTCACTCTCCTATGAGCCTGAAACTTCTGTAGCCTTAGGGTTTGGATTTCGTGTTGGATTTTTGGGAATGCTTCATATGGAAGTTATCAAAGAGCGCTTAGAGCGTGAGTTTGATCTTGACCTTATTGCTACTGCACCTTCGGTTGTCTACCATGTATTTTTAACGGATGGAACAGATATCGAGGTACAAAATCCTTCGCAACTTCCACCTGTACAAAATATCGAGAAAATCGAAGAGCCTTATATCAAAGCGACGGTGATTACACCGACTGATTATCTAGGAAATATCATCACGCTTCTTATGAACAAACGTGGTATGCAAGAGAAGATGACATATCTCAATGAGAGCCGTGTTATACTTGAATACTCTTTACCTATGAATGAAATAGTTATCGATTTTTATGACAAACTCAAATCTATCTCAAAAGGGTATGCTTCTTTTGACTATGAGCCAATTGAGTATCGCACGGGAGACCTTGTGAAGCTTGATGTGCGCGTAGCAGGTGATATCGTAGATGCACTTAGCATCATCGTACCACGCACTTCAGCAGATTATCGTGGGCGTGCACTGGTCAAAAATATGAAAGAGCTTATCCCTCGTCAGCTTTTTGAAGTAGCAGTTCAAGCTTCTATTGGGAGCAAAGTAATTGCGAGAGAAACAGTAAAATCTATGGGCAAAAACGTAACAGCAAAATGTTATGGTGGAGATATCTCCCGTAAACGTAAACTCCTCGATAAACAAAAAGAGGGAAAAAAACGTATGAAATCTATTGGAAAAGTACAATTACCACAAGAGGCATTTATGTCTGTACTTCAGATGGATTAGGAAAAAGATGTGCAATGCCTGATGTGCGAAACTCCTTCGTGGACGCACATCTGTTTAGCATGTCAAAAACTTTTTCTCACTCCATCTCTCTATGAACGCAAGCTCAAAAATACTACAGTTTATTCTTTTTACAAATATAGTGAAATCAAAAATCTTCTCTATACAAAACATACTGATTTGGGATTTTATATCTATACTATCCTCGCACAAAATTCATTTAAAAAGTTTTCAGAGAGTTTCTCCTATCCACATAAGATAGCTTCATTAGGAGTAGATGAGGATATAAAAAGTGGTTATTCCCATACGGCAATACTAAGCAAATCACTTAGAAATAACTACATAACTCCACTTTATGGGAAGCTACATGCCATAAACAAAGTAAAATACTCAGGAAAATCAAAAGCATATAGACTCATGCATCCACGAAATTTTCGTGTAGAGAAATTTTCAAACGATGAGGTGATAGTTGTAGATGATATTATCACTACAGGTTTGACACTTTCACAAGCAGTTGATGCGCTGACGTATCAGGGGAAAGAGGTTTTATTTTGCCTTACACTTGCAGATGCACGACTCGAATAAAGGAGAGAAGATGCAATTTTTATTTTTATTAGTAGTTCCATTTTTATTGCATGCTGAAATGATATTAGCTGTCAAGGATATTGAGCTACGTACGCTTGTTTCACAGCATGAGCAAGAATTCACGTTAAGGGATGGTATTTGGATAGTAACATGGGATAAAGAGAGTACATATATTGCAAATGAATATTTTAAGAACTATGGCATGAGAGATGATGTCTCTATGATAGTGGATACCTCGCAAGTGCCAAGTGGTATTTTTAAACTTTTTGTAAAACCCAACATGAAACGTTATAAACATGCGATATTACTAAGCTTTGATGTGATGTATAATAGGACTTTACCATATAAAGAGGGGTATTTGAGCGTTTTAACCGTTCAAGATAAAACGCTCAAAGAGGTGGTGTTTGTACAAACTGAGGCGGAATTAGAAGAGTTTTTTAAATAACTTTTGCACCTCTTTTTGTACTTTTTCTCCTGCTTTTGATTGCATAAATTTTTGTAAATCGATACTTACTTTTGGTGCATCTACAGCACCTTTTATCGTTGCTGTTACAGGATTACCATCAAAAACTACATCAAGAGTTGAATCTATTTGTGCTGTTTTTGTATTGAGCTTTGTATCTTTTGTGGTGATAGAAGATTTGTTAGAGCGAAGGTCAAGAGAAGCTTTGATATGTTCTTTGTTGATATCAGCACTTACATCTCCTTTGAAATTCTCTTTGTACATATCTGTTTTTGCATACTGTTTGATAAGGTCAAAGATTTGGTTTTGAGTAAATTTTCCATCGCCTAGTTTACCAACAAATTTCCCAGCCTCTTTTGCAAGGTTATAATCAAGTGTGGCACTAAGTGCAGAACTAAAGATTTCAGGATAAATGAGCATCTCTAGCACTTGGAGCGTTTGCACTGCTTTTATGTCAGCATGAAAATCATCATTAAAAAGTTTAGCATCAATCTTACCACCAGCAAGTTCTGAGTAGATAAGAAGCTCTAAATCTTTATCTTTTTTAAGTGTTCCATTTGCGCCGATGGAACCTTTTAAATGACGGTCTGTTGCAAAAAAAAGTTTATCAAGGTCAGCTACCTTGACTTGATAATCACTTACAAGGGATGCTTCATCAAGATTAAATACTGCTTTTTTGATATCAAATGTTGCTAAGCTTGAGTTAAACGCTATCTTTGAAATCGCTTTATTTGCATCAAGGGTAGTATGTGTAGTTGCAGTAAATGTAGTTTTAGGCATAAGAGATTTAAACTCAAACTCTTTGGTCAAGAACTTAGAATCAAGTAAACCATTTTTTATATCAGTAGTGATTTCACCTTTGAGTTGCCCCATCGTTGCATTACTAATTGCCATATTCATAGAGAAAACACCATCAGTATAGTGGGGTTGTTCTACCATATAAAGAAGTTTATCTAGTTGTAAGTTTTTGATAGTTGCATTCACTGAGGCAGGTGCAAAATCTTTTAAAATAGCTTGAAACTTTGTATCAGATGTAGCAATATTACTCGCTCCTTGTACGACGAGATGTTTTTGATTCCCTTTAACAGTACCACCAAGAGCGAATTCTCCTCGAAGTGGTGCATTCGTAATTGGTTTTAAAACAGCAAGTTCTGCAATGTTTAGCGCATAGGTAAGATCCATGCCCATTGTATTTGGAATGATACGGCCGCCTGAATCAAAGCTAGCTAAGTTAGAGCGAAGCACTGTTGTATAATCTACATTTTCCCCAGCAAGCGCTACATTTGTTGTGGAAGTAAAAGTTGTTTCAGGAAGTGTTACATCATAAAGTTCTTTCATCGTTTTTGTATTAATTACACCATTTGTTAAAGCGATTTTAGCGTTTCCTTGGAGATTTTCTAAATCGAGTGAAGTAAATTTAATATCTACATTTAAATCAGCTTTCAAAAATTCTGGTTGCCCCACCATCTCTAAAACTTGACCGATTTTAGCCCCTTTGATAGAAGCCATCACAATAGTTGGATTCAAATCCACCAAATCAACACTATAGGTAGTTTGACTTGAAGCAAAATCACTTTTACCACGAAGAGCAATTTGTTTTAGATCTCCAGCAACATTTCCATCTGTATAAAAGCTCCCTTTGAGTTCTGTTTGTGTGAGCTCTTTTAAGCCTTCTAAATAGGCTAGGGCAATATTGTAGTTGATATCAAATGACTGAGAAAAGAGAGAATAGTCACCTTTTACCGTGATAGTATTTGAGCGATCAAGTGCCAAAATGATATGAATACTACTCATACCAACCCTGAAAGTTGTGAGTTTAGCATGGAGCTTTGTCTCTTGCTTGATTTTATCTTCTATAAAAGGTTTGAGCAAATCATTTCCAAAACCTGTAAAAGCGACAATATATATAAGACCTATAATTGTTGCTATAATAGCTATAAGCCAAGTAAGTATACGCATGGGAGTTCTCCAGAAAAATAGTTCTCTAATGATACAAAGATTTAGATTAACTAATGATTTGAGAGATGCCGAGAAAGGTTGATAGTATATGACTCAATCTAATTGAAAAATATTTATCAATTAATACTTGACATTGTTACACTCAATATGTATAATTATGTCAACTTTTGAAAAAGGAGTTAAGAAATCATTATGTCCAAAGAAGAATTAGAGCAAACAGAGCAAGAGGAACAAACAGAATTTTCTTCAGATGAAGCTACGGCAGAAGCAGAAGCAGTTGTAAATGAGTTTGATCTTTTGCAAACAGAACTTGCGGAGCTAAAAGAGAAGTACGCACGTGTTCATGCTGATTTTGAAAATATCAAAAAAAGATTAGAACGTGAAAAATATAGCGCGGTGGAGTATGCAAATGAAAAATTTGCAAAAGATATGATACCAGTTATGGATTCACTTCAAATGGCACTTGCCTCTACAAATGCACAGCTCGCAGCGGATGAACTTTTAGCAAAACTAAAAGAGGGTATTGAACTTACTATCAAGCAACTAAGTACCTCATTTGAAAAACATGGTGTAGTAATGGTTTCACACGATGAGCCGTTTGATCCAAACATTCACAATGCGGTTCAAAGTGTTGATAGTGATCAAGTTGAAAGTGGACAAATAGTTCAAACTTTTCAAACAGGATATAAATACAAAGACCGCGCACTACGAGAAGCGATGGTTATAGTAGCGAATTAGTTGTAACTGATTTTCGTTACTGTGTACAATATATTACGTCATTCTGTGCTTGACATGTTCCGTCATTCCGTGCTTGACACATTCTGTCATTCCGTGCTTGACACGGAATCTCTTGTTGCATTTAGAGATCCTGAATCAAGTTCAGGATGACGAAAGTGTGTTTTAGCCTGACACGAAAGTTTGTTTCAAAATGACGAAAGTGTGTTTCAGCCTGACACGAAAGTGTCAAGCTTCAGTGCCATAGCGGCTAGCGAAAGTAAAAGGGACTTGTTCCTTTTACGACAGATAAGATGAAGGTTTCCTTCATTTTATTTTATACAATAAAATCAACTTTAGTGCCATAGCGGCTAGCGAAAGTAAAAGGGACTTGTTCCTTTGACGACAGATAAGATGAAGGTCTTCTTCATTTTATTTTATACAATAAAATCAACTTTAGTGCCATAGCGGCTAGCGAAAGTCAAAGGGACTTGTTTCTTTGACGACAGATAAGATGAAGGTCTCCTTCATTTTATTTTATGACATAAAATCAAATTAAGGAAAATAATATGAGTAAAGTAATTGGAATAGATTTAGGTACAACAAACTCTTGTGTAGCAGTATACGAAGGTGGTGAAGCGAAAATCATCCCTAATAAAGAGGGGAAAAATACAACTCCTTCAGTCGTTGCTTTTACAGATAAAGGTGAGGTTTTAGTAGGAGATCCTGCAAAACGTCAAGCAATCACAAACCCAAACAAAACAATCTCTTCAATCAAGAGAATTATGGGTCTTATGATGAACGAAGAAAATGCTAAATCAGCACATGATAAAGTAACATACAATATCGTTGACAAAGATGGCATGGCAGCAGTGGATGTCGCTGGAAAAATCTATACACCACAAGAAATTTCAGCAAAAATCCTTAGCAAACTCAAAGAAGATGCGGAGAGTTATTTAGGCGGCACTGTAACTGATGCAGTTATTACAGTTCCAGCATACTTTAATGATGCACAAAGAAAAGCAACAAAAGATGCAGGAACAATCGCAGGACTCAATGTTCTACGTATCATCAACGAGCCGACAGCTTCAGCACTTGCGTATGGACTTGAAAGTAAATCAGATGAAAACGTACTTGTTTATGACCTTGGTGGTGGAACGTTTGACGTTACAGTACTTGAAATCTCTGATGGCACTTTTGAAGTTCTTTCAACTGATGGAAACGCGTTCTTAGGTGGAGATGACTTTGATAATAAAATCGTTGACTTTTTAAATGCTGAGTTCAAAAATACACATGGTATAGATCTTAAAAATGACAAAATGGCTCTTCAACGTCTTAAAGATGCAGCTGAAAATGCTAAAAAAGAGCTTTCAAGTTCAACTGAAACAGAAATCAACTTACCATTTATCACGATGACAGAAGCAGGACCACAACACTTGGTTCTTAAACTTACTCGTGCTAAATTTGAGGGAATGGTAGAGAGTTTACTCAAAGAAACAATCAACCACATCCAAACAGCTATGAAAGATGCAAACCTTGATAAAGGTGCTATCCAAGAGATTATCATGGTTGGTGGATCAACTCGTGTTCCAAAAGCACAAGATATGGTAAGCGAATACTTCGGTGGTAAAAAACTTAACCGTAGTGTAAACCCAGATGAAGTTGTAGCCGCTGGTGCTGCGATTCAAGGTGGAGTTTTACGTGGAGATGTTAAAGATGTTCTTTTATTAGACGTTACACCACTTTCACTTGGAATTGAGACTTTAGGCGGAGTTGCTACGAAGATTATTGAAAAAGGAACAACGATTCCTGTAAAAAAATCACAAGTATTCTCAACTGCAGAAGATAACCAACCAGCGGTTTCTATCAGCGTTGTTCAAGGTGAACGTGAGTTTGCAAAAGACAACAAATCATTAGGACTTTTTGAGCTTGGAGATATCCCAGCAGCACCACGTGGTGTGCCACAAATTGAAGTTACTTTTGATATCGATGCAAATGGTATTTTAACTGTAAGCTCAACTGACAAAGGTACTGGTAAATCTCAATCAATCACGATTAGTGGTTCATCAGGACTAAGCGAAGAAGAAATCAACAAAATGGTTCAAGATGCAGAATCACACAAAGCAGAAGATTCAAAACGTAAAGCACTTGTAGACTTAAGAAACCAAGCAGATGCTCTTATCGCTCAAACAGAAAAATCAATTGCTGAGATGGGTGAGAAAATCGAAGCTGAAGAAAAAACAACTATCGAAACTGCAATAGCAGAACTCAAAGAAGTGCTAAAAGATGAAAGCGCAACAAAAGAGCAAATCGAAGTAAAAGTAAAAACACTTACAGAAGCAAGCCACAAAATGGCAGAGCAAATGTATAAACAAGATCAAGGCGGGCAAACAGCTGACGCTAAGAAAAAAGATGACGACGTTATCGACGCAGAAATAGAATAACCCTTTTTACTACATGCCATAATTATGGCATGTAGGTTTCTCCCTTTTTTACTTCCTCTATTTATAAAGTATCCATTTTATCCTTATATATAAAATTAAAAAAAGTGGCATAAATCATGCATATACTTTTTCTAAAATGCTACAATTTGAAAAAAATTGGTGGATGCAATGAGTCAGAAAATATCAGATGTTTTATATCTCAAAGTAGGGGTTGTTACTACAACAGAGCTAGAAAATCATAAACGAGAAGAGGTCGTTTCTGCTATTAAAAAAACTCCAATTGCATCTTCTTATCTTACTACAACAGGATTTAGAGATGATTCACAAGGGGATTTGCTGCATCATGGTGGAGAAAATAAAGCTTTATTTTTTATGTGTGCACGCACATATGAGAAGATAAACTCTTCATTTGATAATAAATTTGATATGACTCAAACTGCTTTTTTTGGAGAAAATATTATACTCTCAGATGTAAGTGAAGAAGATATTTGTATCGGTGATGTTCTAAGCATAGGGCAGACAATAGTTCAAATAACACAGCCACGACAACCTTGTTGGAAACTCAGTGCAAACACAAATGAAGTAACTATGACACATTTTATCTTTCAGAGTGGACTGACTGGATTTTATGCGAAGGTTTTAGAAGAGGGTTTGATTAGCCAACAAGACACGGTTTACTTAGAAATAAGGCTCCATCCAAATCTAACGATTAAAAAATTAAATCAGATTATTGTAGACCCTATGAGCGATGAAAATATCACGCTAGAAGCTTTAACATGCCATGATTTAGGACGAGCGTTTCATGCTTCACTTACTACAAGATATGAGCTATTAGAAAACGATATACAGTTTTCTTACTATCATACTTGAGATCCTGAATCAAGCTCAGGATGACGACACGCTCCGTCATTCCGTGCTTGACACTGAATTTCTATGACACACCTCCGTCATTCCGTGCTTGACACTGAATTTCTATGACACACCTCCGTCATTCCGTGCTTGACACGGAATCTCTTTGACATGTCAAAGTATCAAAAATTTATGACATGTCATTATCTATAATGTTTAAAATCCTCTTTTGCTTTTGTGAGTGCGCGTGAAAAATCCATAATCTCCCCACCGTAAAGTGTTTGAAACTTTTGAGCATCTTCTAAAGAGTCAAAAGCATATTTACTCACTTGACTCATTGTGCCTCTCATTTTACTTCCAACAACATAGTGTGCTTGCATTACAGAGATAAATTTAAGTGAAGTAACATCAACAACTCTAGGATTTTTTACTGTTATTCCCATCCCTAAATGTTCTTCAAGGCAGTGAATAGAACAGTATTGGTGCTCTTTGTCATTTAAAATTGCAGCATGAGATGTTTTATAGTAACGAACTAAGTCCATGCCACAACGTGCACAGAAGCGTTTGTTCTTTCCATCTTGTACTAAGGTCGCATTTTGCTCATCAACCGTTTGAAAGAGCAGGGTAGGTAACTCTTTTTTAGTTTGAGCTATGCTTTCATTTGTTTCTTTTTTTTCTGCACAGCCTACGAGAAGTAACCCTGCTAAAAGGATTGTAAAATATTTCATAGAAGACTCCTAAATTATTATCTGCTATTTTACCATTTTAGAGCTCTATTAATTTTTATTCTTTGGGTACAATCGATTTTATTTGAAAGATGGGTAGTATGAGGAATAAATTAAAATCTTACGCTAAAGAGGCGATTATTTTTTGTGTGGTGATGCTTGTGGTTGCCAATGGTTTAAGCTGGTATAGAAGTCAAGATTTAAATCTAGAACAACTGCAGTACACGCACTATACTTTGTTACAAAATCAAAGTTATGAACTACCCGAGCAAAAGCCTGTAATAGTACATTTTTGGGCGACGTGGTGTCCTGCATGTAAAATAGAAGCATCTTCTATAGAAAAACTTGCAAAAGATTATGAGGTGATAACTATTGCAGTAAAATCAGGAACCGACCAAGAGATTGCAAAGTTTATGAGTGCAAATGGTTATAGCTATAAAGTGGTGAATGATTTTGAGGGAAGACTCTCACAAGAGTTTAAAATTGGCGCATATCCAACCACTTTTATCTATGATAAGAACCAAAACCTACTCTTTAGTGAAGTAGGCTATAGCTCTTATATAGGCTTGTGGCTGCGTATGGCATGGGCTACTTTTTAGAGAGCAAAATAGCTTTGAGCTCAGAGATTTCAGAACGAAGTTTAGCTAGTTCCTCTGCTGTGGAACCAGTACCTTGTTGTACTTCTTGGATGATGTTTTCTTCCTCCTTTGCATTGATGGTGCTCATGGCATCTACGACTATAGCGACGATAAGATTGACCATAATAAAAGTTACGATGAAAATAAATGGCACAAAAAAAAGCCATGCATTTGGATGCGTCTCCATAATAGGGCGTACAATCCCCATAGACCATGATTCGAGTGTCATAATCTGAAAGAGAGTATAGAAACTAGCTCCTAAATTACCAAACCATTCAGGATAATTCTCTCCATAAAGGTTCGTAGCCATAATCGCAAAGATATAAAAAAATAGAGTCATAAGAGCTGCTATTGATGCCATCCCTGGGATAGTATTAAGAAGTGCCATTACAATTTTTTTCATCTGTGGTACAACTGTAATAAGTCTAAAGAGACGAAGTACACGTAGAACCCTAAATATTTCAAAACCATTCGATGCTGGCACAAGTGAAATAGCTACGATAGTAAAGTCAAAAAGACTCCACGGGTCTTTAAAAAATGAAACTCTATGCACGTAAATACGTAAAGCAATTTCAATAGTAAAAATAGAGATAACAAACCTATCAAAAAAATGTAAAAAGCCTCCAAAATCTTCCATTATAGAAGAAGAAGTCTCAAGCCCCATTGTGATACCGTTGATTATAATAAGTAAAATGATAAAGTTTTGAAACTTTGCACACTCTACAAAATTAAATATTCGTTTATACATAAAACCTCTTTATGTGTGATCTAAAAGTGGTATTTTATCCAAAAGAATGCTAATGAAAAGTTCTGAAAAAAGGGAAGAAAAAAAGAGAGTTTGAGCCACAAAAAGTGACTCAAACTTCAAGAAGAAAAGTTATTTTTTAAAGTTGACATCATAAGCGCTATCTGTGAGTGGAACCCACGGACGTTTGATATGTCTTGGACGACGAAGTTTAGAATTTACATCTAGTCCTCTTGTTAAGTCATCTCTCCACGCTTGGTATGTTTTAAAGTTATTTTCATAGTTTACATGAATATCACCAATCTTATCACCCGGTTGTGCTGGTTCTAAGATAACTCTTTGGTGCCAACATTGCATGCCTGAGATAGGGTCTGGATGCGCTGGAGCTACAGCATTTTGCCATGAACCACTTAAACCATCCCACCATATATTTGCACTGTCTTTATTGTAATCAGCAAATCTTTCACTTTTAAACGCTTTGATACCCTCGATATAGCTGAGGTGTCCCTCTTTGCCATTAAGCTCAATTTTTGCAGTTGGAATACCAAAGCTGTTAAGCCCTGCAGAACCTGAATAGTCTTCGATTTTAATTTGTGCGCCTTCGCTTCCTACATTATCAAAGCCATGTGCAATAAATTTAGGATCAGTCATATCACGTACCATTGGTTTTGGATCTACTTTACCGTCTGTTACACCGTTTGGAATAGTAATAGAGTTTACAAGTTTCCATCTACCACCGTGGTGTGAACAAGCAAGTGTTCCTGGAAGTACACCCTCAGTAGGTACTGCCATCGCAACAAAGAATCCAGAGTCTAGGTTAGAAACGCTATCTACAATGCGTACACGAATCGGGTCACCACGTTTAAATCCTTGACGTTTTGCATCTGGTGTAGAGATCCAAATTGGGTCATGATTTTGTGAAATCTCCATCAAGTGTTTCGAGTTTGCCGAACGTGTATGGATATTGTACGGTAGACGGAACACTGTGTTGAGAGCATAAGAGTTTTCTGCTGTCATATACATATGGTTTACATGTGATACGATTTGAGGCATCTCTTTTTTCTCTTGGTCATTTCTTGGATAGAATGGAATCGCATATTCTGGCCATTTCCAGTCTTCTGCTAGCCACTCAGCAAAGAAGTCAAGTTTTTTGTCCATAGTCGCAAAACCTTCCATCTTAACACCATCAATTTCGATACCGATAGATTCTTTTTTACCATTTTTAAGAGATGTCATAACACCTGTACGTTTATTGATTGTTACATTTTTCTTATCATATTTATGACCATGTGAGATGTAGTTTGCGCCATCATCAATAACTTCACGCTCTTGTGGGTTATAGATATGGTTCTCTTCCATCCAAACACCGTAGTCTCTCATATATGCATATACAGGAAACTCTTCGTTTTTGTATCTATCATCACTTGTTGCTGTCTTTTTGAGATTTGGTAAGTTATCACCAAATGCAGCGTCATACCACTCAGCAATAGTTACTGGTTTACCTGGGTGGAGTTTTGATTCCCACATTTTTTTGATACCAAGTTCTCCAGTTGGGTCGATAAAGTTTACACATAAATCAAACCAGAACTCATTTTCTTCCCAAACTTCACCAAGACCTGCTTTGATATGTGCTTCTAACGTAGCACGTGCAGGATTTTTTGGTTTCCATCCCATTTTTTCTAGAGCAACTCTAAGAACTGGTTGACGGAAACTTGTCCAGCGAGCTGGCATCGTTGCTTCTGAGTGTTGGTCATGGCGCTCACCTGCAAGTCCTACAGGAAGGATATAATCCACATACCAGTTTGTCTCACTCCATACAGGAGAGAGGTTCATAGTAAGCTCCATTTTAGATTCATCTTTGATAGTTTCGATCCATCTAAATCCATCTGGATTAATCCATACAGGGTTATACATACGAGGAATCCAAACTGCTAGTTTACTAGGAATTTTTAGACCTCTATCGTTCCATTTTTTCTGCCATTCTGTATCACTTAAGAGATGTGGTAATAAGAACGATAGTTCATATGTTGAGATTGGCCATTCAGGCGGCCATGTAAGCTCGTTATAAACATCCACTTTAGGGATATTTACACCTGCTTTACCTTGTCCAACAGTAGCGCTTCCACCTTTTCCAGCAACAGAAATAACATGCCAGTGGTGAAAGAACGTACCACCCTCGCCACCGATAGCTCCACGCATACCAAGTGCAAAATAACCAGTACGAGCACTCATCCATCCACCACGGTTTCCAGCTGATGTAGCACGCCAGAAATAACTTGAAATTGACTCACCCGCCCATATGAACATCTCATAAAGTTGCTCGAGTTTGTAGGCAGGAACGTGTGTTTCTTTTACAGTATATTCTAAAGTATATGCGCTATAAAGCTCTTTCATAACATCTAGAAATGCTTCAAAAGTATTTTTCTTAGGAATTTTAGAGATATATTTTTTCTCAACCATAAACTCTAAGTATTTTTTGTTATCCATAAATACTTCCCAGTTGAACCATTTTTTAACAAATTTTTTGTTAACTTGGTCTTCTTGAAGCATACGGTTTGTCAAATATAAATAAAGAGCAGGCTCAGTTCCTGGCCATGTTGCAATCCAAAGATCTGCCATACCAGCAGAGTTTGATAAGCGTGGGTCCATAACTACAAGCTTTGCACCCTTTGCTCTAGCGTCCGCAATAAATGATGCGGATTGTTGGAAGTAGTGTCCAGCATCTGCAGCATGTGAGGAGTTAAGAAATACTAACTTCGCATTTGCCCAGTCAGGAGATGGTCTATCATCATTTGCAAAGTGGATAATACCAGTACGAGCATTTGCTGAACAGATGTTCGTATGTGAGTTATATGAATCAAGTCCGAGTGTATGCCATACTGTTGGAACAAATCCGTTTTCATTTGGACGACCAACGTGATACATTACAGATTTTTTAGAAATCTCATCACCCTTAGCGATTGTCTCAGCCATCTTTGTACCGATAGTAGTCATCGCTTCATCCCAAGTTGTACGGATCCATTTTCCTTCACCACGAGCAGAACCTGGAGCACGTTTAAGTGGGAATGCTATACGGTCTGGATCGTACATTTGACTTTGTGCTGCATACCCTTTTGCACAGTTGCGTCCACGAGAAGCAGGATGTAAAGGATTACCCATATACTTTTTAACTGTAAAAGTTTTTTTATCAATCCACGCTGTTAAACCACAAGATGCTTCACAGTTTGAACATGCCGTAGGGATAATCATATAATCGTTTACTTCGATACCATCAGGATTTGATTCGCTTTTTACACCATGACGATCTATACCACCACGTTTCCAGTCATCTCCATCGAGTTCTGAAAAAGCGTTCCACTCTTCCATCGGTGGATAAAAGCTTAGATTTTTTGGAGTATTGGTAAATTTACTTTCACTTACAGACTCTGCTATAGCGTCTGTAGTAAATACGCCTTTAGCAAGAGCTGCACCTGCTACAGTAAATGCTGCACCTTTTAAAAATGTTCTTCTACTTTCTAAATACATTTAATATCCTCCCTAACTCATTGGTAATAATTGTGGAATTGTAAGCCATACATGTTTTACGATCCACAGACCCGCAAGCGCTAAAATCGCTGCAAGTTTTAAAAGGTTTTCAGATTTTACCGTTCTACTAAGAACTATAAGAAGCATTGGTAATAGGAATGTTACCCATTGCCCAATCCAGAACATCACAGTGTATTGGCCATCACCCTTGATAAATTCTAAAACTACTTCAACTTCTTCTGCTTTCATAGGACCAAAGATATACTCAGCCATATAAAGGATAAATCCAAAAAGAGCACTTAGACCTAAAACTACACCTAGAGTACTTTTTGCCTCATAGTTAAGTTTTTTGCCACCAAGTAAAATCATCGTAGCCGAACCTGCAAGTAAAGCTGCAAGCATCATTTGCGCTGATTCTGTTGGCATTTGCCACAACTCACGTGCTGTACATTGTGCCATCAAAGCTGCTGTATAGAGCGTAACTGGGATTGCAAGGATAGTAACCCAAACAAGTGTTTTGTCAAAAAGTGCATTATCTTTTTTGATAAATGATAAAAATGCAAGTAAAAAGAGCAAACCAACAAAAATAGTAGCCATCCAAGCACCAATCGTTATAGCCGATGTTGCGTGTGGAAAGAAGAAAATATGCCACATTCTAAATGGTTGATGTAAATCCGCCAAAGTAAAGAGCAAGAAAATATGGATAAAAATAAGAGAAACTACAGTTGTAGGAAATCTTAATGTTCCAGCTTGATTAGGATGTGTTCTTAAAAGTAAAAAGAGCATAAAGATAACACCAGTACCGATACTTTTTGCCCACATATTTATAGTTACAAGCCAAGGCCAAACTATTCCATGAATACCCACATCTAGTGTTACTACGGCATTCATCGCCGTTAATGTTTCATGAGCAGCCATTAGTGATGTCCCCCTACTGGAAGTGTTGTTATATTAGTAAAGAGTGAATGCCCTTCAATTCTTTGCGATGCTAAAGGATTGAGTGTTACATTTCCTCCATTTACATAATAATGGTGTGGATTTGTACCTTTTTCAGGTTTTCTCACTTGTATATTGCCTTGATTTTTTTGGATATATTTAGAAATATTTGATGTCGCATCATTTAAATCACCAAAAATATTTGCTTGAACTGGACATGCTACAACACAAGCTGGCATCATAGATGAAGCAACGCGGTGTGCACAGTATGTACATTTGTCAGCAGTATGTGTATGCGGATCGATATAGATAGCTCCATATGGACATGCCATAACACATCCAGCACAACCAATACAACGCTCTTTGTCTATGTTTACAATACCATTTTCAAGGTAATGCAGTGCACTTACAGGACAGATTCTCTCACATGGAGCATTCTCGCAGTGATTACATCTTAACGGTGTAAATGTTCTTTTGGTTTCAGGAAATTTCCCTACGTCAACATACTTAACGCGAAGTCTCCATGTACTGAGTGGAACCTCATTTTCCACTTTACATGCGATCTCACACCCCTTGCACCCCATACAAAGATGCAAATCAACTAGGAAGCCTAATTGCATATATTCTCCTTTATCTTAAATCAAATTTCTGACTCAAGTTTTATAACTTCGTGTAATCTAGATAAAAAGTAGCCCTTATACATGAGTAAAAAGCACTCTTTGTTGGAGAAAATAGTATCTAAGTTATCTTAAATCTGTTATAAAATAGTGATAAGAATTTGATAAACTAAAAGAAGTGAGTAGATTCTAAAAAATTATAAATGATTAAGAAAAGAAGGTGAAAACCCATTATTTTGGTAGTTATAACCCCAAAATAGTTTTGGAGTTATAAAAGATATTTTGTATTAATCTGCTTTGAGCTCTAAGTAAAACTCAGGATCGTCAATACATGTGAGTCCATCAGCATGGTTTTTAACATTTGCTCCATAGGTATAAGTGATTTCACCACCTAGTTTTCCTTGGTATAAAATCCCCGCTACAACAACTGCAACGATAACAATACTAATAAGTTCTATCTGGAGTAGTTTTTTGAAACAACCAACAAATTTGAGAAGTGTTGCAAAAGCAAAAGAGAGAACTATATAAAGTCCTAAATCTTTGTGCTCTAGAAGGGTTGCTTGACCCTCTTTGGAGAGCGTTTCATATGCAAGAGCACCTTCAGCCTTACCTGTAAAAAAAGCGGCAATGAGAAAAATTGTGGCAAATACCATAAAACGAGTAGAGATTTTAGACATCAGTGCAGATGGCCTATAGATATAAGCTAAACCTAAAACTAAAGTTGCAATTGGAAGTACGATTGCAAAGTGTGCAAGTGGTGGATGTATCATAATTAGAGCCTTTATTGTGGAATATAAAGGCTATTGTACATGAAAATCTATAATAATTTCTTATGCAAAAAGATTAGATTTTCACGAAGAAGTACTCAGATAATTAAGATTTCATACGTACACGAACGGATTGTTCATGTGCTGTTAACCCCTCTGTTTTTGCTATAAGAGCGCACTCTTCACCTATCTCTTGTACCCCTTGTTTTGAAAAATAAACGATAGAGCTTTTTTTCATAAAGTTTTCTGTACTAAGAGGTGAGTAAAACTTTGCAGTACCACCAGTTGGAAGCGTATGGTTTGGGCCTGCTACATAATCACCAATCGCTTCAGGTGTGTTATGACCCAAAAAGATTGCTCCAGCATGTTTGATAGCGCCTAAAAGTTCAAAAGGATTATCTATTGCTACTTCAAGGTGTTCAGGAGCAATTTGATTCATAAGCTTTACTGCTTCGTCCATCGTTTTTGTGACTATGATTGCACCACGCTCTTCTATTGATTTTCGTGCAATGGTTTCACGATTAAGTTTTTTAAGCCAGATTTCTATCTCATCTCTTACAGCATCTGCTAGTTTTTGTGATGGAGTGATAAGGATAGAACTAGCCATCTCATCGTGTTCTGCTTGAGAAAGCAAATCGATTGCAAGGTGGGCAGGATTTGCACTATCATCTGCCAAAATTCCGATTTCACTTGGACCCGCAATCATATCTATATGTACATCTCCAAAAACCATTTTTTTTGCAGTTGCCACAAAAATATTTCCTGGACCTGTAATCACATCTACTTTGGAAATTGTTTCAGTTCCATACGCCATAGCGGCAATAGCACTCGCTCCTCCTACTTTAAAAACTTGCGTTACACCACAAAGATGGCATGCTGCAAGTAAAAGCTCATTTGGTTCATTATCAGGTGTTGGAGTACATACAACAATGTTTTCTACACCAGCAACTTGAGCGGGGATAACGTTCATAAGAAGTGAGGATGGATACGCAGCCTTGCCACCAGGGATATAAAGACCTGCACTATCAACTGGAGTGACTTTTTGACCTAAGATAGTTCCATTTGCTTCTGTATCAAACCATGATTGTGGTTTTTGTTTTTCATGGTATGCACGGATGCGGTTATATGCTAGATGTAGTGAAGCTTTGAGTTTTGGTTCAAGTGTTTCGTATGCTTTTTGCATTAATGCTAGATCGATTTTTAAATCTTCATCTGAGGCTGGTGTCCAGTTGTCAAACTTTGCTATATGTTTTTTCAGTGCAGTGTTTTTATCTAATTGAATCTCTGCAATAATCCCGCCAACAATCCCACTTACATGTGCGATATCAACTTTACCTCTTTGTAAAAGTTCATTAAATTTTTCAGTAAACTGAGCGTTTGAAGTATGTATAAAAATCATAAGTTTTCCTATTTTTTTGAGTTTTGAAATTCATCTTTTACGATGCTAAGCGCTTTTAAAAAGTTTTCAGGGTCCACAGCACCCATAAGAGGCTGGTACATAGGCTCTCCATCAGAAAGTAAAAACCATATAGCAGGAGTTCCTGGGGTCAAAAGATCTCGTGGTGTGTAATCATTCTCATCCGTGTAAGAGATAATGGAGATAAAGTTATTATTTAACATCTCTATCACTTGTTTATCTTTAAAAGTAGTCTCTTCGAGCAAAACACAATATTTGCATGTATGACGTGAAAAGATAAACACAACAGGTTTTTTTGCTTTTTTTGCTTGCTCTATGCCGCTGTTGAAATCTTTTGCCCAACTAATCTCAGCACCTAGTAACATGTTTGTGAGCAGGAGGAGAGAGAGGATATATTTAATCATATTTTTTTACCTTTTTTAAAATTTCTTTTGCGCTCTCTTCGTAGCTTTTATTTGTAACATCGACGACAATATCAGCAAGTGCAAGATACTCAGGTCTACGACTCTCATAAAGAGCGTTGGCATGTTCTAAGTCAGTTAGAAGTGGGCGTTTTTTTAGTTTTTTATCTGCGTGAGGATGTGCTTTGATACGTTTTATGATTGCATCAAAAGGGGAGTCTAAATAAACAACTGTTCCAATTTTTTTCAGATTTTTTACTTTATAAAAACCGCCACCTGTAGAGATAAGAGTATTTTTTACACTTTTTTCAAGCCAAAGAGCTACATTTTTTTCTATATTTCTAAAATACTCTTCACCTTCATCTTCAAAAATAATTTTGATTTTTCTGTTTTGCATACTCTCTATCATATCATCAGTATCTAAAGAGATATACTCGGAGTGTTTGAGGATTTCGCGTGCTATACTACCTTTTCCAACACCCATAAATCCGATGAGAACAATATTTTTCAAGAAATTTCCTTCCTATGTTTGCGCTAAATTTAATTGCCGAATTATACTGATAAATAGATAAATTTGTTATTTAAACCACTTTTGACTATAATTTCTTCTTTCTAAAAATTACAAGATTAGGTTTGAAACAGAATGCAAAATAAAAAATTTTTAACACTTGGATTTTTATCCATTGGGCTTACATTCACTCTCTTGTTTTCTAATGAGCTTTTTGCAAAATCAGAGGATAAACCATCTGCAAAGACTGAAGCTTCACGATTAGAATCTTTGGCAAAATTTAGTAAAGTTATAAGTATCGTAGAACAATATAGCGTGGATGATATAACTATAGAAGAGTTGATGGATAAAGCACTTCAAGGGATGATGACAAATCTTGATGCGCACTCTACGTATCTTACGCAAGAAGATTATAAAAAACTTCAAGTACAAACTAACGGTGAATTTGGTGGACTTGGTATCACAGTAGGTATTCGTGATGGTGCACTTACAGTAATAGCTCCAATAGATGGCACACCTGCAGATAAAGCAGGAATAAAATCTGGAGATATTATTTTAAAAATAAATAGTGAATCAACTATCAATATGACAATAGATGATGCAGTCTCAAGAATGCGTGGAAAAGTTGGTACTCCGATAGAGATAACTGTGGTGAGAAAAGGTGAATCAAAACCTATACATATAAAGATTATCCGAGATATCATCACAATAGAATCTGTTTATTCAAAACTTATCAACGATGAATACCTTTATATAAGAGTTGCAAGTTTTGATAAAAAAGTAGCATCACAAGTTGCAAAAGCTATCAAAGAGAAAAAAGCAATAACAAAAGGGATAGTGCTTGATTTACGTAACAACCCAGGTGGACTTTTAGATCAAGCGATAGAGCTTGTTGATATTTTTGTAGATGAGGGTGATATCGTTTCACAAAAAGGTCGTCAAAAAAGTGATGATAAAATGTATAAAGCATCAAAGAAAAATACCCTCACAAAAGTACCTATGGTAGTTCTTATCAATGGTGGAAGTGCAAGTGCTTCAGAGATTGTAAGTGGAGCACTTCAAGATCATAAACGTGGTGTACTTGTGGGAGAAAATACATTTGGAAAAGGAAGCGTTCAAGTGATTTTACCTATCACTGATAAAGAAGCTGTAAAGCTTACAATCGCACGTTACTACCTTCCAAGTGGAAGAACTATCCAAGCAGTAGGGGTAAAACCTGATATAGAAGTTTTCCCGGGTGAAGTGCCATTTACAGAAGATGAATTTTCTATAAAAGAAGCAGATTTGAAAAAGCATTTAACAGAAGAGCTTGAAAAAGTAGATGAGAAAACTAAAAAAGTAGAAAACACAAATGAAGATAAAGGGAAAAAAGATATAATTTCGCAATCTGAGTTGAACAAAGATATGCAACTCAAAGAAGCGGTAGATATTTTAAAAGCTTTAGTAATTATGAAAAGGTAGGCATAGATGGAAAAACGTGCGTTGCTTTACGAGGGAAAAGCAAAGAGATTGTATAAAACAGATGATGAGAATTTAGTTATCTCTGAATTTAAAGATGATTTAACAGCATTTAATGGTGCTAAAAAATCAAGTGAAGCTGGCAAAGGTGCACTGAATAATAAAATATCAACAGAGCTTTTTAAGCTTTTAGAAACAAAAGGGATTCAAACGCATTTTGTAAAAATGTTAGATGATAACCACATGCTCCATAGAAAAGCAGATGTAATTTTGATAGAAGTTATAGTGCGCAATATTGCAACAGGAAGTCTTTCAAAAAACCTCGGTATTGAAGATGGAAAAGTGCTTCCTTTTACTTTAGTAGAGTTCGATTATAAAGATGATGCTTTGGGTGACCCAAAAATCAACGATCAACATGCGCTTATTTTAGGGCTTGTAAAATATCAAGATGAGCTTGATAAAATGCGCCGTGTTGCAAGAGAGATTAATGATATTTTAAAACCTTACTTTGCTGAAAAGGGATTAAATCTTGTAGATTTCAAACTTGAATTTGGTAAAGATAAAGATGGAAATATCATCCTCATTGATGAGATAAGCCCTGATAATTGCCGTTTTTGGGATATAAAAAGTGGCGAAAAAATGGATAAAGATAGATTCCGTCAAGGTCTTGGCGGTCTTAAAGTTGCGTATGAAGAAGTATTAAATAGAATATTAGGAAAGAAATAATGAAAGTAATTGTAAACGTATCACTTAAAGCTGGAGTATTAGATTCTCAAGGAAAAGCGGTGTACCATGCACTTCACTCAATCCATTTTGAAAATGTAGCAGATGTTCGTGTTGGTAAACAAATTGTTTTAAACCTGAATGAAACAAATGAAGCAAAAGCAAGAGAAGATGTAACAAAAATGTGTGAAGATCTTTTAGCTAACACTGTTATTGAAGACTACACCATAGAGATAGTAAAATGAAAGTAAGCATCCTTCTATTTCCAGGGACAAACTGCGAGTATGACACACAGTATGCATTTGAGAAACTAGGTGCAACAACTGAGATTGTTTGGCATAAATCTACAACTATTCCTGAAGATACTTCACTTTTAGTGGTGGCTGGAGGATTTAGTTATGGAGATTATCTACGAAGTGGAGCAATTGCTAAGTTTAGCCCTGTAATGCAAGCGGTAAAAGAATATGCTGCAAAAGGTGGAAAAGTGCTTGGAATCTGTAATGGTTTTCAAGTTCTAACAGAGGCAGGACTTCTTCCCGGTGCACTTAAGCGTAATGAAAACTTACACTTTTTATCACAACACCATCACCTCAAAGTAGAAAATAATGACAATATTTTTCTAAAAAAATTAGATAAGAATGCTATTTTAAATGTTCCAATAGCGCACCACGATGGAAATTTCTTTATAGATGAAGCTGGACTTGCTGAACTTTATAAAAATGATCAAGTACTTCTAAAATACTGCGATAAAGATGGAAATGAAAAAAATCCAAATGGAAGCATAGATAGTATTGCATGTATTTCTAATAAAGAAAAAACAGTGTTTGGACTTATGCCACACCCTGAACGTGCGATGGAAACTCTTTTGGGTTCAGATGATGGAATAAAAATGCTTCAAGGATTTTTAGAAGCGTGAGATTTCTCTTTCTTGTAGGTTTTTTTTTACTATCTACACTTTTTGCAAATGAAACCTTTGATGACACAACTGAAGTGTCTCAAAGTGTTCACATGCCAAAGGTACTTTATTTAAGTCATACCAAAACACCTTCTCGAATCTTAAAAGGTGAAATCTTTGCCTACACAATCAAAACTCTACCAACCCTCCAATATTTTAAAGATATTACATATGAACAAATAAATGGAAATGGATTAAATTTACTCCATAGTAAACCTTATAGAAAAAAAAACGATGCATATTTTTATGATACATTTTACTTTTTAGTAACCGAGCATGAAGCAAAGATTCCTGATTTTGTTGCGACAATCCATACTGATGATGCGAGTGTGTACCCAAGTGCTACTCTTAAAGGGGAAAAATTAAATATAGTTACGCTCAATCCGAGAAAAGATTTTGCAAATATTATTGCAGATACATTTGAGCTTGTTGAGTATAAAACAACAAGTTATGATGATAAGCATAACATTATTGTATTTGTCGCTAAAGCAACAAACTGTGCAATCTCTGCTCTAGAGCTAAATGGTGTGTATAAACAAGGTGTGGAATCAATTAGTAAATCCTATTTTGAATCAAAAATTACCTACTTTGTTATTGTTCCTAAAGAGTTAGAAAATCTTAACTTTTCCTACTTCAATCTTAAAACTAATAACTATGCATTGTTAAATATTCCTATTATTGTAGATGATGATAGTGTTGCAACACAAACAGATTTAAAACCAAAAGATTTCTCTAAAGATATGGCAAAAGTCTCTATAGCACTTGTAATTGCTTTGATTGCAGCGATGTTAGCTTTATGGAGAAAGAAATATATTTATCTTATTTTTTTAGTAGTTCCTCTTAGTTATGCTGCAATAATTGTAGCTCCTGCAAAAGATGTTTGTATAAAATCAGGATCTGCAATCTATCTTTTACCTATGAAAAATGGAACAATTTTTGAGATAACAGATACACAAATAGAACTCCAAAAAGAGGGAAATGTGGATGAGTTTACTAAAGTTAAGCTTCGAAATGAAAAAATAGGATGGGTGAAAAATGAAGATATTTGCTCATATTAGTTGGTTTTTTACAACTATAATTATTTTTACTTCACTTGCTCTGATGATACTTATTTTTTATTTTGTGCCACGGCCAAAAGCGCAAAAAATATCTGCCTGGCTTATCCGTTTAACTATATTTTATCGTGTAAAAATAGAAGGGGATGAAGACCCTCAAGCACAGATGTTTTTACTTAATCATCAAAGTGATTTAGATATTGGAATTATGGAGACTATCAGTAGTAGAAACCTAGCTTGGGTTGCAAAAAAAGAGCTTTTTGATATACCATTTTTTGGATTAGCACTGCGTTTGCCTGAAAATATAGCTGTAGAACGCGAGAGCAAAACATCGCTTATCAAACTGCTAAAAGATGCTAAAGATAGGCTAAGTAAAAATAGAGTTATCACTATTTTTCCAGAGGGAACACGCTCAACTAAGGGTAAGATGCTTCCATTTAAATCGGGTGCTAAAATAGTTGCTGATAAATATGCTCTGTGTGTACAGCCTATAGTACTTATGCAAACCGCTAAGTATTACAATATAAAAGATTTTTACTATAGACCTGGCACTATCAAAGCTATCTATCTTGAATCATTTATAGCGGACAAAAAAGATCCAAATTGGTTAAGCAATGTAAGAATAAAGATGCAACATGTATATGATGAAGAACTTATAAAAAACCCACATTATAGATAGAACCTATCACATGCCATAGAATTTCATGGCATGTGATCGTAAACAAGCTTTACAGCATAAGGTCTTAGTTTAAAGCCTCTTGTATCGCAGCGAGTGTATGAGTTAGTTCCTCTTTAAGAGACTTTAAAATCTCCTCTTTTACACTTATTTCACTCTCTTTCTCGAGGGCAACGCAGAGTGTATAGATATGTTTCATCTGTAGATTCCCACTTACACCTTTTAATTTATGAAGATGCTCGTGAAACTCTTTTGTATCAAAATTATCTTTATTTAATTTTGTATCAAAATCACTATAACTTTCTGAAAAACTTTGAAGTATTGCAAGAACTTTTTCTTGTGTTAAAAAGAAAGAGCCCATTAGTTTTTCTAAATCTATTCCATATATGTTCAATGAGCCATCTTGTACCATGGTACTTTGCACTGAGATGTTCATATCCTCTTGAAGGTATCTGCTTAGTATCTCTTCAAGTATTTTTGCATCAAGAGGTTTTGCGATATGATCATCCATACCTGCCTCCTGAGTTTGCTCTTTATCTTTTTGCATAACTGCGGCACTTATGGCTATGATAGGAACAGTCTTACCCATTTTACGTATCTTCTTCGTTGCTTCTAGTCCATCCATCACTGGCATGTGAATATCCATAAAAATAACATCATAATCATTTTTTTGTACAAGCTCTAGTGCCTCTTTCCCGTTGTTAGCTATAGTGACATTGAGTCCGTGATGAAGGAGGTTCTCTTTTGCGACGATTTGGTTGATGTCATTATCCTCAACCAAAAGAGCATCTCCTTGAAATACTCTTTGTGGAGATTGTGCTTCGGGGAGATATTCTTGATTATGTGGTGTATTGAGTATTGCATCGAGAAGTGTTTTTGGTGTGTAAGGTTTGGTTAGGATTTTTCCAATTGTTATATCTTTTTTATTTGCCTCTTGGAGCAAGGCTTCTTTGGAATAGGCTGTAATCATTAAAATAACAGGAAGCTCATCATTAATCTCTTTATAGATGGCAGCGATGATATCTATTCCACTTTGCTTTGGCATCTTCCAGTCGACGAGAAGATAATCATATTTTACCTTTTTGAGTGCTTGTATTATATTTTTTTGTGTCTTTGCAATTGTTACTTTTGCACCTAGATTTTCTAGAAGTGAAGAGAGGATGGTGCACTCAATCTCTTGATCATCAATCACTAAGATATTTTTATCTTGCAGAGCTTTTACGCTAGAAATATTTTGTTTATAGCCGAGCTTGATGGTAAAATAAAAACGTGAACCTTGATCTTTTTTACTCTCTAACCAAATTTTCCCATCCATAAGCTCAATGATTTGCTTACTTATACTAAGTCCTAAGCCCGTTCCTTGGTATTTTCTACTAATAGAACTATCTGCTTGAGAAAATGGAGAAAAGAGTTTATCTTGCTCTTGTTTTGAAAGCCCTATACCCGTATCTTCCACTAAAAATTCTAGGGTAAGATTGTTTTTTTCTTGATTGCCTAATTTTACTACGATACGAATATGCCCTTTTTGGGTGAATTTAATGGCATTTCCTACAAGATTATTGAGCACTTGGATAATGCGAAGTGAGTCACCCAGTAAAATATCTGGTATATTTGAGTCAATTTCAAAATAAAAAAGTAGCTCTTTTTCATAAATCTTATATCCAAAAAGATCATTGATATTTTGAAAAAGTTCTTCAAGAGAGAACTCTCGCTTCTCCATTAAAAGCTTACCTGCCTCTATTTTTGAGTAATCCAAAATATCATTTATTACATTTAAGAGTGCGTATGAAGAGTTCTTTGATTTTGCAAGATACTCATATTGTTCTTTTTGTAGAGGTGTTCTTAATACAAGGTCAGTAAGTCCTATAATACCATTGAGTGGTGTTCGAATCTCATGCGACATATTTGCTAAAAAGTCACTTTTGGCTTTGTTGGCATGTTCCGCTATTAGTTTCGCTTCAAGAAGCTCTTGTTCTATCTTTTTGTTTTCAGTTATATCGATACCCACCGCTGTTATATAATCTACAGAGCCATCTTCTTTAGATACAAGGGTATTAGACCACTGAAATACTCGACTCTCACCCTCTTTTGATATCCATGCACTTTGATGGTCTTGAATCATTTTTGCATCTATTGCATTTTTTATAAGGGAAACGACTTTGTCTCTATCATTTTTTTCTATGAGATCAATCCAAAAGAATGGTACAGAACTTATCTCCTCTTGGGAATATCCTAAGAATTTTTGCCCGTAACTATTGAGCCGTATCATCACCCCTTCGGCATTTATAACTGCGATGATAGAGCTTGCGCTATCGAGTACTGTAGAGATAAAGTTTTTCTCTTTTAAAATACTGCGTTCTAGCTCTTTTTCTTTTGTTAAATCATGAAAAGTAGCATATAAAAGTGGTTTTTCATCAAGGATAATCTTTATAACACTTACCGAGATATCAAGTAAGATGCCATCTTTTTTCTTGTGTTTTGTTATAAAGTAATCCCATCCATTTTTGAGGACACTTTGTTGCCTTTGTAAAATCTCATCAGCTGTTTCAAACACTTCTAGGTCATCTACTACGAGGTTTGTAAACTCTTCTTGAGTGTAACCATAAAGCTCATATGCACGCTCATTAAACTCTATGAATTTTTGCGTTGCAATATCTATAAGAACAATTGCATCACGTGATTTTTGAAAGATAGTAAAAAATTTAATCTCCGCTTTTTTAATCGCTTGGTTGATTTTTTTGTTTTGGTCTATATCTGTGTGAGAACCTACTATCTTAATTGGATTTTTATTTTCATCAAAACTTGCACGACCACGAGTAAGAATCCACTTGTATGCGCCATCTTTGCACTGCATACGCATCTCTACTATATAAGGATTTTTGATAGGGTCAAGGAAGTGCTTATTCAGTACTTCTTTGACATATTTAATATCTTCTGGATGGATGAGTGCAAAAAATGAATCAGCATTGTTTTCTATCTCACTATCATCGTATCCCAACATATTTTTTAATTTTGGTGAAAAATATGAAGTTCTATTTTCAATATCCCAATCCCAAATTCCATCATTAATAGCATCAAGAACAAGCTCAAAACGCTCTTTTAATTTTTTTGTTTCAAGCTGAAGATTGATTTGTTCTGTAATATCGGTGATATAGCCCACAAAATAGGTCACTTCCCCCTTACTGTTTTTAAGTACAGATGTGTAGTCTAAAACCCACTTAATAGAACCATCTTTTGTCACAATACGATATGGTAGATGTTTGAAAAATTCCTCTTTTGCACGTTTACCCTCTTCAACTTCAGATGTTACAAAGGCAAGATCATCTTTATGGATAATCGATGCATAGGAGATTATTCCATTGAGAAACTGCTCTTTTTTATAGCCTGAGAGTTTCTCTATCCCCAAAGAAACATATTCTATATTCCAAGTGAGATCGTTATTCCATTTAAAGAGCACAGAGTCACTTTTATCAAAAAGAGAAAGTAAGCTATTTTGTTCTTGTGTTTTTACCTCAAGGAGAGTTTTTTGTTTAAGAGTTCTGTAGATAAACCAAAAAAGTAAAAAAAGTATAAAACTGAGGATGAGAGCTATAAATCTATTGATAGTAACTGCATGCGATAGAAAATTATTTTTCTCATAAGCAACAAGCCAAGCTGCAATTTGATCCGTATTAATTTGTTTTATAGGGTAAAAAGAGATAACTGTCTCCTGGCCATTTATATCTCCATAAAGAGAAAATCTCACTTTTTCCCGCATCTTTTTCTCTATTTCAGGCAAGAGTGAAAGAATCACTTTCTTTTGATTATGAGGACAATTTCGAAAAGACTTTATATCTGAACTTGAAACAAGGTAGTTTTGATTTTCGACACTTGTGACATAGTTCATAATTAGCTCTTGTTGGTTGGAGACTTTTTCGATAAAAATCTTTTTACTTACAAGAAAATGGGAGTGCACTTTACTGATATTGGTAAGATACTCTTGCAAAAGTTCGCTCGGATAGGAAAATTCAACTGCTCCTATATAATTTTTTTCACTATCAAAGAGTGGGTAAACATTACGAAAGGCATGTGCTAAAACACCTTGATTAAACCCACGTACTATTTCATGAGTTTTGTTAACAGTTGCAAAATCATTACGGAATAATGTGAGATTATCCCCGTAGGTATCTACCTTGTGCATACGCAAGAAAGATGTGTTGTCTGGAAGTACAAAGTGGTATTGAAGGACGTCATTTTGTTTGTATTTTTGATATAAAGGAGTTATGACGAGGTAGAGCTCTTTACGAAGTTTTGCAAGCTTTTGTGGGTTTGTAGTTTTGCTGGCTTGTGATACAAGAGAGATGATTTGAGAGTTATTTTTAGTTTCCTCATAAAAAAGATTTGTAATTTTGATTTGATTATAAAGGAAAATCTCATAATGTGTTTCAAGGTTTGAGAGATGTTTCTCTAAAATAGTATCGATTTTATTTTTTGCTTCATATTCACTTACTACATAGATGAGGGTGACAAGAGCGAGATATACTAAACCAAACAGAGGAATCTTTTGCTTCATAATTTATCCTAAACAGTATCATTGAACTAACTATAGATTGTACTAAAGTTAATTTAAACTAATGATTATTTGGGAGAAAAAGATGATTCAAATCTTTTGGTTATAGTATATTCTCAAATTATTTACTCTATCACTTGTTATGTAGAGATAAATATTTTTAAGATACGATAGTCTCTTCATTTCTGATTTCTATTTTTTCAACTTCTACTGATTTTGTTTGTTGTTTCATTTTTTTAATAGGTTTTTGGATAAAAAGATTATTTGGATAGTGTATCGTATTGCCCTCAACATCTCGTATTTCGACTTGATAGAGTGAGATTTCTGTAATTTCTCCGCTGATGCTATTGTCACCATCGATGATCATGATATTATCTCCCACGCGCGTTGGAAAGCTAAAAAAGATGATAAAACTCGCAGTGATATTACTCAAAATGGACCACTGAGCAAAAAGTGCTACTCCAATAATCGTAAAAACAGATGAAGCAACAACCAAAACAGAACCAAAATCTACACTCCAAATAAGAGCTAAAGAAAAAAAGCTAAGAAGTGTTATAAAAACAGCCGCAGTACGGTGAATATAGTACATTCTTATTTCGCTTACATTTTTTAGTGAACCTATTTTGCTCAAAAATTGCTTTATAATGTTTAATGCAAGAAAAGCGATAATAATTAAAGCGACACTCAAAATGATACTTTTATCCATTTTTTCTCCTAATTGTTATTTTTGTTATTTATATTAAATAGTACACTAAATTTGGAATGTCCCCAATAAACTAGACAAACTTTAATTCAGTAAATTAAAAATAAATGTATATTGCCATTTACATTTCCTCTTTCTTACATAATCATCTTCAATTTTAGTAAAAAATATAAGTTGGTGGTATAAAAGTGGTACATTAAGAATTTAAATTGCTGGAAAATGCCTAAAATAGAGCTTTGATTGGTGGAGGCGTGCGGGATCGAACCGCAGTCCAAAACCAAGCTACTCCTAACGTCTACATGCTTAGAGAAGTTGTTAGTGTTTAATCTTGCTGCGCA